>JAIFMF010000030.1 GCA_020048635.1 Desulfobacula sp. | reverse complement strand
CATACGGCGCTGACCGGTGCGGACTGGGCCATTGCCGAAACCGGCACCCTTGTGCTTGATTCCGGTTCCGAAGACTTAAGGATCGCCACCATGCTCAGTGAAATTCATATCGCCTGGATCCCCGCGTCCCGGATTATTCCCGATGCCACAACCCTTTCCGCCTGGCTGGTCGATAAAATGAAATCCCCTCCGGGTTATATGTCTTTTATCACCGGCGCCAGCCGGACCGCCGATATCGAACGGGTACTGGCCATAGGTGTTCATGGCCCCCAGGAACTTCATATTCTGATCATGGAGGAACACCCGTCATGACCCAGACTGCCCAAAATATGAAGACTTACAAAAACCAAGTCAAAGCCGCCCTTGGAAACCGGTTTCTGAGAAAGGCCCTGGACAATTTTGCGTCTGCCTACAAGGTATCCCGCGCCAAAGCATTTGAGGGGATTGATCTGGATTCCTTGAAAGATCAGATTGCTCAGGGCAAGGACCAGGCCCTGACTCAGATAGAGAGCCTCTTTTTTCAGTTCAAGGCCGGGGCAGAGGCTGCCGGCGCCATTGTTCATCTGGCCGCAACCGCTCAGGAAGCCAACGAGATTATCGCTAAAATCGGAAAGGACAATGAAGTCAAAACCATTGTCAAATCCAAATCCATGACTGCTGAAGAAACCCATTTAAATGATCATCTGGAAGCAAATGGTTTCAAAATAACGGAAACCGATCTCGGGGAATGGATCATTCAACTGCGGCACGAAGGCCCATCCCACATGGTTATGCCGGCCATTCACCTCTCCCGGCAACAGGTGGGAACCCTTTTTGGAGATGTCACAAAAACGCCTGTTGATCTGGAAGACATCGATCTTATGGTCAAGGTGGCCCGGAAAGAGCTTCGTCCGGCCTTTCTATCCGCAGACATGGGCATCAGCGGCGCCAATATGGCCATTGCCGAAACCGGCACCCTGGGCATCATCAGCAACGAAGGAAACGCCAGGCTGACCACCACACTTCCCCGGGTTCATGTGGCTCTGGTGGGTCTTGAAAAGCTGGTTCCGGATCTGTCTGCGGCGCTCCGCATCATCAAGGTTCTGCCCAAGAATGCAACAGGCCAGGCCCTGACCTCCTATGTCACCTGGATTACCGGGGCCGTAGAGTGCGCGGCGTCCGGCACGGGAAAAAAGATTCTTCACATTGTGTTTCTGGATAACGGCCGGCTGAAGCTGGCGAAAGACCCTGTCTTTTCAGAGGCCCTGCGCTGTATCCGCTGCGGGGCCTGCTCAAATGTCTGCCCGGTTTACGGAAAAGTCGGCGGTCATACCCTGGGACATGTCTATATCGGGGCCATCGGCCTGATCCTGACCTATTTTTATCATGGAAAGGACAATGCCAGGGCCATTGTCCGGAACTGCCTGAATTGTCAGGCCTGCAAGTCCGTATGCCCGGTCAATATCGATCTGCCCTTTCTCATCAAGAAAGTGTACGGCAATATTCTGAAAGATGAGGGCGCAAAGCCTGCCAAAAACACTGTCCTGTCTGCGGTCATGAAAAACCGCAAATTGTTTCATACGCTGCTCAAGATGGCATCCTTCCTTCAAAAACCCCTGGTGAAAAAAGACGCGGGTATTCTGCGGCATCTGCCGTTTATTTTTGGGAAGGCCCATGATTTTCGAACCCTTCCGGCGCTTGCAGAAAAGCCGTTCCGGGACCAATGGCCAAAAATAAGGATGCAGATCCAAAATCCCAAGTACCGAGTGGCTCTTTTCGGGGGCTGCGTCGTGGATTTTGTGTCTCCGGAACAGGCCATTTCTCTGGTTCGGCTTCTTGCCGGCAACAAGGTTCAGATGGAGTATCCCATGGATCAGAGTTGTTGCGGCCTTCCTGCCATGATGATGGCCGAAGAGGAAACCGCAATGGAAGTGGCCGTTCAAAACCTGGAGGCCCTGGAACCGGCGCGCTATGATTATATCCTTGTGCTGTGCGCCTCCTGCGGGTCGCACATGAAGGAAGGGTATTCCCGGCTTCTGGCCAGAAAGCCTGAACTGGCCAGAAAATTGAGCATCCTTCATGACAAATTGATGGATTTCAGCTCTTTTATGGTCAATGTGTTAAAGGTGATGCCGGAGAATTTTCTTCAGAATCATACTCGGGTTGCCTACCACTCCCCCTGCCATCTGTGCCGGGGTCTGGGTGTGACCCGGGAACCGCGTGAACTTCTGCAGACGGCAGGTCTGGATTATGCGCCCTGCAAGGACGAAGATGTCTGCTGTGGGTTCGGAGGGTCTTATTCCCTGGAATTTCCCGAGATCTCATCCGAGATTCTGCGACAGAAACTGGATCATGTTGAAGACACAGGGGCCGATGTTCTGGTAACCGATTGTCCGGGATGCGTGCTGCAGCTTCGCGGGGGAATGAATAAAAGAAAAAACCGAATTCAAGTCAGACATATAGTGGAAATTGTGGCTGACAACCTGAAGAACTCCTGATATTTCTATATTTTTACTAAACTTTGGTTATTCAAACCACTATAAAGTTCATATCGCTATAGCTCTTTTTTCTGTTTATATCTATAACCATTCAATATTCCATGCTTTTTTATAACAAATCCTCTCTGGCACACAAAATGCTAACTCTATCTGCAAGTTGAAACAATAGATTGAATCAAAAACATAACAGCAAAACACAAGGAGAAACAAAATGGGAATTTTTACACGGTTTAAAGATATTGTCGCATCAAACATCAGCTCCATGCTGGACAATGCAGAAGATCCGGAAAAACTGATCAAGCTCATGATCAGGGAAATGGAAGACACCTTGATTGAAATCAAATCATCCTGTGCCAATGCCATTGCGGGCCAGAAAAAAGTTCAAAGGTTCCTGGATGACATCGAAGAAAAGGAGGCATTCTGGAACCAAAAGGCAGAGCTCGCCGTTCAAAAGGGCAAAGATAACCTGGCGCGGCAGGCACTTCAGGAAAAAAGACGGTATACACAAAAAGCTGAAGCAACCCAGACTGAAGTCACTGAACTCGCCGTTATGATTGAACAATACCGGGATGATATTCAGGAACTCGAGAACAAACTTAAATCCGCCCGGGAAAAACAGAGAATGCTGGTTCAACGACATCTTCGGGCCACACACAAAAAAAGAGCCCGACAGGAAATCCGACGGGCCGACAGCTCCGAAGTCATGCAGAAATTTGAAGAGCTTGAACAGCAG
This sequence comes from Desulfobacula sp., assembly GCA_020048635.1. Lineage (GTDB taxonomy): Bacteria > Desulfobacterota > Desulfobacteria > Desulfobacterales > Desulfobacteraceae > Desulfobacula. The sequence continues at coordinate 29,245 of JAIFMF010000030.1, read as the reverse complement.
ATCGAAAGGATGGAAGCCGAAGCCGACCTTGTGGACTATGGCAGATCTTCAACACTTGAAAACGAGTTTGATGCCCTTGAGGCAGATGATGAAATCGAAGCCGAACTCAATCAATTAAAATCTTCCCAACCGTTGAAGAATAATGATAAAGTTGATGCATAAACTTTCAGGCACTAAACCAACCGGAGCATTAAAATTATGATGGGCGCACTAATCGCAGGCATATCAATCGGCGGGGCAATTCTTTTTATCGCCACCATCGGATTGGTTATCATCGGAATCATCAGAGCTTCCAAGTCCGGGGGACTGTCCGGGAAAAACAAACAGGCCCAGACCGAAGAAACCCGGATGATCCAGGACATCTATCATGGGCTGACTAAAATGGAAGAACGGGTTGAAGCGCTTGAAACCATACTGATTGAGCGCAAAAGAAAGGATTTCAACAAATGAGACGATATCACGGAAATAAACACAATTTCCAGTTTGAAAGATGCAGACAGCATTACAACGGACTCAAGGATCGATTTGAAACCCTTGCCTCCAGTCGCGGCATCTACCGGTCTCGGAGGGGTCTCTTCATGGGAGTCTGCCGGGGCATAGCCGAATATTTTGATTTCAGTGTTTTCTGGCTGAGAATCATCACCCTTTTATTATTCCTTTTTACCGGGTTCTGGCCTGTGGGTGTCATGTATCTTCTGGCAGGTCTTTTCCTGAAAATGGAACCGGTCTCCCCGATACGAGACGAAAATGATGCAGAATTTTATGATACCTATTCTCATTCAAGGCAATCGGCCATCCAGAGAATCAAAAAGAAATTTGAAAACCTTGACCGCCGCATCCAGAGGATGGAAGATACGGTTACTTCACGGGAATTTGACTGGAAATAACCATTCTTTTTTTTACCGAAACCGGCGGTACTGTCATTATGGGTACAGCCGGTTTTATTTTTTCATTGCACTGTACGGAAAAGACGAATCCCATCCATGAAAAGAAAAACAGCCAGCACACAAAGAAGGGCCCCTAAAAACTTCATGGTAAAAATATAACCTTGACCTGTCAAAATAGTTTTGGATTTTCCCGCCAGGATCGCTAAAACAACCTTAGAACCGACCATCAGCAGGTAAAAACCCAACAAAAATGTGACTGGTGCCAACATATGTTGATCCCTGGCCTTGGTCATTGTCGGTGCGCCGACACTTAGCCAGAAAAGATACGGATGCGGACTCAATACGTTCACAAGAATTCCCTTTGTCAAAGACCTTGGCGCAGCCTTGGGGATATCAAGCGCCAGGCCTTGTGATTTGATGCCCTGGATTCCCATTACCAGCACCAGCACCCCGCCGACCAGGGAAATAATCCCCAGTATGCCATTTAAACCCGACAGACGGGACAGGATCAATACCGTTAACCCGATAATGGGCAGATCCGTTATCACCGGAGCCACGGCAACCTTTATCCCGGCCCGGATATTATATGAAATGGTCTCTGACACCACAAGTGTCAATAGCGGCCCGGGTGTCAGGCCTGCAGAAAATCCTAAAAGGGCGCCAACGATAAAATACTGAAACATCTGTTTGGCTCCTTACGTTAATTTTTTATAAGCGGCAAATTCTTCATCAGAGTAGTGAAAATAATGATTGTGTACCGTATCGGCAAATTCTTCGAATTCCATATAGTCGTTTACCGTCAAAGAAGCAGAGTACAGATTGACAATAAGATCATGGGCAATATAGTCTTCACTGATTTCAATAAGCCCTTCATCCCGGGTCCAGGTCACTTTGCTGTCTTCCCCCCTGGAAACAATACCGGACAACGTATGGGTCCCGTCAATAATGATGGACATATACCTTTCTTTTTTCTCGGCAATATACCGTTTGATGCGCCGATGGGGCACCAGAGTTTCATAAGGAGGCTTTTCTCCAAAATAAATTCCTCTTAAGACGACACCCCGCTTCAATGCATTCTCCAGTTCCATGGTTAACTCTTTCATTTCCTCTTCCCAGACAGACATGGCAATTCTTTTTTCAGCACCTTTTATCAAAAGATTCAAAAAACTGATAATATTCTGCCGTCCTTTGATGACAACCAGCCTGTCGTCCTGCTTTTTTTCCCTGTAAAGGTTGCCGGCATATTCAGAAATGTTGGAGAAAACATCTTCATAGTGGGCCTTAAGCTTTTTTATAAAAATATCCGGCTCCACGGGATAATACAGTTTGTTTTTTTCTTCGGTCTGTTCAAACACCATCTGTTTATCGATGAGGTTTTTCAGAACTTCATAAATCCGGGATCTGGGTATCCCGGAGTTTTTACTCAGGGTATATCCATTTAGTGGGAACTCTTCCAGGAGCTTTAAATAGGCCTTGCATTCATATTCGGAAAACCCGAGTTTTTTCATGTTATTCATGATCAATACATTGTGATCCATAACAGCACCTTTTATCCTGCAAAAAATAAAATCAAACAGGTTACGGCTACCGATCCCAGAACCGGGATGATAATTCCCCCGCGCCACAAACCAAAGATCATGGTAAACGCCATACCCGAAGCTGCTGCCATGGGCATGTCAGGCGTTGCGCTGAATACGCCGGGAATGATCAAAGCGCCGATGGCGGCCGCAGGTATGCATTTTAAAAAAGCATCCAGCCTTTTCGGAATCTGTTTGTTGGTCATCAAAAGGAAGGGCATCAGCCGTGGGCCATAGGTCACGGCTGCCATCCCCAGGATAAGAGGGATCAGACTACTATTCATATACTTCCTCCTTAACTTCCCCGGTGATGAAAAATGACCCTGCCAGGGCAATGGCAAGGATACAGACAATAATATTCCAGCCATTGGGAAGAACATCCAGTTTAATCAGAAGGGTATTTAAAACCCCTGAAGCAATGGTCAGAATCAAGACTTTGACGGATTGTTTGATTTCCGGCAGGAGAATAGCCAGAAGAAGGGCATAGAGTGCGACCCCCATACTTTTGGTCAGAATTTCCGGCAAAAATCCTCCCAGGACATACCCTGCCACTGTTCCACTGACCCAGGCGCTATATGCCGACCATTGCAGGATGAAGACAAATTTTGAAGATAGCTCTCCTTTTTTAAAGGAAAGGACTGAAAACACCTCGTCAGTTACACCAAAGGCCATCAGAAATATTTTTTTCTTTGCCATCTTTGCAATTCTCGTAGACAGATAGGCACTCATGAGAAAATGTCTGAAATTCACCAGCAATGTGGTTAATATGATACCCCCCGGTCCCATGCCCGTCATCAGCATGTTCAGGGCAATAAACTGGCTGGCTCCGGCAAAGACAACCGCTGAAAACATAAAACACTCCAGAAGGGTGATGCCGCACCCTTTTGATAATATTCCAAATGCAATGGCGGCAGGGACATACCCGATAAAAATCGGAATCCCTGCTTTAATTGCATCCTGCGCTTCTCTTGTCATTTATTTCGTCCTCCCCTTCAAGCAAATCCCAATTCTAAAATACTGCCCTTTTGATATAGTGGCCACTTGAGTAACTACTATAATATTTCATAAAGATCAAGCGAGCTTTTCAATTCCTTCAGCGTCTTCTTGGACTTGACACTATGCATGTTGATCATGGTGTCCTGACATCACTATGTTCAAGAAGCTCCTGGATATCCCGGAAATACTTCAGCAACGAAATTTGAGATAAAACGAATCGCTGGAAATCAGCTTTCTGAAAAAATGATTATTCGCCGTACATATCAGTTATTAGCTTGCGTAATTGAGCGGCTTTGATATCGGATAACTTATCAAGCTTATTTTTCAACCTTTGCTTGCTAATGGTGCGAATTTGGTCAACAGCAATTTCAGCATTTTTGTTCGCGCATTTTATCTGTATTCGAGTTCTCCATAGTGGATGCAATTTAGAGGTTAATGGACAGACAACGACTGTATCTAAATAATTATTCATTTCATCTTGGCTGATTATGATGACGGGGCGCTCTTTTTTTATTTCGCTCCCTATGGAGGGATTGAGATCAGCAAAATATATTTCGTATCTTTTAATATTCAAAGCCCCCATCCTCCAAGCCATCAAGAAGCGTTGTATTAAAATCGTCCCAATTTTCCTTTTCATTAGCCATGATTTTATAGGTATCTTCCCAAGAAAGCTTGCTTTCTTCTTTATTACGAAGAAGCAGTCCTTTGTCTGTTTCTTCTATTAAAAGGGAATTTTTTAGGCCATATTTTTGAAGAAGCACCTTGGGTATGCGAACTCCTTTGGAATTTCCAATGGGAACCAGCTTAACATCCCTTGTTCGTATTTGATTGTCCATGGATTTTGCTCCTTAAAATTTTATTGTTTTCAATTTGTAATTATTGTAATTACATTCAGGGGCGATGTCAAGCTGGAAATCTTGGTGTTACAACAAGCTCTCTATCACTGAATACCACTGCCACCTAAGCTAAAATGGGTTACCGGGGAAATTCCGGATTAATCCAGGAGGCGCTTTTCGCCACTATACCAATAGCATTGAACACTTGACCGGAAAATACCTTACCCTTAAAGTGTATTTTTTTGCAATCAGCTTCTTTCAGCAGAATTTTTCTGCATGATGGCAGGCGACCATTCTTTCCCCTACTGACCTGAACTCCGGGGCAGCTTCCTTGCAGATGTCGGTCATATGAACACACCGTTTATGGAATGTACATCCCGGCGGCGGGTTTAGCGGAGAAGGGATTTCTCCGGTCAGAATGATTCTTTTGGTGCGGTCTTTTCTATCCACATGGGGTGTTGCGGCAAGCAGCGCTCTTGTATAGGGGTGGATCGGATTTCCGAAAATAATCTCTTTTTCCCCTTGTTCTACAGGCCTTCCTAGATACATGACCATGACATGGTCTGAGATCAGCCGGACCACACTCAGGTCGTGGGAAATAAACAGATAGGCAAGATTCATCTCATCCTGAAGATCCATGAGAAGATTCAAGACCTGGGCCTGAACGGAAACATCCAGGGCCGACACCGGCTCATCCGCCACCACCAGGCTGGGGTTGAGCATCAAAGCCCTTGCCACGGCAATGCGCTGTCTCTGCCCCCCTGAAAACATATGGGGATACCGTGAATACTGTTCCCTTCGAAGGCCTACCTTATCCATCATGGCCAGCGCTTTTTCTCGTCTTTCATCTGCATTGAGCTTTGTATTGATCAACACCGGTTCTTCCAGAATCGCTCCCACTTTTTTCCTGGGATTCAAAGATCCGTAAGGGTCCTGAAAAACGATCTGAACTCTTTCTCGTAAGGCCTTCATGGCTTCAGGATCACTGGTAACAGCATTGATCCCATCAACTTCAAAGTCTCCGAATGTCGGTCTTTCAATCATGGTAATCAGCCGTGCAAGGGTGGATTTCCCACAACCTGATTCCCCTACTACTGAAAATGTTTCCCCCGGTTTTATGGAAAAAGATGCGCCATCCAGCGCCTTCAGTGTCAAAGATCTTTTAACAAATACCCCATCCTTGATGATATAATATTTTTTCAGATCTCGGGCCTTAATAATTGTCTTGTCATTCATACTGAGGGACTCCGTTTATCAATGGGAAATGACATCTGTAGGCACTATCGCCTTCTTTTGTTAATGCCGGGGGTACGGTTGAGCATTTTACCTTTGCAAATCGGCATCGGGGGTGGAAAAGGCATCCTGCCGATTTATCATATTTACCCGGCACAACACCCGGAATCGTCGGCAATCTTTTTGAATTGACGTTACGTTCCGGCAAAGACCCCAGCAAAGCGTCCGTATAAGGATGTCTCGGAGCTGTAAAAAGATTATGGGCTGTATTTTTTTCCACCACCTGTCCTGCATACATGACCACCACGTCCTCCACGGTTTCTGCGATAACAGCCATATCATGGGTAATCAGGATCATGGCCATATTTTTTTCTTTCTGAAGGCTGATCAGAAGATCCAGAATCTGGGCCTGGATAGTGACATCCAAAGCTGTTGTGGGTTCATCCGCAATCAGAAGTTTGGGGCTGCAGGCAATGGCCATGGCAATCATGACCCGCTGGCATATTCCACCTGACAATTGATGGGGAAAGCTTTTCATTCGGTCCTCGGCAGCGGGAATTCCCACCTGTTTTAACAATTCAATGGCGCGCTCATGCAGATGTTTTCTGGACCCGCCCTCATGAATTTTCAAGGTTTCCGTTAACTGGAATTCCACTGTAAAGCAGGGATTAAGGCTTGACATGGGTTCCTGAAAAATCATGGCAATTTCTTTACCCGTGATCTGACGTTTTTTCTTTTTTGACATTTTCAAAAGGTCGTGATTATTGAATATGATCGTATCCGCCTCAATGATGCCGGGGAATGGGATCAATCCCATCAGGGCAAGCTGGGTAACACTCTTACCTGAACCGGACTCCCCGACGACCCCCAGGACTTTTCCCTTATCCAGGGTCAGGTCCACATCCAGTACGGCTTTAAATCCGTCAAAATCCACAGAAAGATTTTTAATTTCTAATATTTGATTCATATTTTTTCTCAACTGGTATGAATTTACCGTTTCATTTTCGGATCAAGCGCATCCCGAAGGCCATCACCTGCAAGGTTGAAGGCAAGTACCGTGATAAGAATGGCAAGCCCGGGAAAGGTGACCACCCACCAGGCGCTTTGAACAAACTGCAAGGCATTGGCCAGCATTGCACCCCATTCGGGTGTGGGCGGCTGAGCACCCATACCTAAAAACCCAAGGGCTGCCGCATCCAGAATTGCCGTTGAAAATCCCAGAGTCGCCTGAACAATCAGGGGAGCCATGCAATTGGGAAGAAGCACGGCAAACATCATTCTAAAAGGACCTGATCCGCAGACCCGGGAAGCCGTCACATAATCTTTACTCTTTTCCGACAGAACAGAGGCTCGGGTCAACCGGACATAATGCGGCAACACAACAACTGCAATGGATAGAATGGCATTCTGAAGACTTGGCCCCAATATGGCCACAATGGCCAGAGCCAATAAAAGGCTGGGCAAAGCAAGAATAATATCCATGAGCCGCATGACAAGAATCTCATATATCCCGCCGAAATATCCGGAGGTTACGCCGAAAATGATACCGGCAGCAAGAGAAAGGGTTACAACAATAACACCTACAAAAAGGCTCAGCCGTGCTCCATGAATCAATCGTGACAGAATATCCCTGCCCACATCATCCGTACCCAGAAGAAATTTGCTGCTGCCGCTGGCCATCCAGGAGGGCGGCTGCAAAATTGCATCCCGGTATTGGTCAAAGGGGCTGTGAGGGGAAATATAATCTGCAAAAATCGCAAGAAAAATTGCAATGATGATAATGTAGAACCCGACAACTGCGCCTTTGTTCTCGCTGAAATATTTCCAGAACTCTTTCAGCGGGTGCGGAGGTACCGGAATCTCCTGGGTGAAGGCTGTAATTTGGCTCATGTTGAATTCCTGTTCTAGCTGTTGTATCGAATCCGCGGGTTTATAATGCCGTAGAGAACATCCACACCAAGATTCACAAAAATAATTAATGTGGCAATAATCAGAATCCCACCCTGAATGGCCGGATAATCCCGTCTGCCGATGGATTCAAGGATCCATTTCCCCACTCCGGGCCAGGCAAATATGGTTTCCGTCAGGATGGCCCCGGCCAGAAGAGTACCGGTTTGAAGACCGATAACGGTAATAACCGGGATCATTGCATTTCTCAATGCATGCACCAGAATCACCCGCCGACCGGATAAACCCTTGGCTTTTGCAGTTCTGACATAATCTTCCTTTAAGACTTCAAGCATGGAAGACCTCGTCATACGGGCAATAACGGCAAGGGGAATGGTCCCAAGAACGATGGCTGGCAGGATTAAATGACTTAAAGCGGATCTAAAGGCACCGGGTTCATCCGATCTGAGGCTGTCAATGATCATGAACCCTGTATCCATATCGATCCACATAATTGCCGACAGCCTCCCTGCCACAGGCGTCCAGCCAAGAAAAACGGAAAAGAAAATGATCATCAATAATCCCCACCAGAATATCGGCATGGAATACCCGGTCAAAGAAGCGGCCATGATGGTATGATCAAAGGCTGTCCCCCTTTTGACCCCTGCGATAATCCCGGCCGGGAGTCCAAACAGGACTGCAAAAATCATGGCACAGAAGGAAAGTTCAAGTGTGGCCGGGAAAAGGGTAAAAAACTCTTCAACAATAGGCTTTTTGGTGACATAAGATTTGCCCAGATCCCCTTTGAAAACGTTGCCGATATATCTGAAATACTGAACATAGAGAGGTTTATCAAGACCCATTTCAGCCTTGATCTCAGCATGCCGTGCCGGGTCGATCCCCCGCTCTCCGGCGCGAAGCTCAACAGGGTCTCCGGGAATCAGATGAATTAGGGAAAATGTCAGGAGGGTTACACCGATAAAGGCCGGAAAAACATGAAAAAACCGTTTAAAAAAAAATTGAACCATAATGGCACCGCGTGTTTAACATTAAATTGGCGGTACAACACCTATGAGGGCATTGTACCGCCAATATGAATACATTAACCAGACCCTTATTCTTTCAGGTCTACACCATAAAAAACGTGTCCGCCAAAGGGATCAATTTTAAAATCAACTACTTTTTTGCTCATGGGTTTAAACACAACCGAATGTGCAATGGTTACCCAGGGAGCTTGCTCTTTGAAAACAACCTGAGCCTGTTCGTACAATTTGGTTCTTTCCTTCTGATCAGATACCAGAACAGCTTTTTTGATAAGATCATCAAAGGGTTTATAACACCATTGAGAGCGGTTGGCATTTCCGACAGCATCGCAACCTAAAAGAACAGCAAGAAAATTGTCCGGGTCACCATTATCGCCAGTCCAGCCCAGAAGAAGGGTCTGGTGTTCAGCAGCCATGGAGCGTTTCAGATATTCACCCCATTCATAGGAAATAATCTTTGCATTCACACCAATTTTTTTCCAGTCTTCCTGGATCATTTCAGCCATTCTTTTTGCATTGGGGTTATAGGGTCTCTGCACCGGCATGGCCCAGATATCTGTTTCAAAACCATTGGCAAATCCGGCTTCGCTAAGAAGCTTTTTGGCTGCATCAACGCTGTATTCATAATCTTTTACAGCGTCATTGTAAGACCAGATGGTGGGAGGGATGGGGTTTTTTGCAACTTTGCCGGAACCCTGAAATACAGCTTCCAGAATTGCTTTCTTGTTAATGGCCATGCTCAAGGCCTGACGAACTTTTACATTGCTAAACGGTTCTTTTTTCGTATTAAATGCAAGATAGCCTACATTCAACCCTTCCATTTCCATCAGGTTGATATTGGCATCGGTTTTCATTGCAGCAAGGTCTGCCGGGTTTGGATAAGGCATGAGGTGGGCTTCACCGGCTTTCAGTTTCTGATAACGGACAGATGCATCAGGCGTGATGGAAAAAACTAGTTTGTCGATTTTGGCGCGTCCGGCCCAGTATTGATCGAAGGCCTGGTAACGGATGGTAGAGTCTTTCTGATAGGAAACAAATACAAAAGGACCTGTTCCGATGGGTTTCTGGTCAAATTCATCAGGTGTCTTGGCGACGAGCATTTTGTTTGCATATTCAGCAGAATGAATGGAAGCAAAATCCATTGCCATGTTGGCGATAAATGGAGAATTCGGCTTGGTCAGTGTAAATACGACCGTATAATCATCTTTTTTCTCAATGGATTTAATCAAAGTCGGCATGCTCATTCCGGCATAATATTCATATGAACCCCCGGAAACTTTGTTATAAGGGTGGTTTTTGTCATGCTGGCGCCAGAAAGAAAAAATAACATCGTCGGCATTAAACTCCCGGGTGGGTTTAAAATACGGGGTTGTATGGAATTTAACGCCTTTTCTTAAATGGAAGGTATAAACCATTCCGTCCGGGGATATTTCCCAGGATGTTGCAAGGCCCGGAACAATTTTTGTTGTACCACGTTCGAACATGGCCAGTTTGTCGAAGAGCTGCCTGGATGACGCATCAAATGTTGTCCCGGATGTGTAAAGTGCAGGGGTAAACCCTTCCGGACTGCCTTCCGAGCAGAAAACAAGGGTTTTGGTTTTAGCCTGAGCAGATACCGCAAGCATACAGAAAAGGACTGCAATGCCTGCAACAGATACTAATTTATGCCATTTCATCTTTTTTCTCCCCTTTAAATTAATTAATAATACAAAAAACCATGAAACATTTTGTAACTCCATTTTAATTACGAGGTATAATTTGCTGAATTTACAAATCAACAAAATATTTTATTTTTATTAATACTTGGCAGACAAGTCAAGAAAAAATCGGTACAGATGGTTTTTTTCTAATAGATATTGTGTGCCGTCCTTTGTATAATTTCTTCCTGGAGAGCCACCGTAAGATCAACAAAATAATCAGAATATCCTGCCACCCTTACAATCAGATCCCGGTGATGTTGAGGATTTTTTTGAGCATCCCTCAAGGTTTTTTCATCCACGACATTGAACTGGATATGGTGTCCATCCATTTTAAAATAGGAGCGGATTAAATGGACAATCCCCTGAACCCCTTTTTCATCTTTCATCAACTCGGGCAAAAATTTCTGATTTAAAAGAGTCCCGCCGGTTCTTAGGTGATCGATTTTGGCCGCAGATTTCAAAACAGCCGTCGGGCCACATGTATCAGCTCCCTGAACCGGTGATATGCCCTCTGAAAAAGGAATGCCTGCTTTTCTTCCGTCTGGTAAAGCCCCGGTAATTTCACCGAAATAGACATGACAGGTGGTGGGAAGAAGATCTATCCGGTATACGCCTCCCTTTGCATTGGGTCTCCCGGTTACAGCGCCATGGAAAGCCCTGAATACCTGCTTTAATATATCATCTGCATAATCGTTATCGTTTCCGTATTTTGGAGCCTTTTTCAACTGGTGATGAAGGATGTCATCACCTGAAAAATCTTTTTCAAGAGCAGTCAGAACCTCTTCCATGGAAATTTGTTTTTCATCATAGATATAAAATTTCAATGACGAAAAACAATCGGTCAGGGTTCCGATACCGACCCCCTGGATATAGGAAGTATTATATCTGGCTCCGCCCTGATTATAGTCTTTTGCATTTTCTATGCAGTCTTCCGTCACAAGGGAAAGCAAAGGAACCGGCATATGGGCTGCGTTAATCTGGTCAATGATATTACTGCCTCTGACTTTGATATCGACAAAATATTCCAGTTGCTGTTGATAGGCATCAAAGAGCTCTTCAAAGGTTTTAAAATTTTTCGGATTTCCGGTTTTAAGACCGATCTGTTTTTTTGTCCTCGGGTCCCAGCCATTGTGAAGGGTAACCTCAAAAATTTTGGGAAGATTAAAATAACCTGTTAAAATGTAAGATTCTTTCCCGAATACACCGGCTTCAACACAGCCGGAAGCACCTGCCAGTCTTGCATCCTCAACGCTTTTACCCTGAAGGGCCATCTCCTGAAGAATGGCATCGGTATTAAAGACGGAAGGCTGACCAAATCCGGTCGCAATAATCTTCAACGCCCGTTTGATGAACCTGTCCGAATTTTTCCGGGATACCTGGATCATGGAGCTCGGCTGCAGTAACCTCATTTCCTCGATAACATCCAGGACCAGATAGGTCAGGTCATTGACCCCATCCTTGTTGTCAGGGGTGACGCCGCCCAGGTTGATCAGGCAGAAATCCACATAGGTATTGCTTTCTTTTGCAGTTACGCCCACTTTTGGCGGTGCCGGGTGATTATGAAATTTAATCCAGAAACAGGAAAGCAGCTCCTTTGCCTGTTCACGGGTCAGGTTTCCGTTTTCAATGTCTCTTTTGTAGAATGGGTAAAGGTTCTGATCAAATCGGCCAGGATTATAGGCATCCCAGGGGTTGAGTTCCGTAATGATCCCGACATGTAAAAACCAGTAATACTGCAATGCTTCATGGAATGTCTCAGGTTTATGAGCAGGCACCCTTTTACAGACAGCGGCCATGGTTTGAAGCTCGACTTTTCGGCTGGCATCCTTTTCGGTTGCTGCCAGACGATCAAGTTCATCAACATAGCGGTTTGCAAAGGAGATCAGGGCATCTGCTGCAATATTTAAGGATTTTAACACTTCCTGTTTTTCAAGGGCCTTGTGATCCGTAAAAAAATCGATCTTGCCCAGGCATTGACAGATATCTGATTTCAGATCCAAAAACCCTTTTCTATATATCAGATCTCCACCGGCTGTATGCCCCGGTGACCGTTGCTCCTGGAATTCGGTAAAAATTCCGGCATGAAAGGAATCAATCCAGGGTTCTGTCATGACTGCAAATATCTTTTCCCTGATGGTCTTGCCTTTCCAGAAAGGAATAATTTTTTCTTTATATATCCTTCTGGTTTCTTCAGACACCTTATAGGCCACCTTGGGTCTTGAGTTCAGTATTTCAAGATCTTCCAGGGAATGAAGGCATATTTCCGGATATGTGGGAACGGCTTTGGGTTCCGGCCCTCTTTCACCCACAATCAGTTCATTGTCTTCGATGTATATCTTTTTATTTTCAAGGACATATTTCAAGCACAAGGCTCGCTGAACCGGAATGGATTCATTCATAGAGATGTAAGTCTTATAAAAGTCCGTCACAAGCCCGGCCCTTTCATGGGAGAGGCTTACTTCTTTTTCCCGGGTTTTTGCCCTGAGCGTCTTTATTCTTGAGTTCATTTTTTTATCCTTCTTTTTTCATCCACCGATGGTTACGTTGAATCCATTGAATTCAAATTGTTCTTTAACTTTGGCCACTCTTTTTGGTGAGGGTGCTGCTATATCCTTCATATGGTTTTTCATTTTCAATAACTCATATTTACCTTCCCCTGCCTTATGAAACGGAAGGATATGGATATCCCGATAATCCGTATTTTCCTTTAAAAAAGAAATCACATCGGCAATGTTTTCTTCTGTATCCGTCATCTCCGGGATTAGCGGAAACCGGATACTGACGTTTGTTTTACGGTTCGATAACAGTTTTAAATTATTCAGTACAGGAGAAACACTTTTCCCAGTCAAAGTTTTATACGCCGCTTCATCTATCAGTTTAATATCATACAAGATGAGGTCTGTTATCTGCGAAATGCTGAAAAGGATTTCAGGATCTGCATACCCGGACGTATCCAGACAGGTATGAATCTCTTTTTCTTGACACTGATCCAGAAGCCTGAATAATAATTTCGGTTGAGACAAGGGTTCTCCTCCTGAAAAGGTTACCCCGCCGCCGGAATCATCATAAAAAATCATATCCTTTTCAATCTCTTCCATTAATTTCGCAACAAGCTTGTCCATCTCTTCCGAGCTTATTTTTCCAGGCATTCTCTGACTTTCCGGGTTATGGCACCAGCGGCAGGATAAGGGACACCCCTGAAAAAAAACCGTGGTTCTAATGCCTGGTCCATCATGAATGGAATATCTTTGAATTTTAAAAATTGCCGGATTATCCATCATTCAAGATTCTTCTCCATCAGGGCATTGAACTTTTCCACATGCTCCTCGGCAATCCTTCGAGCAGCAGCAGGATCTTTTTGTTCCACAGCGGCTGCGATGTCGCATAAATCCTTGAAATTGTCATTGAGCAAAGTCTCGCTCCACGGTAAATACTGGTGAAAATAAATCTGGATATTGTCATGAACGGCTGTCAGATTTGCCTCCAGAAGCGGGTTTTTTGCTATCATGGCCAAGGTCCGGTGAAATTCGGCATCCATTTCATGAAACTCCTTCCACCCGGACGGTTTTGTTTCAATATGCGCGGCGGCACTCTCTAAAATTGCCTTCAACTTTTTAATATCATTTTTATCTGCATTTTTGGCAGCCTGCTCCGAGATATGGCCTTCCATCATTTTTCTGAATTCGGCCAGATGATGAAGGGACACTTTCTGCTGACGGATAAGAATAGCCACGCTGTCGGTCATGGGTTTTGTATTGGCCCCCTGAATCCGGGCACCACCATTCACTCCTGTCCGGATAGAAACAAGCCCCTTATGTTCCAGCACTCTGAGGGCTTCACGGATGGTTCCCCTGCTGGTATCAAACATTTCTTTCAGTTTCATTTCCGACGGAAGCTTCTCACCCTCTTTAATGCTCCCTTCACATATAGCGGCCTGAATCTCATCCACCACATGCTGATAAGATTTCAGGGGTTTCATTTTTTTAAACTGAACATTCATCGTTTGTCTCCGGAATAGAAATATTGCCAGAACAAATAGTTAAACTGTAGGACAGTTTAACTATTCATCAATCAAGTGTCAATTTGTTTTATTTTATGGTCATATCAAAAAATCAGTGCAATAACTCAAGATAAGATCAACTCTACCAGACTCAGCTCATGTTCTGAAAAAACACGAATACCGCTTTCGCTTAACAGGGCTGAAGTGACCCCTGAACCCGGTACGAGGATTGCGGAAAAACTACCGTCACAAATCTGATGAATGCCGCAGGAAGGGCTCTTTTCCATTCAATAACCCTATATGATTATTCAGAATTTGTAAAAAATAATCATTGACAGCCATAAAATTTAATGCAATGAATTAGTATTCATTAAAATAAACATTTAATAGGGTGATACGGTTTTTTACCAATGATCAATCGAATTTTTAATAAGCTTTTATTATCATTATTTAAAAATGCTATTAAAGATGTCTGTTCAACTCTTTTAGAAATTCATAATAGTCACCATGTGAGAGTGAGCATCAATTCATTCACTGATAACTTAGAAAAAAGAATAATACATATTTTTGCAACACAAACAGCAGGAGGATAATTTAAAAATGACCCAACTTATTTCCGATCGAAGAGATATCGAATTTGTAATTCACGAACAGCTTGAAGCCGAAACCTTATCCGGGCTTCATGAAAATTTTGCAGATTTTAATAGAAAAACCATTGACCTTGTGATCGGTGAAGCAAAGAATTTTGCCATCAAGGAACTCCTGCCAGCCAATAAAGAAGGCGATCAGCAAGGCTGCAAACTTGAAAACGGCAAGGTCACCACCCCAGAATCCTTTAAAAGACTCTATAAAATATTCAACGAGGGCGAGTGGCTAGCCGTGACCGAAGATCCGGAATGGGGCGGGCAGGGAATGCCGAGAACAGTTGCGTCTGCCGGCGCTGAGTATTTTAACGGTGCCAATTTCCCCTTCATGATGTATCCGGGTCTGACCCATGGCGCCGGCCATCTGGTAGAAAAATTCGGTACGCCTGAACAGAAAAGAATCTACCTGAAAAATATGTATACCGGAAAATGGACCGGCACCATGCTCCTGACGGAACCGGGCGCTGGCTCTGATGTTGGCGCACTGACAACCAAGGCCGTTAGAAACGGGGATGGTACATTCTCCATTATCGGTGAAAAAATATTTATTTCCGGCGGCGATCATGATCTTGCAGAAAACATCATCCACCCGGTTCTTGCAAGGATTGAAGGTGCTCCTGAAGGCACAAAGGGCATTTCCCTGTTTCTTGTTCCGAAATTCCGGGTCAACCCGGATGGAACTCCAGGGCAGTTCAATGATGTTATCTGCACCGGCATTGAACACAAACTCGGCATCCACGGAAACAGCACCTGCTCTCTTTCCCTTGGCTCAAAAGGTAACTGCATCGGCACCCTTCTGGGTGAAGAAAACAAGGGCATGCAGGGCATGTTCCTGATGATGAATGAGGCCAGACGTCTTGTCGGATTCCAGGGATTTGCTTGCGCTACAGCCGCTTATATGTATGCCCTTGATTATGCCAGAAACCGGATCCAGGGTAAAAATATCCTTGAATTCATGAACCCGGAAGCCAAGTCCGTTGCCATCATCAATCACCCGGATGTCAGACGCCAGTTGATGATGATGAAGGTCTTTGTCGAGGGCATGAGATCGCTTCTATATTTCGTCCAGTATTCTGCCGACATGGCCAATCATGCGCCCACAAAAGAAGAAAAAGACAAATACCAGGGTTTTGTTGAAGTCCTGACGCCCATTGCCAAAGGTTACGTCACGGACCGATCCTTTGAGGTCTGTAGCCAGGGCATGCAGGTTTACGGTGGATATGGCTTCATTGAAGAATATCCCATGGCTCAACTTTTAAGGGATTGCCGGATCACCCTGATTTATGAAGGCACCAACGGTATTCAGGCCATGGATCTTCTTGGACGAAAATTGGGGCTCAAAAAGGGTAAACCCATCATGGACCTGTTTGGCGAGATGCAGAAATGGGTTGTGGCAGGCAAGGCAATTCCCAGGCTTGAAAAACAAGCCGTCAAAATTGAAGAAGCACTGAACAAACTTGCAGAGGTCGCCATTCACATGGGAACAACGGCCATGTCGGCAAAGGTATTGAACGCTTTTGCCAACGCCCATCCGTTCCAGGATGCCACAGGGGATGTCACCATGGCGTGGATGCTGCTCTGGAGAGCCGTCCTTGCTGTAAACAAACTTGAAACCGCTAAAAAGAAAGACATCTCTTTTTATGAAGGCATCATCAAATCCCTTCAATTTTTTGTAGAAACTCAGCTTCCTATCACTCTCGGCAGATTCAGCGCGCTCATGAATACCAGCAGTGTTGCCGTGGATATAGAGGATGCGATGTTCCCAAGCTAAATCGCCGCTGTATCAGATTGTCATATTAAGACGGGTTGTGCGATGGTTCGCCTTCCCGTCTTTTTTTACATCATTTTAATCCGCATTTCACAGTTGATACAATCAAACTCAAGCAGAAACCGTCCGGCCTTGTTTTCAATAAAAAAAGGGCCCTTCCATATTTCCGGATGTCTTGTAACTTCTCTTCGGCACTGCCCCAATGCTTTCAGGATGCAATGGCGAAGCATCATAACAACCGTTCCGGAACCCGGTTGACCAAGCTCGAAGGCAGAATCAATGGTTTCTACCCCGCGCTTTTGATAAAATTCAACCGCTTTTTGATTGGAAACATTGGCTGTAAAATCAAGATGTTTTTCAGGAAAAGGGGTTATGGAAAGTCGTGGTTTTGCGGGTTCCCGGCAATAGTTTTCCTGCCGTTTTTGCGTAAGGGCCTCTAAAAGCTCTCTTCTGATCCGGTTTAATTCCTTTGTGACCATGAAATATGGCTTTGAAAGAACGCTGAGACTCTTGAGATAAAATTGGGAATCACCTAGTCGGCCCAATTGCTTTTTTAAGGTTGTGAGAGCAGCGGTCTCATCTTTTGCTTCGATTTTTTCCACACCCAGAACAACCTCAGCCATGTTTCCATCTTCATCCGTCCCTTGAAGGGCAAAGCCCTGCCCGGTTTCGAAAAAAGCCAGATCAAGGGCTATTTTCCTTTCTGAAGAAGGCCCATCCAGCTTTTTTTGAAAAAAATGATCATGGTTTCGATACATCACAGCACCGGGGAAAAGGCCACTCTTTTTAAGATCCGGAAATCCGGCTGGATAGATTTTTTCCAGATCCGCTCTATTCACCTGGAATCCTTCGAGTTTCCCGGACTGATTGATAAAACAGAGCCCGTCACCGTTATGAAGATCATGGGCTTTTTTCAATGTAAAATATTTGAGATCCATATGATCGACAATGCCGATTTTCTCTCCAACGGATTTTGGCGTATTGAGGGATTGGATATCCTCTTTGCGGCCAAAGAGCAGATAATCGGTTTCTCCCCGGTTAAACGTCTTTTTAGGATCAGGCACAAAAAAGAGCCCGGTTTTTCCCGATGATGCGGCCTGATATTCGGATGACCCAGTAATGACGTCATCCAGCCTTTTCCGATAATGGGCGGTGATGTTTTTTACATAAGAAATATCCTTCAACCGCCCCTCGATTTTAAACGAGGTAACACCGGCTGAAACCAGATCATGAAGGTAATCAGACCGGTTCATGTCCTTCAGAGATAACAGGTAACGATCTTTTGCCAGCACTTGACCAGCACCATTCACCAGAGTCCATGAAAGGCGGCAGGGCTGTCCGCATTGCCCCCGGTTGGCACTTCTTTTGCCAATGGCGGCACTGAGATAGCAGCGACCGCTGTAGCATACGCAAAGAGCCCCATGCACAAAGGCTTCCAGATCAACGGCAGTGTTCTGCCGGATGTCTTCGATGGCCTTGAGTGACAGTTCCCTTGCCAGGATCACCCTTTCAAAGCCTGCCGACTCAAGAAACCGGACACGGGAGACGGTCTGGTTGTCGAGCTGAGTGCTGGCAAACAAAGGGATAGGAGGCAGATCCAATTCCAGAACCCCCAGATCCTGAATAATCAGGGCATCGGCCCCGGCATTCCACAACTGCCGTATTAGTTTCTGTACTTCCTCCAACTCGTGATCGAAAAGAATGATATTCAGGGCAATATAAACTTTTGCATTATAAAAATGGGCATAGGCAGTCAATTTTTCAATTTCATTGATGCCATTTCCGGCAGCAGCTCTTGCACTGAATCCGGCAGCTCCGATATACACTGCATCAGCACCATGGTTGACGGCAGCAATCCCGAATTCACTGTTTTTTGCCGGTGACAGCAATTCTAATTTCCTGATACTCACAATCCCTCTTCTTTAATGGATGAATAATTTTCTTCCTTGTTTTCATCTTTGGTCAATGATGGTATAATTCAGCAATTTTATCAAGGGATGATCAGGAAAGAACCCTTATTTTGGAAGGAAACCATCAGATGATAGATTTTAAACCCCGTGCGTTGCCGCTTCTAATCGGCAGCCTTCCCATGACAGACCACACAGCAGCGCTCAATCTTGTCTTTGAACATACACCGGACATCCCGCTCTGGATTCAACTGCCACTTTACAAAGAAGAAGGCATGATCAGCCAGTTTCTTTCCGGTCTCCCGGGATTTGTTGCCGGAACTGAAAAAAATCTTCTAGATACTTCCAAGCCAGGGTTTGATAACGAGATGGTGTCCTTTTTTGAAGATTATCTCACCCTGTCTGAATCAGGAGAAGATTTAGGGAATTCACGGTTTGCCCTTTCCGGAACAAGGGGGAAAGGCTTTTTTGAATTTTTACGGCAGGTGGATGAAAAAGGAGGGCCTTTTATAGCCCTCAAAGGCCAGGTGACAGGCCCCATTACCTTTGGAACCGCTGTAAAGGATGAAAAAGACAAAGACATTTTTTATCACGACCAGTTACGGGATGCCGCCATTAAAAAACTGGCCATGAATGCAAAATGGCAGGCCAAAGAATTTTCAAAGAGAGGAGCCATCCCCATTATTTTCCTGGATGAACCGGCCCTGGCTGGATTTGGAACCTCGGCCTATATTACCATCAGCAAAGCAGATGTCACTCTCGGCATTGAGGAAATTTCCCGGGAAATCCACTCGGAAGGCGGCCTTACAGGAGTTCATGTCTGTGCCAATACAGAATGGGACATGCTTCTTGGATCAGACATTGATATCATAAGCTTTGATACCTTTTCCTATTTTGACAAATTCATTCTTTATCCGGAAATGATCAAATCATTTTTAAATCAGGGCAAAATTCTTGCCTGGGGGATAATCCCTACGGCAAAACCGGAACTCGTTGCCAAACAGAACGCCCCTGGCCTGATCCGGCTGCTGCACCAGCAGATGGATGAATTATCCAGAAAAGCGGGGATTGACAAGAAAACCATCATCTCCCAGTCCTTTATTACACCGAGTTGCGGTACCGGTTCCCTTGATCTTGACTCTGCAAAAAAGGTGTTGAAGCTGACCAAAGAGGTAGCCGAGGCTTTTAGAAAGCCATAAGCAACCTAACAGTTTTCTTGCTCTATTGATTTTCTTTAAGGGCTTCTGCTGAAAAATCTTTTGAACGGACCTCAAGATCTTCAAAATACAGTGGATAGCGCTTCATGGAGTCGGCAAGGATAATGTCCCATGGAAGATCAGAAAAGGTACCGTGATCTTTCACATATTCCATGTGCAGATTTCCTGATTTGTCGTAAGGATGCAATATGGAATCATTTATTCCATCAAACTCCAGGGGCTTTACATTAAAATTGGTGCAGAGCTCCAGGTTAAATGCCGGGGTAGCCTTGACCCATTTCCCATTCAGAAAAATTTCCGTGTATCCATGGTACACAAAAACATCTGTTTCCATGAGTTTTTTAAGCCGCTCAGTATTCAAATGGTTCTGAACATCGGCAAACCCGAGTCTTGCCGGAATTCCCCGGCTCCTGAGGCAGGCTGCCAGAACCACAGCCTTGGCCACACAATAACCGTACCGCCGCATTAAAATCGTACTGGCCTTCATGGATTCTTTCTTAGGCTCAATGCTGTAAGGGTTATACCGGATAGTGTCCCGGACCGCGTAATAAATCTCTATTGCCTTTTCCATATCCGTTTTCCCGGATTGGCTGTGCTGGTCTGCAAATGCAATAATTTCCGGGTGATCACTGTCAATATAATATGTCGGATGAAGATAATTTTCCATAATTCAAATCTGCCTTTATTCGAGTTTTTAGCAACCTTCATTCTTACCCTAATCTTAATAAAAAAAGAACATTTTTTTAATACCTGGGCCTTTCTCTTTTGTCTCTCGAAACAAGATTGTCCCACCATCTGAGACAGATCAGCGACCTCATCCCGATTGATTTGTCTTCTTTTGACTGATATTGACCGTTATGGCTGATCCGGCATAATTTATGCTTTTATTTAATATCGTGATAATCATCTAAAACTAAGCAGGTGGCCATGAATAAGTCATATGGAAGAGAAACAAAAAAGAAGGTGGGAGAAATTCTTATGGAAACCGATAAGGATACTGCCTTTGAAAAATTAGCCCAGATCCCTGATGAGCAGCTTGTGGGACACCTGTTTTCCTATTTCTACAATAAAAACGAACTCACCAAATTCCGGAGTGTCTCAGCCATGGGCCTTCTTGGGGCAAGAACGGCAAAGCGGAACATGGAAAAAGCAAGAATCATCCTCAGACGCATCATGTGGAACCTGAATGACGAATCCGGCGGCATCGGCTGGGGCTCTCCAGAAGCCATGGGAGAAATTCTGTCCCAGAGTCCAGAACTTGCACTGGAGTTTAAATCCATTCTTTTTTCATATCTTGATCCGGATGGAAATCACATTGAACATGAAATGCTTCAGCGGGGTGTACTTTGGGGAATCGGGACCTATCTTGAAACCTCCCCCCATGATCTGAGCGAAAAAACAAAGGCCATGCTTTACTGTTACCTGCATTCAGAAGACTCTGTGAAACGAGCCTATTCCGTCAGGGCCTTATCCAATGCTAAAAGTTTTCAGTACGGTCTTGTGCCTGAACATATCAGGACAGATGATCGCCAGGTGGATCTCTTTGACGGATGGAATTTTACTGCCATTCGTGTCTCAGACCTTGTCAGAGACCGTGAAAACAAAAAAAAAATGCATGATGGAACTTGTGGCATGGATATTGAACACATCTACAGAAAACATGCGTGAAGTATGTTTTTTATATAAGACCTTTAACAACCCATATCAGCCGGATGTGTGTGAAAGAAAAAATGCCATGCTGAAAAAAAAATGTGACACTAATATAGCCCGGACCATTGAGCTTGCAAAGAAAATGATCAAGCTTGCTCAGTCAGGCTATGAAGAGAGAGAAGATCCGAATTGCGGTGTTCTTTATGGCATCCTCCTGGATTCCGGCTACCGGCTTTTAGATCTTGCACAGAAAGAAAAGGAGGCGCACATGCAAAAAGGCTGGTGGGATAATTCAATCAGAGAGGAGAAAAATTAATGAAGACTTATGTTTGTTCAGTATGCGGCTATTCTTATAATGGTGAAGCAGCTCCGGAAAAATGCCCCCAATGTGGTGCCGGCGCATCTAAATTTTCCGTTCAGGAAGGCAAAATGATTTGGGCTGACGGTCATACCATTGGTGTTGCAAAAGGGGTTGATGCCGAAATTCTTGAGGGCCTGAAAAACAATTTCATGGGAGAATGTACCGAAGTCGGTATGTATCTTGCCATGAGCCGCCAGGCAGACCGTGAGGGATTTCCCGAAGTTGCCGAAGCCTATAAACGCATTGCTTTTGAAGAAGCCGAACATGCAGCCAAATTTGCCGAGCTTTTAGGTGAGGTAGTGGAAGCCGACACAAAGGCAAACCTTGCTGTCCGGGTGCTGGCTGAATATGGTGCCTGCACTGGTAAAAAAGCCATTGCGACAAGGGCAAAGGAACTCGGGTATGATGCCATCCATGATACGGTTCATGAAATGTGCAAAGATGAGGCCCGCCACGGAAAAGCCTTTGAAGGACTTTTAAACAGGTATTTCAAATAATATGATGGAAGTTGATTAGATGACCCCCCCTGTCATTGATATGTCATGTTGCGTCCTCTGCGAAATTTGTGTTGACCTTGCTCCCCATGCATTTAAAATCAATGACGCGGGTTATGTGGATGTTCTTTCCCTGGATGATTATTCAGATGAAGATATCTATGAAGCCGTAAAAAACTGTCCGAGACACTGCATCACATTTGAATAAGCTTTCGGCCCGGAGCAACAGAACGCTTCGGGCCGATTCCTTTCCTGCTAACCCAACCATCCTCTGCATCATAAAAAAACACAAATTTTAAGCCCGCCTGCTAAAAAAACCATTGCGCCTGATACACAAATGTGTCATTTACCTCTTCATTAACCATCAGCAACCGATATTTTTATATATGGAAACTACTAAAATGAAGGATTTGACACACACCCTGCTGGATCACGAAAACCTCAATCTTGTTCTTGATAGCCTGAAACTCGGCATCATTGCCCATACACCGGATAGGATTATTACCGTCTTCAATAAAGAGGCCGAAAGAATCACGGGATATTTTAAAAAAGAGGTGCTCGGTAAAGACTGCCATATTGTTTTTGAATCCCCTTTCTGCGGCGGTAAATGCTCTTTTTGTGACGGCCCCCCAGAGTGTTTTTCCGGCACAAAGGAATATCCCCTGAATATCCTGGCAAAGGACGGCTCAACCCATCAGCTTGAGATGACGGTTTCTGCCATCATCAGCCAAGACAATGGGTTTAAAGGCGTTCTTGCATCCTTCAGGGATGTCACGGAAACCTTCAACCTCTCCTTGAAAGCAGAGAATATTTCAAGTTTTGCCGGCATCATCGGTAAAGACAAAACCATGCAGGATATTTTCCGGCAGATCAGGGATGTGGCCCTTTATAATTATCCGGTTCACATTTCAGGGGATACCGGCACGGGCAAAGAACGGGTAGCCTATGCCATTCACGATATCAGCGCCTATGGAAATGGTGCTTTTGTCCCGGTAAACTGCGGGGCTATTCCTGAAGGAATTGTGGAAAGCGAATTGTTCGGCCATGTCAAGGGCGCCTTTTCAGGGGCTATCAAAGACCGGAAAGGGCGGTTTGAGCTGGCCCACAAGGGAACCCTGTTGCTGGATGAAGTGGCTGACCTGCCGCTGAAAACCCAGGTCAAACTCTTGAGATTTCTTCAGGAAGGCACCTTTGAAAAAGTCGGCGGTGAAAAAAAGGTGTCCGTGGATGTCCGGATCATCAGTGCAGCCAACAAAAACCTGAGAGATGAAGTCAAGGCTGGGCGGTTCAGGGAAGACCTGTTTTATAGGCTCAATGTGATTCCCATCCATCTGCCGCCCTTAAGACAACGCAAAAGCGATATACCTCTTCTGGCCGCCCATTTTCTGAAGGAGGCGGAACAGGAAAGCAGCAATCCTGTTCCTGAGCTTTCCGGAGAAAGCCTGGACCTCCTTCTGGATTACCATTGGCCCGGAAATGTCAGGGAATTGAAAAATGTCATCCAGTTTTCAGTGGTGCGATCCCGTGGAAACAAAATCCTGCCGTCAGATCTTCCCCTGGAGATCACCCAGGGAAGAAATCTAATGCTCCGATCTCCGGCAACGGATCCGGCTGGGTCTATGGAAAGATATCCGGTTCAGCCGGAGACGATGCCTCTCAAAGGAAAACTGGATTTGGAATCGGTCAAGATTGCCCTTAAAAAGACCGGAGGCAACAAATCCAAGGCTGCAAGGGTTTTAGGCGTTGGGAGAGCAACACTTTACAGGTTCCTGACCCAGTATGAAGAATTAAAACATTATGCGGATCAGGTGTGACAAACCTTAATACTGCTCTTCCCTGTCAGGGATTTTGAATTCTGTTTCTTAAAAATTCAAAATCTTCAACTTTTTTTCTGCTTCATCAAACCCGAACCGGATGGTCTCATCCGGCTTGAAGTCACCCTTCAGAATCGCAAGAGACAAGGGATTTTCAAGTTCCTTCTGGATGACCCGTTTCAGGGGACGAGCCCCGAATACAGGGTCATACCCTTTTTCAGCCAGATGCTGCATGGCCCTGTCATCCAGGCTGATGGAAAGATTTCGGGATTTCAGGCGCTTGTTGAGTTTTTCAATCTGTATAGCGGCAATCTCCCGGATATTCTCCAGAGTCAAAGCATGGAAGGTAATAATTTCATCAATCCGATTTAAAAACTCAGGCCGGAATGCTTCTTTTAGCGCATGGTCAATCCCCTGCCGTATACCTTCATCCTCAAGCCCGTGGATTCCGGCTTCCTGAAGAAGTCTGGACCCCACATTGGAAGTCATGATGATAATGGTATTTTTAAAATCCACGGTCCGACCATGCCCGTCTGTCATTCTGCCGTCATCCAGAACCTGGAGCAGCACATTAAACACATCCGGGTGAGCCTTTTCAATCTCGTCAAACAGGATGACCGAGTAGGGACGTCTTCTCACCGCCTCGGTCAGATATCCCCCCTCGTCATACCCCACATATCCCGGAGGAGCGCCGATGAGCCTTGAAACGGAATGTTTTTCCATATATTCGGACATGTCCACCCGGATCATGGCCTGGCTACTGTCAAACATGAATTCTGCCAGTGATTTGGCAAGCTCGGTTTTCCCCACACCCGTCGGGCCCATAAAGATAAAGGTACCGATGGGCCGATCTTCGGGCTGAAGCCCTGATCTGGCCCGCCGGACCGCATTGGATACGGCATCAATGGCTTTTTCCTGACCGATGACCCGCTTTTTGATATGGCTTTCCATCTGAACCAGCTTTTCCTGTTCCCCTTTCAGCATTCTGGATACCGGGATGCCGGTCCAGGATGAGACCACTTCAGCCACGTCAGAGGCTTCCACATCTTCTTTGAGCATTCTTTTATCCTTCTGAAGGCCGTCAAGCGCCTGTTTTCTGCCTGACAGATCCTTTTGAAGCTGCTCAATGGTGCCATACCGGATCTTGGCCACAGTTTCCAGATCCCCGTTTCGTTCCGCCACATGGGCCTGAGTCTGAAAGCGATCAATCTCTTCACGGATGGCACTGATCTCCTGAATGATCTTTTTTTCAGTGTCCCAGTGGAGTTTCAAAGGGCTAACGTCTTCCTGCATGGCCGCAATATCCTTTTCAAGTTTTTCAAGCCGTTCAATGGAAGCCTTATCCTTTTCCTTAATCAGGGCCTGGCGTTCAATCTGAGCCTGGGTAATTTTCCGTTGAATCTCATCTATTTCTCTTGGCATAGAATCAATCTCGATCCTTAAACGGGACGCACATTCATCAATCAGGTCTACCGCTTTATCCGGCAGAAAGCGGTCGGCAATATACCGGTTGGACAGGGTGGCCGCAGCCACAATAGCGGAATCCTTTATCCGGATGCCATGATGGACCTCATATTTTTCTTTCAAGCCTCTTAAAATGGAGATGGTATCCTCGACGCTGGGCTCCTTTGCCATGACCGGCTGAAACCGCCGCTCAAGGGCTGCGTCCTTTTCAATGTATTTCCGATATTCATTCAGGGTTGTGGCACCGACACATCGCAGCGTCCCCCTGGCAAGAGCCGGTTTCAGCATATTGGAGGCATCTACAGACCCTTCGGCTGCTCCCGCTCCCACCACCGTATGCAGCTCATCAATAAAGAGAACGATCTCCCCTTCGGCCGCCTCCACTTCTTTTAAGACGGCTTTCAAGCGTTCTTCAAATTCACCCCGGAACTTGGCCCCGGCTACCAGGGCACCCATATCAAGAGCAATAACCCGCCGGTTTTTCAGCGAATCCGACACATCCCCCTCAATAATTCTCTGGGCCAGACCTTCTACAATGGCGGTTTTACCCACGCCGGGCTCACCAATCAGGACCGGATTATTTTTCCGACGTCTGGACAGAACCTGTACGATCCGTCGGATTTCTTCATCCCTTCCAATGACCGGGTCCAGCTTCCCGTCACGGGCAAGCTGGGTCAGATCCCGGCCGAATTTTTCAAGGGCCTGATATTTTTCTTCAGGATTCTGATCTGTCACGCTCTGATTTCCCCGGATATCTTTCAGCACCGTCAATATGGCCTCCCGTGAAATCCCGTTTTTTTTCAGGATATTAAACGCCTCCCCTTTCTGACCGGCAAGGGCCAGAAGGATATGTTCCAGGCTCACATACTGGTCCTTCATCTTTTCAGCTTCTGAAAAAGCCTGATCCAATATCTTTTTGCCTTCCTGGGAAAGATAGACGGTGGTGGGTCCGGACACGGTTGCAAGTTTTTCAACGGCGGTCTGGATATCTTTTTTCAGGATCTCAACTTGAACCCCGATTTTCTTTAAAATGGATAAACAAATCCCCTGGTCATCCTCAACCATGGCCTTTAAAAAATGGATGGGCTCAATGCCCTGGTGATTGTGTCTTTCCGCCATATCATGGGCAGATTGAACAAGTTCCTGTGATTTAACCGTGAGTTTATCAAGTTTCATATTGCACCTTTCATTATCTTTTTTAATTTTATAACCAAAGTAATGGCATTCGATCCTTCGTCAAGCTTTTTCCTTCACTTTTTATTTGAATCCTTCTGTCCGGTATCCTGTTTTGTCATTGACAGCTCCTACTCTGTGGTATATTTTATTGGTTATTAAGCATATAACACCAAATTATTCCTTAAAAAAGAGTGCGCATGGAAAGCAATAGATTCAAAGATGTCAGGGCCAGGCTCAATAAAACGCAAAAGGAAATGGCGCAGCTTCTGGGGGTTTCCATCAAGGCCATTCACAGCTATGAACAAGGCTGGCGAAAAATTCCGCATCATGTTGAGCGGCAGCTTCTTTTCCTTTTTTCCAGGGCACTGATGAACACAGGAAAAATCACGGAAAAATGCTGGGATATTCTGAAATGCCCGGAAAAAAAACAGAAAAAATGCCCGGCCTTTGAATTTAATTCCGGAGAACTCTGCTGGTTCATCAATGGGACCAAGTGCAGTGGGGAAGCTCAGAACTCCTGGGAAGACAAAATGGACGAATGCACCGCCTGCAGAGTATTTAAAAGTTTTTTTGAACCCTGAAAAAGGATGTTTTTATCATGGATGATTTTATCATTAACAGTTTATGTCGGACCGGCAGAGAAAATGCCTCAGAATATCGAAAAGAGCTGCCCAACGTAATCAACACCATTCTTACCGCCATGGACGACAAGCGATGCTTTGCCCATATCGGAGATGCTCCCATTCATTTTTCTACCTCTGTCAAGGAAATGATTGATAAATTCAGGGAGGTCCTTTTCCCGGGCTATTTTTCAAATGAAAAAATAGACGGGGCCAACCTTGTGTATCACCTGGGTCAGGGCATATCAAAACTTTACGATATCCTGTCCGAACAGATCATCCATGTGCTTCGGCATGATTGCCTGCGCTATGGCCAGGCCTGCACAGAATGTGAAAACAGCGGCCATGATGTTGCCTTGAATGTGATTCGGAAAATCCCGGATTTGCGCGTCACCCTGGCCGAAGACATCAAAGGTGCCTATGACGGGGACCCGGCTGCCAAAAGCCATGATGAAATCATTTTCTCCTATCCCGGACTCTATGCCATCACAGTTTACAGGATCGCCCATATCCTTCACAACATGGGGGTTCCGCAATTGCCAAGAATTATGACTGAGCATGCCCACAGCATGACCGGTATTGATATTCATCCAGGTGCAAGGATCGGAGAACGGTTTGTTATTGATCATGGAACAGGCCTTGTGATCGGCGAAACCAGTGTCATTGGAAACAATGTGAGAGTGTATCAGAATGTGACCATCGGTGCACTGTCGCTGCCGCCCAATGCCGGGAAAAAACTGAGGGGTGCCAAACGCCACCCCACCATCGAAGATGACGTCATTATCTATTCCGGAGCCACGCTCCTTGGCGGGGACACCGTCATCGGCGCCCGGTCCGTTGTTGGGGGCAATGTCTGGCTGACAAGCTCCATCCCGCCGGACACCAAAGTATTTATCGATTCCCCGCGCCTTATCTACAAATACCAGGAGACAGAGGAGAAAACCCATGAATACCAGGTCTGATATCACCAAAACAATCGGTAATACCCCCCTCGTTTATATCAAAACCGCAAGCCAAAAAACCGGGGCAAACCTGTATGGAAAGCTTGAGTTTTTTAATCCCCTCTCCAGCGTCAAAGACAGGATCGGTCTTGCCATGATAGAGGATGCCTTTCAGACTGGAAAAATCAATGCCAATTCCGTCATTGTAGAACCCACCAGCGGCAACACCGGCATTGCCCTTGCCTTTGTGGCCAGAACAAAAGAATTAAAACTGATTTTAACCATGCCCGAAACCCTAAGCATTGAACGCCGGCAGATTTTAAAACATCTGGGCGCTACATTGGTGCTGACCGAAGGCGCCAAAGGCATGAAAGGTGCCATTGAAGAAGCAAAAAAAATCGTAGAAACCACCCCCAACACCTTTATGCCGGACCAGTTTTCCAACCCGGCCAACCCTGAAATCCATCGCAGAACCACAGCCCTTGAAATCTGGAATGATACAGAAGGCAAAATCGATATCTTTGTGGCCGGTGTCGGCACCGGCGGCACCATCACCGGTGTGTCAGAAGTCCTGAAACAAAAAAAACCAGGCCTTACATCCATTGCCGTAGAACCCGCCGCATCGCCCGTCATCTCAGGCGGAAGCCCGGCTCCCCATAAAATCCAGGGCATCGGCGCAGGCTTTATCCCCAAAAACCTGAATGTGAACATCCTCGATGAAATCATCCCGGTTCAAAACGAAGAAGCTTTCCAGGGAGCCAAAGACCTTGCCCTTGAAGAAGGCATTCTCTGCGGTATTTCATCGGGGGCAGCTTTCCATGCTGCTAAACTCGTTGCCTCTCGTCCAGAAAACAAAGGCAAAACCATTGTCTTTATTATCTGCGACACCGGGGAAAGATACCTGAGCACGGATTTGTTTAAGACGCCTTAAAGGGGCAAGGGTTAATCGGCCGTCCTCAGAAAGCGGAGGCCGATACCGGCAAAACCCAGTTGCAGGGTGCCCTTCATTTGATGGAACCGCCATTCCATT
>JAIFMF010000096.1 GCA_020048635.1 Desulfobacula sp. | reverse complement strand
GACTGCGGCATCGCCAATGTCAATATCGGCACCAGCGGGGCGGAAATCGGCGGGGCCTTTGGCGGGGAAAAGGAAACCGGCGGGGGCCGGGAATCCGGCAGCGATGCCTGGAAAATCTATATGCGCCGCCAGACCAATACGATCAACTGGGGAGACGAACTGCCCCTGGCCCAGGGCATTGTCTTTGACGTTAGCGGGAGAACCCATGAATAACGGTATTTTACATTACCCCCGGCCCTCATGGGAAATATCCTTGTGTGGAAACCGTCGTCAACAGCGGTATTGTCAGGGTATTATATGATGAAGAGCCTGAAGGAAGCCGGGCTTCCCAACGGGGTCATCAATTTTATCCCGGGAAAAGGGTCAGTTATCGGGGAGGTGGTGTTGAACCACAGGGAGCTTGCCGGGATCCATTTTACCGGGTCGCACCCAGGTGTTCAAAACCCTGTGGAAAAAGGTAGGGCAAAATATCGATCTCTATAAATCCTATCCCCGACTGGTGGGTGAAACCGGGGGAAAAGCGGACAAGGCCAGCAGTTTATTAAATCTTTTGCACTGGACATCGGCCAGAACCATCAAGGAAACCTTTGTCCCGCCTGAAGAGTAAACTTATCCGTTCATGCTGGATGAATGAGGAGCAAAAAAATCAGCCTCTTACCCCAGAAGCACATTGATATTTTCCCTTACCGGGTGATGGATGTGGTGGTCATGGCCAGGGGCGCAATTTCAACCCGGTTGCAATGAAACGCACAGGTATTTCCCATGTCGGTCAGCCGCTGGCTGGTCAACTGATTGGCTCCGCCGCCAGGCGAAAGACTGGGCCAGTGAAGTCCCT
Organism: Desulfobacula sp.; assembly: GCA_020048635.1. Taxonomy (GTDB): domain Bacteria; phylum Desulfobacterota; class Desulfobacteria; order Desulfobacterales; family Desulfobacteraceae; genus Desulfobacula. The sequence continues at coordinate 16,449 of JAIFMF010000096.1, read as the reverse complement.
CGGCCACCAAAAGCCCGGCCTGGGTGTCGTTGGTCACATGGGCCAGAAACCGGCATTCTCCCCGGTCATTGAACACCCTGACCGGATCTCCATTCGTGATACTCCTGACCCGGGCGGTTTCGGGATGAATCATCACCTTGGCCGGACCGGCCTGTTCCCTGATGCTGTTTATCTCGTTAAAGGCCGAGTTGAGAAAAAGGTGATGGGGCGGCGTGATGAATTCCAGGGGATATCTGTCGCCGCCGTCCGGGTCCCTTAGCGGCTCTCCGTCGGGAAGGGGATCAAGACCCTGATCCGCCATGGCCTGGGAAAAGAATTCCACCTTGCCCGACGGCGTGGTAAATCCATGGGCATAGGGGTTGGGCGGGATGTTCAGCCTCACCGGCTTACCGGACTTCACCATCTCAGCATCCACCCCTTCCATAAATGGGGATGCATCCAGTAAAAAATTTTCAATGCAATTCATCTCGCTGAGGGAAAAGACGTCTTCCTTAAACCCAAGCCGGGCGGCAAGGTCCTGGAAAATCGCCAGGGTAGGGCGGCTCTGTCCCACCGGAGGAATGACCGGCCGGGCCATCTGGATATAATTGTGGCCATAGGCCCGGTAAAGATCGGTTGTCTCGAGAAAGCTCGCTCCCGGCAAAATGATATCGGCGTAGTGGGTGGTGTCGGTCCGGAACATTTCCTGGACAACGACAAACAGATCCTCACGGGCCAATCCCTTTAATACATCGCGGGACTGGGGAGCGACCACAGCCGGGTTGGATAAATACACATACAGCATTTTGATGGGCGGGTTGTCGAGCCGGGTCAAGGCGTGCCCCAGTTCCACCATATTGACGGTCCGGGTGCTGGACGGGCGGAGATCCGGACGGGTCAGAGCCCTTAGATCAGAGGGCGCACCGCCAAGAGATCGGGTAATCCCTCCGCCCGGTTTATCAAAAGCACCCACCAGGGCAGGCAGAAGTGCAATGGTCCGCATGGCCATACCGCCTTTAAGCTGGCGGGCCGGTCCCCATCCGGTCCTGATATAAGGTGCCTTCGCCCTGCCATATCCTTCGGCCAAACGGACGATCATTTCTTCGGATATGCCACAGATATCGGCTGCCCGGGCCGGAGGATATTCTGCCGCCCTGAGGTTTAGTTTTTCAAAGCCGATCGTTTTCCGAGCAATGAAATTGTGATCGATCAAATCCTGCTCAATAATTATATGCATCATGGATAAGGCCAGGGCTGCATCGGTGCCGGGCTTTATCATCACGTGTACATCGGCCTCCTGAGCGGTCCGGTTTCGGTAGGGATCAATCACAATCAAGGTGGCTCCGGCCTTCCGGGCCTTGTTGAAAAAGGGCCAGGCATGAACATTGGTGGTCAGGGTGTTGCTTCCCCAGATAATGATATAATCCGATTGAGACGCCCATTGGATCTCGGTGCTGGGTCCTTTGCCGAGGCTGGCTTCAAATCCGGCAGAAGCTGCCGGGCCGCAGATGGTATAGTCCAGGCCGCTGGCTCCCAACCGGTTAAAAAAAGCGTGCCCTGCATGACGGTGCACAAGGCCCATGTGCCCGGCGAATGAGTATGGCAGGATGGCCTCAGGGCCGAATTCAGAGGAAACTGTCTTCATTCGGAAAGCCACCTCTTTCATGGCCTCGTCCCAACCCATGGGTTCAAACCTGCCGGAACCCTTTGGCCCTGTCCGTTTAAGGGGGGTGGTGATGCGTTTGGGCGAATGGATGTGCTCGGGGAAAAACCCTGCCTTTTTGCAGATAAAACCCGTGGTATAAGGATGATCCGGATCACCTTTAACGCTTACAATCCGGCCATTCTCAACCTTGACCAACAGGCCGCAGGTGTCAGGGCAATCCTTGGTGCAAACCGCTCGCTTCCACATCTTTCATTCTCCTCAATCCGATAAATTATATGTTTTTCCGAAAACGTATTTACCATTAAATTCTTTCAAATATCAATTGTTGAATGGACCCTGCCTGTGTTATATTCGAGTTTTCAATTACGATAATAAAGGAGATCACATGCAGGAAGTAAAATCAATGGACATTGCCAGAGAAGCGATGGATATCATAAAAAAAGGAGCGCTTCTCACTGTAAAAGCGGGCAAAGACATGAACACCATGACGATTGGATGGGCCACCATAGGTTATATCTGGAGAAAAGAGGTGCTCATGGTAGCAGTTCGTGAATCACGGCACACATTCGGCTTGATAGAAAAAGCCGACAATTTCACAGTGACGGTTCCGACTTCAGATTATAAAAAAGAAGTGTTGTTTTGCGGAACAAAATCCGGCAGAGAGTTTAATAAATTCAAAGAATGTAATCTGAAAACAGCCAACAGCAAATGTGTGGACTCCCCGATCATTGACATTCCCGGGTATCATTTTGAATGCAAAATCGTATACAAAACCCCCATGGATCCAAAATTTCTGGATTCCACATACAATGAAACCTTGTATTCGGATAAAGACTATCATACCCTGTACTTTGGTGAAATAGCAGCCTGTTACAAAACAGAATTAGGTAAAATTTGAGGGTTTGTTGTTTTTAGTGAATTCCATATCCATATCCAAATATATCACAAACGAATTTGTTCGACCAAGTTTTTAATCCAGCTTTTTAACCTGGACAAAGCTATATCAATCCCACCGGGATTGACATGATGTTCTCGGTCAAGGGAAGGGGCTGCTCCATCAGGCAGATTACCCCTCCTGAAGCAACCGGCATATTCAGCTTTTGAAGCACGTTGAAATGCCTGACGCTATGTTTCCCTGGTGAAGCGGTTTTTTTAAACTCAATGGGGTAAATACTCCCATCCTTTATAATAAGGAGATCGATTTCTTTTTGATCTTTGTCCCGATAATAATAAAAAGGTGCTCGAAGGCCGTTGTGCCACCAGCTTTTCAGCAGTTCCGCCATTATCCATGTTTCAAGAATGGGGCCTGCCATTGCCCCGGCTTCAAGGGTTTCAGGCGTTGACCATTCCGTCAGATAAGTACAAAGCCCGGTATCCAGAAAATAAAGCTTCGGGGTTTTAACAAGTCTTTTGGTTGTGTTGCTGAAGTAAGGTTCAAGTAGATAGATAACCCCTGATGCCTGGAGTATGGATATCCAGTTTTTGGCTGTGTTTGGAGAAACATCTGCATCCCTTGCCAGCTCCGCCAAGTTCAGAATCTGCCCAGTCCGTGATGCTGAAACCCTCAAAAATCTTAAAAAGGCCATTTCATCTCCGACTTTGGCAAGATCACGAATATCCCTTTGAAGATATGATTGAACATATGAGCTGTAAAAAATATACCTGTCCTTTTGCTCGGAAACGGCAATCGCCGGATATGACCCTCTCAGTATTGTTTTATAAAGATCTTTTAAAGACAGACTTGAAGATTTGTTCTCTCTTGTTTTGATTTCATCGGGAGTTGGAATGAACGGACCGAAAAAAGCACTATTTCCAAGGCATTCCTGCCTTGACAGCCCCAGGAGCTGAACAATTCCGACCCGCCCTGCAAGCGATTCAGAGATTCCTTTCATTAGGTGAAACTGCTGCGAGCCGGTGAGCCAGAACAAACTTGCGGTCTGCTCTTTATCCGCCTCCATTTTGATGTATGGCAGAAGCTCCGGTGCATATTGAATTTCATCGATAAGTAGCGGTGGGCGAAACCGCTGCATAAAAAGAGAAGGGTCTTCTTTTGCAAGAGAAAGCAGAATAGGATCGTCTAGAGTGACGTATGTTCTTTCCTGATCCATCATATGCTTTAAGAATGTGGTTTTGCCGACCTGCCTGGCTCCGGTGACAAGCATGGCCGGAAATTGCAATGCTGCTTTTTTAAAAAAATATTCGAGTGTCCGGGATAAATACATTTCTCTCCGTCTATTATAGAATTCAATTGCATTTTAGACGCTAAAAAGTTTTTTTTCAAGGGGAAATTTGGATTTTTCCGGGATGGTGGGTCAAGATCTCAATGATTACCGAACTAAAGTTTACCGAACTAAAGTTCAAAAAGGCTCACAGACAAGGAGCTAAGAGCGGATGGGAATAGTATGCCGGGGCAATCTCCGGATGTTTTATAGTCGAACTCATGGCTCATTTTGCCCATCAGATGCTCCTTAGCCCTTTGTCTGTAACCCTATCCATTTTGACCGGGTCATCATCCGCGGATATATTTATTTAAAAACTTTGGTTTTTGGTGAAAATAGGCCTGCAGATGTGCTCGAAAATGTTCAAAAAAATAATTCTGGCCCCACGAGCTTACTATCGATCAGAAAATCAGGTGTTAAGTAACCTCCACGAAGCTTGATGCTGGCGGAGAAAGAGAGATTCGAACTCTCGATGGAGTTTAACCCCCATACTCGCTTAGCAGGCGAGCGCCTTCGACCACTCGGCCATTTCTCCGTATTATCATTAGAACTGGCGGAGGAGGTAGGATTCGAACCCACGTAGCTTTGACACTGAGGAGGTAGGATTCGAACCCACGTAGCTTTGACACTAAACGGTTTTCAAGACCGCCGCCTTCAGCCGCTCGGCCACTCCTCCGAAATTGACCAAAGTTTTATATCACCTTGCTGGAAACAGGTCAACACTTAACTTGCTATTTTAAAACGCCCTGGATATTTGATAGTTATTCTGGATGTTACCGGTGCTTAAGATCAGTAGAGAAGTGTTAGAAATATTTTTAGTCGCGTCAGTAAGGTCCGGGCGTTGATGATGCCGTATTTGTAGATGCCAAGATGATCTGCTTCCAGTGCATCAGATGTTATATTGAATCGTGATCGGTTTTTAAATCTTGAAAAATGGAAAACTGCTCCTTCTTTCTTATGACCCCAGACGTCCCGAACATAAAGATGTCCCTTATCCCATACGGCAAAGGCTTTTCTATGATTAAACCATCGGCCCATCGTCGGCTGAAGGGGTGATGCCTTACAGAAAGCGGGAGCGTAAGCCTCAGCAATTTCAACCAGAATTCCTGATTCATCCAGGTGGGTAAATTTCAGATGTTCTGCAATTTTGTCTTTCGTGCTGTTGCCTGACATAGGCTTGAATATTGAATCAGTATTTTGGTAGCCGGGTATAGTGTCTACCACTTGATCAAAATTTTCCTCTAATTTTTTTTTTACCCGGCCATCTTCAAGTATAACTTGGAGATATTTTCTGTTAAAAAGAGTGAAAGGACCGCAAGGTCTTTTATCTGCCGCACTGATCAAAGAATAGCGGTCTGGATTTTCAGGAAGAAAACGGGTGATGTCTCCATAAATAACATCAAGATCAGAGTATCCGATAAAATCATATTGTTCCAGTTGATCTTTAATTTTTCTAAAGGCATAGAGCATAATACGGCAGTCACAAACCACCCTGGTGTTGTGTTGTGGTAGATGAATATGAAGAGAAGAATTCAAATCCGAACGGAGCATTTCAAACGAATATGGAATCAGCGTAACTGCTTTATTATAGTCTTTCTTTTCAGCAATCCGGTCATTGTATACATACCAGTGAAAATAGGTATGGTTAGGCTCGCAGGATTTTGCCCAGTATTTGAAATAGGGTGGGAGTTCGCCTAAATACAGGATTAAAAAGGCCCCTGATATCATTTTAAATACCGTTAAATGAAAGCATTAAATGGGTTTTTCATAATAAAAATATTTATATCAAACAGGTGTGCCGGGTCAAATGTTTTTCAGCAATTTCCAGGGATCAGGACTTTATGGCGCTGATTTAATGGTTTGCTAATATCTATACTTTACACCCACAATCTGATATATAGCCAAAAAAATAACTGAGATCATTTTTTATTTTTGGATAAAAAAATATGGAACCTAACCCCGTTAAAACACAAACTGACAGATTGTTGAAGCTTTCCGAATCTCTGTCCGGACACCTGCGGAAAAGAGAAGTTCAGTTTTTAGCTACCCTTCCTTTTCTGTCAATGGAAGGGGATATTTTGGAAATCGGTAGTTTCAAAGGAAAATCCACTATTATTCTTGCAAAGGCTACGGAGGCAGCCGGTCATGCAAAGATCTATGCCTGCGACCCTCTTTCTTTATCCTGTTCAACTGATCCCACCGATGCCGTCAAGGAAGAATTGCCGGAGATTTTTTACAACAACCTTCAGGCATATGGAGTGCAGGCGCGGGTTGAATTTTTTCAGATGAGATCAGATAAACTTGCTGAAACCTGGAATAAACCTTTGAAAATCCTATGGATTGACGGGGACCATACCTATACAGGGGTTCTGAATGACCTTACGCTTTTTGAAAAGCATCTGAAACCGGGCGCCATTGTTTGCTTTCATGATGTTTTGCACGAATTTGAAGGACCCATCAGAATTTTTATGGAAAAAATTCTGCTTTCCAGTCAATACGGGGACTGTGGGCTTTGCGGCTCCATCGGCTGGGGACAGTTCATCGGTGAGCGGCCCGCCACTGAACAGCAATGGCGGTACAAATTGTCAAATTACAGCAAATTGTCAAAACTCATGGTGTTGGTCCTGAAAAGCAATAATGGATTCAAGGTCAACAGGCATTTGCGAAGATTCTATAGAAGCCTGGTACCGCATGGCCCCATCTTCCCGGATGACTGGATAAAAAGAAGAAACGCTTTTTTCAAATAAAGATACCGATCCGTGAAATGCAAAATTTATTGACTTCTGTTTTGTATATGAATAGCATGTCAACCTCAAATAATGTTAAGGCAAAATGAATGGGTTTTGTTGAAAAATTACATATACTGCATAGTGCCTGGAACTACCGGCTCAACACGGAAAAAAATGATATCCGTTTTCTTTTGGAATTGAATCTTAGGGGGAAAACTGTCATTGACATTGGAGCCAATAGAGGTATTTATTCCTATTGGATGAGCAGGAAAGTCGGCCCCAACGGCAAGGTCATTGCATTTGAACCCCAACCGGAACTTGAAGCCCATTTACTGGAGTTTAAAGCCGCTTTTAAATTTTATAACCTCTCAATCATTAGAAAAGGATTGTCCAGCAGTGCCGGTTCTCAAAATCTTTTCAGATCCGAACCCGGTTCCGGTGGCGCAAGCCTGAACAAGAGCCAATCGTCGAATGAATGGCAGGCCATCCCTGTTGAAGTGATAACGCTGGATTCCTATTATGATGAATTCATGGATGTAGCATTCATAAAATGCGATGTTGAAGCCCATGAACACGATGTCTTCATGGGGGGGCGGCGCTTGCTGGAGAGAGACAAACCCTGCCTGCTGTTTGAATGTCATCATGACCAGGCCAAAAAAAAAGAATTGTTTTCTTATCTGACATCAATAGGTTATGACGGGTTTTTCTCCTTTAAAAAGGGAATGATTCATTTCAGTCAGTTTGACAGATATCCATACAGACGGGAAAATGAGCATCACCGCAATTATATTTTTCTGCATCCTGATTTTATTAAACGCCATGATCTGAAAAAAAGATTTTATGGATAGGGCTTGTTTTATATGACCTTGCCTGCAATTCAAGACACAGGTTTTTATCACCCATGAAAATAATTTTCCGGAAACTGAATTTAATCAATACCTATTTACTTGTTCTGCTGGGATTTTTTATCCCCATGTCCACAGCGTTAACCAATGTGATCTTGGCGTTGATTCTTTTATTCTGGATACTCGATAATATTTCAGACCGGTTCAAAAGATGGATTTTGGTATTAAAATTTAATCCAGTGGCCTTCATGGGGCTGGTTATTTTTTTAATTCATGTGGCAGGGGTTCTTTATACCAATGGTGAGAAAGAGAGGATTGTTGAAAGCCTTGGAGATGGGGCCAAATTTTTATTTATCTCCATGTCAATGATATATTTTAAGGATAAACAATATCAATCGACATTTTTGGTTTCTTTTGTATTGGCTATGTCTATCACCCTGACCTTATCTTATCTTCTTTGGATGGACATGCTTCCAGGCTTTATTCATATCAAGGGAGGGCCGCAGGATTGCTATATCTTCCTTAACCACATTGCACAGAACATTTTCATGGCCTTTATGGCTTTTATGGCTGCCGTATGGTCAAGAACCGCTATCGGATATCAAAAAAAAATCCTATGGGGAATTTTCAGTCTCCTGGCCCTTTTCAATGTACTTTTTATGGTTGCGGGAAGGACCGGTCATCTTTTAATAGGGGTCCTTTTTTTATATTATTTAATTTCCTGGGATCGAGTCAAAAGCCTTATTGTTGCAGGCTTGGTTCTCCTATTTCTTGGCGTGTCTGCATGGCTTATTCCATCAAACTCTTTTTTCTTAAGGGCTAAAACTGCAATTGAAGAGGTCAAAGCATGGGAATATGGCAAGCCGGCCTATACTGATTCATCATCAGGATTACGCCTTGAATTTTACATTAACACGCTTAATATAATCAAAGAAAACCCAATTTTTGGAACCGGAACCGGCGGTTTTGAAAAAGCTTACAGAGTCTTTACAAAAAACACCAAAATGAATCCGACTGACAATCCTCATAATGAATATCTGATGATGACTGCCCAGTTCGGATTTATCGGTCTTGCAGGGCTTTTGGGATTTTTTTGGGTTCAATGGCGAAATGCAAAATTTTTCGATGACAGCCGGACAACCATCATGGCCCGGGGGTTTGTTTTAACAATCCTTTTTGCCTGTATGGTTTCATCTCCTTTGGTGGATCACGCCGAAGGCTGGTTTTTTGCCCTTATGAGTGCCTTTCTTTTTTCAGGGTTGGAGAATACAATGCGGATACCTGAAAAAAATATCATGGGGATTGCCTGAACGAGTTGCTATTTTTCAGTATCCGGCAGATACGCTTTCCAAAAAGAGTCCATCCCTTTCTCTTTAAAGTGCAATTTGGCATATTTGTAAAAGGTCCCTTCAAAATTTGCAAAGGCAATGATAAATCCAGCCCAGCCGTCTAAACAGCCAAGCTTTAAAAAATAAAGGGAAAATGCTGCCCAAAAACCATGGGCCAATGCTGTGATCATTCCTGATTTTCTGCCGGACGCCTTTAGTTTCTCTGCTCCGAGCGTGGAATATCGATTTCCCTTATGAATCAGCTCTTCCAGATTTTTAAAAGGGATCTGGTAGATATGGGCCTTGAAATATCCACACGGTTTTTCACTGATCACCTCATATCGTTCATGAACGACGTCGGGTTTGAATATAAGTGCTGATTTTCTGAACAACTGCGGCTGACGATAGTCCGGATAAAATCCGGCATGGCGAATCCATTTACCTACGAAATAATTGCGGCGGGGGACGTAATATGCATCCAGGCTGTCTTCAGAATTGATAATAGCCAATATCTCTTTTCTGGCTGCCTCAGTACACCTTTCATCTGAATCCAGACTGAATATCCAGTCGTGGCTGCAGGCGGCAATAGCATCATTTCTCAGATTCCCAAATCCTTCAAAGGGAATCTGAATCACCCTTGCACCTCGGGCATCGGCAATCCGGGCGGTATCATCCGTACTGAAAGAATCCACAACAACCACTTCATCTGCAAAAGAAATGCTTTTTAAAGCATCCTCAATTTTTTCCGCTTCATTATAAGCAATGATATAAACCGACAATTTCAATGCTGATTTCTCCTTTTCCCCTTATTCAAGCATTGAACCCTTATGGCCAAATAACCTGATGTCCCCGGGTCTAAACTCTGTTAACTGTTTTATAGATGTTTCCTCTCGATAAATATATATTCTCCCCTTGTTGCCATTCCTGGTCAAAGCCGTTCGAACCGAGGAAAAAGCTGCGGTTACACCCTGCTTTCATCCGTTCGTGCAATTCAATGATAATTGAATCAATTTTTTCAATCCAGGAAGAAGTGTCACTAAATACCTCTCTCTCAGCGCCTTCAATATCTATCTTTAAGATATCTATCTTTGCCAGGGCATAATCCTTCATTATCTTATCAATGGTCATGGCCATGACAGGGTGACATATTTTGCCGGGCAATTTTTCTGTGGTAAGTTTCATCTCCGTCATAAAGCCCCATTTCCCGAGCCCTGGATCAATCAGATGGATTTCCTCATTTTTATTCCATACTGCAGCTTGAACAGGAATAATATGGGAGTAGGGCGCTACATTTCTTTTAAGAAGTTCAAAATTGCTTTGTTCGGGCTCCAGGGCAATAATTTTTGCATCCGGATATTTATTCGCAAAGTATATTGAGGACAATCCTATGTTTGCACCGGCATCTACTATTGTTTCGGGTTGTTTCTCGACCAGAAAATTATAATCCTCCTTTATAAAAATCTGTTTGTAGGTTGGAATATCCGATGAAGGGATCCTCAGTAGGAAAGGATGCTTGCAGTCTTGTCTATTTAATTGAAAATAAATTGTGGAGTTCGATAGTTTTGCTATAATCGACCATAAAAAGCCCCTGAACCCTAGTGTCTTAAAATACATTTTATCCTTTGAATCAATTTTTGTCCTGTTTATTCTTGATACTTCAGTATCGTTATTATCTTAAATTAATTTATTCGTCAAATTCTTATCATTGACAGGAAATATAGTTGAGCTATATTAAACAGTTTTAGGTTAATCAGTTTTTTTCAGGAGATAACGGATGAAGCAGAAAATAAGATTTGAAAAAAACATCAAGGAAGGCAAATTGATCATTTTGGAATCCAGCGAAGTGGATCCGGGCATTGTGATGCCGCTTCTGGAGGAAGAATACAGTCTTGATGGGGTGATAAAAGCATCGGCCGAAGGATTTAATGCCTTCAAACAATTTGTGCGGAGAAAAAGTTTTTTTCCGACCGCAGAGGTTTGTATGAAACTTTTTACGGGGACCGTTGAATTCTTTAAAAATGAAACGGATCAGATTGTCATCATTGAATGTGATGATGCGGATGCCTTCCCCAAGGAAGAAAAATTTATTCTGGAAGAAGAAGATGTTGAGCTTGATCAGATACTTGAAGAGGACGGCGAGACAAGTGAAGATGAGATTAAAGAAATTGATGAAGGGGAAGGTTCGCTGAGATATTCACCAGAAGATATTTCCGAACACGAAAATTAGAAATGAAACAGATCATTCGAAGAACCGTTCTTGATGCTGCAAAAAAAGCGTTTGAAAAAGGCGCATTGCCATCGGACCAGACTCCCAATATGGAAGTAGAAGAGCCAAGGCACAGTTCTCATGGTGATTTATCCACTAATTTTGCCATGGTTTCAGCATCTGTCCAGAAAATGCCGCCTCGCAAAATTGCTGAACGTCTTGTTTCATATATTGAGATCGGAGGCCTGATTGAAAAAGTAGAAGTTGCAGGCCCTGGGTTCATTAATTTTTTTCTTTCCAATAAAGCCTGGCAGCCTGTGGTGGATGAGATTCTTGAGCAGGATAAATCCTACGGAAATTCTGATGTCGGGAAAAAAGAAAAAGTTCAGGTGGAATTTGTCAGTTCAAATCCCACAGGTCCTCTGCATGTGGGGCATGGCAGGGGTGCAGCCGTGGGAGATTCCGTCGGCAATATCCTTTCTTTTGCCGGGTTTGATGTCCAGAAGGAATATTATATTAATGATTCCGGACGCCAGATCAGAACCCTTGGGACATCCGTCCGACTGAGACTGTTGCAGAAGGCCGGGAAAAATATAGACTTCCCCGATGACTGCTATCAAGGAGACTATATTAAAGATCTTGCCGATCTTATCCTTGAAAAAGAAGGGGACGCTTTTATTAATAAGGATGAAAAAGAAGCCATCGCCTTTTGTGCAAAATTTGCAGCCGAGATCATCCTTCAGGGAATAAAAGAAGATTTGACAAATTTTGGGGTTACCTTTGATCAATGGTTCAGCGAGCAAAGTCTCTATGATTCAGGGAGGGTTCAAAAAGCCATTGATGATTTCAAATCAAAAGATATGATTTATGAAAAAGATGAGGCCCTCTGGTTTAGGACCACGGATTTTGGTGATGAAAAAGATCGGGTGGTGGTCAGAAATAATGGGCTTGCAACCTATTTTGCATCCGATATTGCCTACCATGTTGAAAAGTTTGAGCGCGGGTTCCAAAGGGTCATTGATGTCTGGGGAGCAGATCATCACGGTTATATCAAAAGAATAAACGCTATTGTTGTTGCTTCCGGAAGAAAAAGTGAGCAGTTCCAGGTGATTCTGGTTCAACTGGTAAATCTTCTCAGAGGGGGAAAGCCCTTCCAGATGTCCACAAGAGCAGGGGAATTTGTTACCTTGAAAGAAATTGTGGATGAAGTGGGAAAGGATGCGGCAAGGTTCATGTTTTTGAGCCGCAGCTATGATTCCGGGCTGGACTTTGATCTTGAAGTGGCCAAACAGAAAAATTCCGAAAACCCTGTTTATTATGTCCAGTATGTTCATGCAAGAATTACCGGCATCCTTTTGAAGGCAAAACAGGAGAATCTCATTCAGGATATTGATTTCAAAAAAGGGGAGCATCTGAATCTGCTGAATGCAGAAGAAGAGGTGAGTCTTTTAAAAATTCTGCATACGTTCAGGGAGAATGTGGAGAAAAGCGCTTTAGAATTGCATCCCCATGTGATTTTTAATTATTTGATGAATCTTGCTGCAGCCTTTCATGGATATTATAACCGGCACAAGGTTATCACCGATGACAGGGAACAGACCCTCGCCCGGTTAAGTCTTGTTCTGGGAGTCAAAAAGGTTATTCGAAACGGGTTGACGCTTCTTGGGGTTTCTGCACCGGAAAGAATGTAAACATGCTGTCCTTTAAAGGGATTTGGAAATATCTGATTTATGCGTGTATCGCAGGCTGGATGTTTTTTCTGGGTGTTGTGGTGGGTCGTGGTACCTCCCCTGTGACGTTTGATACAAGAGAATTCTCAAAAAAGCTTGAAAAGATAGCGAATGTCCCTGATCGGAAAAAAGAAGTCAGTAAAAAGGTGGATCTTAAATTTTATGAAGGTCTTGATAATTCATCCACACAAGAAAAACCGACGGCCAAAAATTCTCTTTCTGCCAATATTCCTGAAAAAGAGACTGTAAAAGAGCCACCCAGAGAACCCGTAAAGGAAGCTGTAAAAGAAACCCTTAAAGAACCTGCTAAAGAACCTCGGAAAGAGCCTGAAAAGGAAGCCAAAAAGGAACCGATCAAAGAGCCGGTAAAGGAAGCCAAAAAGGAACCGATCAAAGAGCCGGTAAAAGAATCTGTAAAGGAAGCCGTCAAAGAAGCCGTCAAAGAATCTGCCAAAGAATCTGAAAAAGTAGCAGTAAAAGAACCGCCCTATACCATTCAGATTGCCGCTTATAAGAGTTTTCAGGAGGCGGTTTCAAAAATGGCTGAATTGGAAGGAAAAGGATTTTCCTCTTACCGGGTAAAAGGGGAAAAAGATGGCATCACCATGTACAGGGTCAGGATCGGTCCCTTTGAAACATATAGCGTGGCAAAGGAAGTCAAGATCAGGCTGGATAAAGCCAAGGTTGACTCAATGATTATGAAAAGGGAGACTGATGAAGATATCAAAGAGTGAAGTCGAAAAGATAGCGCATCTTGCTCGGCTTGAAATTGAGGATTCTCAGAAGGAAAAAATGGTGGAGCAGTTGGGAAATATCCTTCAGTATATTGATACATTGAAAGATGCAGATGTGGACGGTGTAAGGCTGTCTTCCGGGGTCGCCGCAATGAATAATGTGTTGAGGGAAGATACGCCTGAAGCATCACCGGGACCTGCCGTCACCCTGGCCAATGCGCCTGACAGAGATGATGATTTCTATGTTGTGCCGCGAGTCGTGAAATAATCGAAACCTGCAACAGTTAGGATATAAATCAATGGAATATCATGAACTTACGATTGGAAGCGCTATAGAACGGCTTACCCGTCGCGAAATTTCTGCCTTTGAATTGACATCGGCGCTTCTCACCCGGATCGAAAAATATGAAGACCGGATCGGTGCATTTATTACGGTTGATAAGGCGGGTGCCCTTGAACAGGCAAAAAAAGCGGATCAGGACATTGCCGCCGGCAGGATATCTTCATTGACGGGCATTCCCCTTGCCCTGAAAGATATTCTGTGCACAAAAGGAATAAAAACAACCTGCGGTTCCCAAATCCTTGAAAATTTTGTGCCTCAGTACGATGGAACTGTGGTTTCAAAATTAAAGAATGAGGGTGCTGTTATTCTCGGTAAGACCAATCTGGATGAGTTTGCCATGGGGTCTTCAACAGAAAATTCATCCTATAAGGTTACAAAAAATCCCTGGAATCCGGAATATGTTCCGGGTGGGTCCAGCGGCGGTTCTGCTGCTGCTGTGGCAGCCCGATTCTGTTGTGCAGCTCTTGGAACAGATACTGGCGGCTCCATTCGGCAGCCTGCCTCCCATTGCGGGATTGTGGGGATTAAGCCGACCTATGGACGGGTATCCCGGTTCGGCCTTGTTTCCTATGCATCTTCCTTAGATCAGATCGGGCCTATTACAAGGGATGTACGGGATGCGGCCATTCTGTTAAATGTGATATCCGGTCATGATAAACTGGATTCAACCAGTGCAAGGGTTGATGTGCCTGATTTTACGAAGGCTCTGGATTTTTTTGAAAAAGGATCTTTAAAAGGGATGAAGGCCGGAATCCCGAAAGAATATCTATCGACCGAAGGCATTGATCCTGAAGTTGAAAAGGTTTTTAACCATGCAAAACAGCTTTTAACGGATCTGGGTGTAGAGATGCGGGAAATCTCTTTGCCGCACACGGAGTACGTGGTAGCCGCCTATTACATCATTGCGCCCTGTGAAGCCAGCTCCAATCTGGCACGGTATGACGGGGTGAAATACGGTTTCAGAGACCGATCTTCCGAAGATCTCATTGAAATGTACAAGAAAACCAAATCCAAGGGTTTCGGCCTTGAGGTGCAGCGACGGATCATTATCGGCACCTATGCCCTTTCAGCCGGATATTATGACGCTTATTACGGCCGGGCAACAAAGGTGCGAACCCTTATAACGGAAGATTTTTCAAAAGCCTTTGAAACCTGTGATTTTATTCTGTCTCCGGTGGCCCCGGCCCCGGCTTTTAAAATCGGGGAAAAGACGGATGATCCCCTGACCATGTATCTGACGGATATTTTTACGCTCTCTGCCAATATGGCCGGGATTCCCGGTATTTCAGTCCCTGCCGGATATTCATCAAAGGGTCTTCCCATCGGTCTCCAGATGATGGCTAGAAAATTTGATGAAATGTCCCTTTTAAAGGCAGGATACGGGTTTGAACAGAATGTCGGGTTATCCCGAAAGTTTCCTGATTTATGATCAAAGGGAGGTAAAGATGTCAACCATACTGCCACAGGGTGAAAAACTGAAACATGCGGTTCAATGGATATCGGAAAAACGAAAGGAAAACCCGGATATCAATCTTGCAAAGCTTGTGGATGATGCAAGCTTCAGATTTGATTTGAGCCCAAAGGATTCTGAATTCCTTTTAAGGTTTGTGAAGAATGACAACGGTCAGAATCCTTCCTGAACTCCTTTCTAACCAGATTGCCGCAGGCGAGGTGGTTGAAAGGCCTTCTTCGGTTGTAAAAGAATTGGTTGAAAACAGTATTGATGCAAAGGCATCTACCATTACCATTGAAGTCGAGAAAAGCGGAAAATCCCTGATTCGGGTTTCCGATGACGGTATCGGCCTTTCAAGGGATGACGCGCTTTTATCCATTGAACGATATGCTACAAGCAAGATCTTTACAAAGGAAGATCTTTTTTCCATTTCCACCATGGGGTTCCGTGGAGAAGCCCTTCCTTCAATATCATCCGTATCAAAATTCACAATGGTGACCAGGCCTCAAGATAAAGATATGGGAATCCGGATTGAGATTCTCGGCGGGAAGATCCACACTGTTTCAGACGTCGGTGCACCTGTGGGTACCCTGGTGGAAGTCAAGGATTTGTTTTTCAACACCCCGGCCCGGAAAAAATTCTTAAAATCCGACAACACCGAAATCAGTCATATCAGCGACGGCGTCGCCGGAATGGCCCTCGGACACCCGAACATACGGTTCAGATTGTTTTCCAATAAGGTTCTTCAAAAGAATTTTTCATCATCGGACAGTCTTTTCCAAAGAGCCGTCAATGTCCTTGGGACTGAAGTATCCAAAAAAATGAATGAAATCCACTATGCTGAAGAGGGTCTCACCCTCAGCGGGTATTGTGTCCACCCCGACATCGTCCGGAACAGTGCGGCAAAGATATTTCTTTTTGTGAACCGGCGTCTGGTTTATGACCGGGGACTGATCTCTGCAATTTTTCAAGGATATCGGGGCAGGCTCATGAAAGGCAAATACCCCCTTGTCGTTCTTTTTATCGACATTGCCTTTGATGAAGTGGATGTCAATGTCCATCCCACCAAACGGGAAGTCCGGTTTTTTGACCATCAGCGGGTCTATGAAACAGTGTCCGGGGCAATCGGAAAATCATTTTCAATGGCGCAAAATCTTTGCACAAAGTTTCAAAATCGTAGTTTTTCCACAACCGGATACACCAGAAAGGGTTGTAAT
>JAIFMF010000148.1 GCA_020048635.1 Desulfobacula sp. | reverse complement strand
GACATAACTCTCCATGATCTCTTCTGCCGTGAGTTGAATGTCCTTACAGATCAACGGGCGTTTCAGATAGGGACGACCCTTTTCCAGCCATCGTAAAGCGGTTTTCAAATTTTTTTTATTATATTCTATTTCGGCCAGAGACAAATAGGGCTCAATATAAAACGGACCATGGGCAATGGCATTTTTGTAGTGGTCTTCAGCAAATGTGTATTGATTCATCGTTTTATAAATATTGCCAAGACCGATATAATGATGCGGGTTTTCCGGCATTTTCCGGATTTCTTCTTTGTACAGCGCAATTCCCTGGGATATAGACATCTGCTTTCCCATGATGTCCGAGTTTAAAAAACTGAGCGCTCCGGTCAAGGGGGTATCTTCGGTTTTTCCCTGGTTTTTCAGGGCAGTCAGGCGGATAATCTCGGCAGATACTGCCATTTTTCCCATGGGGGTCAGGGTGAATTCAGTGATCCGATTGCAGGAGAGGCAGGTGAGTTCATCTGCAACATAGATGTCTCCATCATGGGATACAATAAGGTTGCGGCATTCATAATCACTGATATCACCGCAATGGCTGCATTCCAATGCAAGGGTCAGCACAGACCGGGCCGTAGCGGAATTCAGCAGATCCATGGCCGCATTGAGACTTTCCCCGGGGCGTGGAAGACTTTCAAGGATCATTTTAGTTTTTTCATCTGATTTTCCCTGGACAGTATTAACAATCACAAAGAGTTCGTCAATTCCCTTTTGCTTTTTGCCAACCTTGTGGTTCAAGAGATCCAGTGCTTTTTGGCTGACCAGGCTTTGGCAGGTTGACAGGGTATCTGCCCGAAAGGATCTGATAAAACGGTCGAAATGCTTAATGAGCAATTCTTCAGACCGTTCAGTTCCAACTTTCCGGATAATGGCCAGTATATCCAGGAGTTTTAATTCGGGTATTTCCCCCATTTTCGAATCAAGACCATCAATGGCGGCATCACCGAAGCCGGACAGGGAGGTAATCGTCTTTTGAGGGAGCCAGTCATCATCATCTTTGGAATCATATAAAAAGACATTGACAAGTTCAGGAACAAAAGACGGATCCCTGAAATGCGCCATCAGTTCCATAACGGTTGCAATGGCATAGTCTCCGCGATTTTCCTGTTTCAGGAGGTCCAGGCTTTTTTCCAGGGCAGTGCATAAAAGAGCGGTCCTGCGATAGGGTGGAATGCCTGAAAGATAGGTTTTGATCTGGGTCATTAAGGGGATATACTCCAAATCAAGGGTGATAAATTCCATCACATTGGCATCGGAAAACAGGGTCGGCTCTATTTCGTCTTTGCGGTGAAATTGCCGGATGATGGATGCAAAAACGGCCGGAACAGCATGGTGCAGATCGTGTGATTCCAGAAGAAGCATCAATGCCTTGTCCTGGCATAATGTCCGGATGATGCTGGTCAGAAGCGGTTCATTGATGCTGTTTAGATGTTCCAGGATCATGGAGGTTTCAGATAAATTTTCCGATTGGAGAATGAGGTTGTAAAGATCAAACAGCCTTTGGCCGCTCCAGCCGTCCTGGTAGAGATGGTCTAAAAGCCCAGGAGCAGTGGTTAATTCATGGTCTTCCAGGGCAAAAAACAGATCAAGTTCAAACGGATACCCGTTCATAAACCGTTCAAGTGTCAATACCCGCTGGAAATAGCGGCAGAATTCGTAGTAATTAAGGCCCTCTTCCACATAATTCCGGATCAAGTATTCCAGGCAATTTTTTGCCAGAGGAACCGCTTCAGGGCAGTTCAGTATTAAAGCAGCAGATACCTGGTTTAAGAGAAGAGCACGGAAATTACGCGAATCTTCCAGGGATTCCGATGCCTGGAAGAAAAGAGGAAGGGTCTGATCAAAATATTCCCGCCTTAAATCCAAAGGAAGATCCCCAAAATAATTATGCCAATAAAACGTATTTATCGTGATTTGTTCCTGCCTGATCTGCTCCTGAAATTTTTGTTTCAGAAGGTCAAGGAACAGATCAGGTGCATGGGCCTTTATGATGACATCAATTTTTTTGCCATAGTCTGAAAGTGACCCGTTTTTAAAACGATCCATCAGTTCATCCATAATCGGGGCAAAAAATTTGGGCGGCACATGGGTAAACATCAGATGGAGCATGAACATATCCCCGTTGTCCAGGATGTTCAGCAAAAATGGCCGGGTAAATACCCGGGTTTCAATCTTGCGGGCCGATTCAGGATTACTCTCTTTAAGATCCTGGTATTTTTCCAGAATAAAATCGGCAAACAGGGGGATTTGATAATCCGCCCGGCTGAGGATCAGGTCAATATCCATAAGTTTTCATATATCCTCTTTTTGCGGTTTTGTTTGGCTTACATCTGCCCCAGCACTTTTTTTGCCTCTTCCGAGCCCTGGAAATCCTTTTGAAGCTCCAGGGCTTTTTTCAATGCTGTTTCTGCTTTGCCATAGTTTCCTTTTTTATAGTAGGCAAGTCCTAAATGGTAATTGAAAATCGGGTTTTTCGGCTCTT
Source organism: Desulfobacula sp. (assembly GCA_020048635.1). GTDB lineage: Bacteria > Desulfobacterota > Desulfobacteria > Desulfobacterales > Desulfobacteraceae > Desulfobacula. The sequence goes on along the minus strand of JAIFMF010000148.1, from coordinate 9,549 downwards.
TTTCCACACAGGCTTCAAATTCCGTTAGAGCAGAATCATAGATTTCTTTTTTATAATACACCCAGCCCAGGGTATCCATGATGGCTGGCAGTTTTCCAAACCGCTCCTTGGCCTGACGGGCCAGATCCAGGGCCTTGTCCAGTTGCTTTCCCTGCTCGGCGTAAAAAAAAGCAAGATTGTTCACGGCCGGGATATACCCAGGATCAATGTCCAGGGCATGTTTATAATGCGTTTCGGCAAGATCGTATTTCTGCTGTTTTTCATACAGGGTTCCGACAAGAGTGTGGGGAGACGCCTGGTCCGGTCGTTTTTGAATCAGGGCCAGATACAGGCCGATGGCCTCATCCATTTTCCCTTCGCTGGTGTAAAGATTGGCCAGGGTGAGATAGGGGGTGATAAAGCCGGGATTTTTTTCAATGGATTGCCTGAGCATGTCTTTTGCCGAATCAACCTCCTTTGATGCCAGAAAGAGATTTGCCTTGAGATTCAGAATGATTGAAACAATGACGGGAGAAGAATCCCCCACCTTTTTTAATTGATCATCACAGAGGCCGAGGGCTTTCGAGAATTCTTTCTGAGATGCATGAACCGATATCAGGTTTGTAAAGACATCCATGAGATTGGGGTTCAGTTCCAGGGCTTTATTATAATTCTTCAATGCTTCCGGATTGTTTTTTTCCGACTGATGGACCATTCCCAGCCGGTACCAGGCAGACGGATTACCCGGTTCAAGCTCGGTCAGATCTTCAAAGATGGCCTTGGCAAGAGCATTCTTTTTATTGGCCATCTCGATATTGCCCATCAGAATATTGGCATTGTAATGTTTGGGAAACTGTTTCAGCACTTTTTTGACGTTATCTTCAGCAAGATAAAGGTCTCCTCCCCGAAAATGCATATCGGCCATCATCAGCCTTGCCTGGAAAAGCTCGGGATTTTTTTCCAGGGCTTTTGAAAGGACGGGTTTGGCCTGATCAAAATCATTTTTTTCAAACAAGGCCGAGCCTAAAAGAAAATTGAACAGGCCGGATTCAGGCTCGTCCTTGACAAGACCCTGGAAAATATCAATGGCTTTGTCATAGTCTTTTTTGGCAGCAAGAATTTTGCCTTTCAAGAGTTTTGCCGGCTGATAATCCTGCCGCTTTGCCAAAATTTCATCTACCAGGGGTTCTGCTTTGGCGATGTCATTATTTGAAAAATAAAAATCTGCATAGGCATTTTTAACTTCAAAATTTTCCGGTTCGATTTCCAACGCTTTTTGAATATACGCTTCAGCTTCCTTTGTCTTTTTTTGGCTGTTCATGAGTTTTGCCAGAAACATATAGGCATTCAAATTTTTAGGATCAATCTCAACGGCTTGTAAAAGTCTTTTTTCCGCTTCATCGCCCTTGCCCTGGGCAGCATAAAAATTACCGGAGATCAGAAGGGGTTCAATTTCCTTTGGTTTTTTTTGAATCAGGCTTTCCAGAACCTTTTCAGCGGATTCAAGATTTTTTCTGGACAGATAGAATTCAAATAATGCCCTGTAAATACCTGTATCCTCAGGGGAGATGCTCAGCGCCTGTTTCAGATTGCCTTCCGCTTCCTCGGGTTTATTCTGGGCCATATTGATTTTTGAAATGACCAGAAGCGCTTTGGCCTGGGTTTTATCAATCTTCAGTATTTTATCATATACGGCCTTGACGGAATTCAAGTCTTCGTTTTTTGTACCCAGGATGCCGGCATGCAGATACAGGGCCTTAATATTTTCAGGTTCTTTTTCAAGAACCTCATTGACTCTTTTTTCAGCTTCCTGGCGTTCTTTGGAAAGCAGGTAAAAAGAAGCCACCTGGAGTTTATAGTCCATATTTTCCGGAGCCAGTTGTTCCAGCCTCAGAAACACTTTAAAGGTTTCCGGGGCATCCTGGAGTTTCAGATATACCTTGGACAGAAGATCATGGGCTTCCACGGAATTGGGAATCAGTTTGACGGCATTCTGGATTTGGATCTTTGCTTTTGCATAGTCTTCTTTTTCAAAATAAGCTTGTGCTTCCTTAAGAAAATTCTCGGCTTTTTTCTGGTCAGAAGCGCATCCCGTGAACAAGAACCCGAAAAAGATAAAAATAATAAAAAATTTAACAGGCAGGCATTTCATTTGTTTTTTACTCCGGAAAAAGTGTTAACAAAAAAAGATATATCTTCTTATCATTGGTAAGGAAGGTTTTTCAATGATCTTTTTGAATTTATGGATAGGATGGATATAAAAAATCAAATCCAAAAATAAAAAAAAGCAGGAGAAAAACCCCTGCCTTAGACTGGAAATATTTATTTAATGCTATTTTTTTCTTCTGTTTACTCCGGCCAAGCCCAGAAGACCAACACCGAAAAAAAACATGGTGGCTGGTTCGGGAACAGTTGATATTTCTCTGACCAGTTTGTCATCAATGGCATCTCCAAAAGTATCAAAACCCCTTGCAGCAATAACAAAGCCAGTGGCCCCGCCTTTGATATTTGCATTATACCAGGCTTCCACCCCGGCATCTCCAAGGATGACAATTCCATTAATTGCGTCAATACCTGCAGCCAGGGCTGCATCCCTTGCGGTTGCGGTGTTACCGTCGGAGGACCGAGTTACCCCAGCAATTGCAGCCGCAAATGCATTTGCAGATTCTGCATCATCAATCAATGTCCAGTTCACAAGCTGGCTTTGCGTGCCTGCATAGGACCATTCAATATAGGTTACCGCAATACTACCAATGGCACCGGCAGCAATTGCATCCTTAATGGTGCTGCTTTGGAAGGCATTAATGTATCCCTGTTTTTGAAGATTATATTCAGCAGTGCTTACACTCCCGGACACATCTACTAATAATGCAAGTTCAAGGTCAACAGACGTTGCATATGAAGTCATTGGCAACACTAACAAAAACATTAAAGCAACTAAAAATTTTTTCATGAAAACTCCTTTATTGGAGTTGTGTTGCGAGTGGCCTTAACTATCTGAATTATTAACAGATTTTCACTTTCTTTGTAGAAGTGAGTATCGCTTTTAAATTCAATGACTTACACGATATTTGAAAAATCCAAAAAAAACTGACAACATAATTTTTCATACGGTTTTTTATCACAGATGCCTGATCTATAATACCCTTCGCATATAGAACAGAGACTCAAAAAAGATATGGATCTAAATCAGACCAAAGGACAAAATTTCACACCTACATCTCCGTTTTTTCTTTTTCACAGGCTGGTACCACCTCAGGTCTATAATCGGCCTATACGAAAGGCGGGCGGGGTATTATTTAAAAAAAAGGGCGGGGTCTGCGGGATCAGGCGGGGTAAACTCGCAACAAAAAAAAGTCGCAACATAATTTAAGATTTAAATTTTAATTCAGGCTCAAACCATTTTTGTGCTTGAATTTCTTCTTTTGTAGAACATAGTACAGCAACAAACATGCCAGATTTTGATTGTCTTTCTGGGCAAGGGGGTTGAAGGATTTTGGGATGGGAATTAAAAAAAATGTGAAAAAGATTACATATAAATTATAGAAAAATATTCATAGAATTAGGTAATGTTTTTCACAGATGCTTGAGCTCCGGCGGACTGCCTATTTCCCGTATTTATCATCAAAGGAATTCCAGAAGCTTCTGTCCCTGTCCCGCCATCTTTTGCCGAAGGCTTTGTCAAAGAAAGGGTTCAGGGTTCTGAACCAGGCACTATGGCCTTGTCTGTTTATAAATTTTTTATCATTTCTTGTATTCCCTTGACGGTTTTCTAATAAAGATATATATCTATCATTAAATCAATTTATGATAGATATTTTTATCAATATGAAAAATCAAAAAAATATTGCAGCCTTTCCGGCGTATGTCCTTCAAACTCTCAGGGAAATGGGAGAATTCATTTCCTGCGCCCGGAAGGAAAAAGGCTGGACCCAGGAAGCGCTGGCCACGCGTATCGGGGTAAATCGGATGACGATTGTGCGCATTGAAAAAGGGAGACCAGAGGTGGCCACCGGCTGGTATATGACTGCGGCCTGGCTTCTCGGACTTCAGGTGTTCACCTGGCAGACCATGGGTGAGGCAAGAAGTGATTCTGTGGTCGGTGATCTATTAATAAAACTCAAAAAAACGCTGCCTTCCACAGTGAGACAAAAGAGGAAAAAGATAGAAAATGACTTCTGATGCCTATATCTGGATATGGCTGCCCGGAGAAAGCGAACCGGTTGTCTGCGGCAGGCTGGAACCTGAAAATAATACCTATGGTTTTGTATATGGAAAGAGTTACCTCAACCGATCCAATGCCATTGCACTTGATCCGCGGGAACTTCCTCTGGAGGAACGGATTTTTTCACCCTCCTTTGGTGAAACCCATAGTGTGATCAGGGATGCGGCACCTGATGCATGGGGACGAAGAGTATTGATGTATACAATCGAAGGCAAGGCCTTTTCCGAACTTGATTATCTTCTTTTGGCCGGAAGGGACAGGATCGGCGCACTGGATGTCCGGCCTGAATCATCGGGATACTCCGGCGTCCGAACCGGGCCTTCCGCTTTGATTGAGGATCTTTTGACGGCTGCAGAAAAGGTGGAGGCAGGACATCCTCTCCCTGAATCATTGGCAAACGCGCTTTTGCACGGATCAAGCGTTGGCGGAGCAAGACCCAAAGCATTGCTCATGGATGAAAATATAAAATGGATTGCCAAGTTTTCTTCCACAACCGATCATTATCCTGTTGTCAGAAGCGAGTATGCTGCTATGTGGCTGGCAGGAAAATGCGGGATTGCCGTCCCGGATATGCGCCTTTTGAAAATAATGGAAAAGGATGTCCTCCTGGTGAAACGGTTTGACAGAGAATTATCTGATGGTCATTGGCGCCGTCGTTTTCTTATCAGTGGCCTTACGGCACTTCAGTTGCACGAGACGGAAGCAACCTTGGCTTCTTATCCGGAACTTGCATCTTTTATCCGCCGTTTCGGCGATGGTTTTTCTTCTGATACAAAACAGCTGTTTAAAAGGATGCTGTTTAATATTTTTATCGGAAATACCGACGACCATGCGCGCAATCATTCTTTCTTCTGGGATGGCCATTATTACACCCTGACCCCTGCCTATGACATCTGCCCCATACTGCGGGCCGGGCAGACAGCACATCAGGCCATGATTATCGGCAGGGAAGGAAGAACCGGCACCCTGCGGAACGCATTAAGCGAAGCAAAACAATTTGGCCTGACGTCTGAAGAGGCAAAAACAATTGGGGAAGAAACCGCCGGGATAATCCGGCAACACTGGGATGAAGCTGCCGATCTTGCCGGTTTGGCAAATCATGGCTCAAAACTGCTGAAGCAGGCAACCATCCTCAGCCCCGCCTGTTTTTACTGAATAAGCGGTGTCAAAGAAGGGAGGGGGCGGGATCATCCGTTAAAATGATATAAAGTGAGCCTCTTTTCCTTCTTTGCCAGTTCAACGAGTTCCTGTGTAAATCCGGACCTGCTGAAAATAGCATAGTATTTTAGAGTCTCCTTTTTGCAGACTAGTTTTTCTGATTTTTCTTTCAGATGATAATAATCACTTGGATCAATCTTTCGGGAACTGTATTTGCATTCCCCGAAGAGAATTGCGCTGTCTTGCGGGTCAAGTGCTACAATATCAATTTCCGTGTTTTTGTCCCACCACCGGCCTGCCTTTGACAGGGTGAAATTCGGAAGATCCCTGCTGATCAGGTCAGACAGCCTTTCCCGGCAAATATCTTCATAAATATAGCTCACATGGTTGTCATTAAAATTCTGTCTGATTTTATGAATAACAAAGTCAGTATTTTCCATTTCAAGGTAATTTCTGTAGGGATAGACAAATCTGAACCAGAACCGGATAAAATTATCTTTAATGACATAAAGACCGTTTTTGCTCTTTTCAGGATTGGTTTCGGTAACAGGGGTGATTCTTTCGAGAATGTCCAGCTCCATCAGAGTTCTCAGATATTTTGTAGCGCCGGATTGGTTGATACCGATATGGGCTGCTATTTTTCCGATTTTATGATGGCCCGCTGCAATGGATTTGATAATGGAGAAGTATGTTCCGATTTCACCTACTTCCCTTTCCAGCAGAAAGATGGGTTCTTCATATAAAAAACATTGCTTTGAAAGAATATTCGTTTTTATGGCTTCAAAAATGTCATCCATTGGCTTAAATAATTCAATATATTTTGGTACGCCACCGGTGACTGAATAATGGGCGATCAGGTCATAATTCCCCTTTTCATCGAAAAACAGATGGTAATTTTTAAAGGCAATCTGCTTCATCCTGATCTGACCGGTTCTTCGGCCATACAAAGGGCTCGAATACGAAAGGGTCTGATGAACCATCATGCTGACCAGGGATCCACATAAAATGACCATGACGTTGGTATTTACCAGAATTTCATCCCATTCCAGCAAAAGGTTTTTTTTAAGAAGAGTGTTGTTTGCAAATTCAGCCAAAAGGCGCTGAATGCTTTTTTTGTTTTCGCGCTCAGACTCCTCAGTAGCCATGAAATACAGAGCAGTTTTACCGTCTATGAACTCTTTGATCAGAGTTGTTTTCCCGATAGTTATAATTTGGATTATAATAATTTGGATTATAACTCATGTCAACAAACCGGATTTTTTTAAGGCTTATCTCCCGTATTTATCATCAAAGGAATTCCAGAAGGTTCTGTCCCTGTCCCGCCAGCCCTTGCCGAATGCCTTGTCAAAGAAAGGTTTCAGGGTTCCGAACCAGGCGCCGTAGCCCTGTTTACCTTCAATACGGGCCTTGATGACGTCGGCCACATGGCGGACGAGGTTTGCCAATTCATCTTTGGGAATATAGGAATCCGCACCTTTTACAATGGATTCTTTCAGGTTTTCAGGGGTCAGGGCGTGGGCGGTCAGCATGAGGGACGGGATGTCTTTTTTACGGGCCAGTTCCAGCACATCATATCCTGAAACTCCCATGATATCGAGGATGGCGATGTCATAGCGATTTTTTTCAAGGAGTTTTTTTGCTTCTTCAAAAGTAGCGGCTTTTTCAATGGCACACATATCCAGGAGTTCTTCGACGGTTTCGAGGATATCCGGCTCATCATCCACCACCAGAACCCGTCGGTCCTTTAAAAGGTCTTCCATTTTAATGGTATCCAGTTCAAACCGGATGGTGGTGACCGGGCAGGGGGCTTTTAATATAACATATCGGGCTGTGGAGCCCAGGATGGCTTTCTGGGCTTTTGATTTTTTCTTTATGCCGAGAAATATCTGAGCAATATCATTTTCTTCGGCAAACCGGACCAGATCTTCCCCTGCGGAAAGTCCCCGGACGCTTTGCTGGGCATCATGGTCTATACCTGAGTCTTTCATGAGCTTTCTTGCAAGATCCAGTTCTTCTTCAGCTTTTATGATATCAGACTGTTTTTCGGAAGTTCCCCCTTCCATCGAGGTAACAATATATACAAAAGCGTTATTCGTCCTTGCAAATTCTTTTGCAAGAGACAAGGTCAGCCTTCCGACTTCGCCGCCATTATACCCAACCAGTATCTTCATGTTGAACTCCTTGAAATTACAGTCTACATCCAGCGTTTGCGGCGTTTATAAGACTTTACATTTTTAAAGGATTTCCTGCCGCCGCCCTTGGTAATACCCATATAAAATTCTTTGACATCGGGGTTGTTCTGCAATTCTTCGGACGGTCCCTCCAGAACGATTTTGCCTGATTCCATGATATAGGCATAATCAGATACAGCCAGGGCAACTTTTGCATTCTGCTCCACAACCAGGATGGTGGTGTCAAGTTCTTTGTTTATTTTTTTAATATTATCAAATATTTCTTTGACCAGAAGCGGCGCAAGCCCCAGGGACGGTTCATCCAGCATCAGCATCTGGGGCGCTGCCATCAAGGCCCTTGCAATGGCGATCATCTGCTGCTCTCCGCCGGAACTGTAGCCGGCCATCCGGTTGGTCACTTTGGAGAGTCTTGGAAAATGTTTGTACATGAGTTCATTGTCTTCGCGGATTTTGGCAGACCCGTCCTTTCGCGTAATAGACCCCACAAGGATGTTTTCATTCACGGTCAGGTGTTTGAATACCCGTCTGCCTTCGGGCACCATGACGGCACCGAGTTTCACAACATCCGTCCCCATGAGCTGGGTGGTATCGGTATTGTTGAATTTGATATATCCTTCCTTGATGGCACCGTTCTCGGGTTTTAAAAGACCGCTGATGGCCCGTAAAGTAGTTGTTTTCCCTGCTCCGTTGGTTCCGAGAAGGGCGACGATACTGCCTTTTGGGACATTCAGACTGACGCCGCGCAGTACCTGGATGATATCATTATAGATAACTTCAATATTGTTGACTTCAAGCAGATTTGTTCCCATATGCACTTTCTCTGGTTTGGGGGTTATTCTTACCGGGAATTGAATGATTCCCGGTAAGATGAGTTCACCTTCCGCAGGGACGCTTATGCCCCATACATATCATTAAAACCTAACGGCCAGCCCTGACTTTTTTAATGAATTCGGATTCAACAGATTTGATTTTCTTGAATTTTCCGCCTTCAACCACATAGATATTTTGAACATCCACTCCGATCCGTTCGGTTTTGGAGAAGCTTACCGGGCCAGCCGCCACAAAGGAATCGAATTTCATGTTATTGAGCATCTTATACAGGTTTTCGCGGTTGACTTCCAGTTTGGCGGCCTTTGCCATCTTGATGGCTTCCGTGGCAATCTGGGCGGCCAGGATGCCAGCGCCGTAATTATGGGAATTGGCGGCTTTGTCGTCACGGCCGTATTTTTTTGCTAGCTCCAATTGCTTTTTTGCCCCTTCATTGTTTTCCGAGGTCAGGTTATAGGAACAGGCCCAGAAAAAGCCTTCGGTGGAGGCCCCGGCCAGGGCGATGAGATCGTTGCCGCCAGTGTAGTGGGCGCCGAGGAAGGTCAGCTTGCCTTTTTCACCAAAAGTTTTGGCGGCCAGACCCAGGCGCTGGGCATCGGTCAGCATGGTGGCGACGGGGGATTGAACCGTGTGGCAGAGGACATATTGAACGCCCTTGCTGATGAGGCGCTGAAGCATGGCGCTATTGTCAAGATCTTTACCATGTTCAACGGTTTCAACAATTTCTATTTTTAGGCCTGCGGCGACGGCTTTCTGGGTGTCTTCCAGGGGTCCCCGGCCAAAGGCGGAGGGATGGATAAAAAAGGCGACCTTGGGGACGCCGCTGTCTTTATGGTTCTGTACCACATATTCGGCCAGTCCGACAACATTTTCAGAATAGGTTGCCACCGGCATAAAGATATAGTTGGAGCCGACGATGAGGCCCTCATGGTAGGAGGCCGGGACAACGGGTATCTTTATTTCTTCAAAATCCCTTTTCAAGGCCAGGTTGCCACCGGTGGCATAACTTAAGAAAAGAACAATCCCGTCATCGATAAATTGTTCAAAAAATCTTTTGGTCGTATCATTCTCATATTGATCATCTTTGATAGTACAATCAATGGTGTCGTCTCCCAGCATCTTGGTATCATTCACATATTTAAACCAGTCTTCAGCCCCTTTGGCATA
>JAIFMF010000184.1 GCA_020048635.1 Desulfobacula sp. | reverse complement strand
GATAATGGTACTCGCCCCGTATCTCCTTCTTGCAAGCTACAAAGCAAATGGAGATGTTAAAGTATTGCTGCTTGGAAAGATCAGGGCAAACCTTTTTTCATAGAGATATTCTATTAACCTTGCACTTTTTATCAGAACAATCTATTTGATTTGAAAGCCTTGTCTGAATTATTAATACAAGCTGGAGAGTTATGATATGAAATCATAATAAAAAAACGGAGGTGTCATGAAAGAAGATCAGCACAACGATTTTTATGAGAGGTTGGAAGCAAAAGGAGTCTCAAGAAGGGATTTTCTCAAGTACTGTACCGCATTGACAGCCGCCATGGGCTTGTCTCATACGATGGTGGGACAGGTTGTCGCTCAGGTTGAAAAGGCTGCCTCAAAACCCAGGCCGCCGGTGATTTGGCTGCATTTCAGCGAATGCACCGGATGCTCCGAGGCATTTTTAAGAACACCGGATGTGGGGGCCATTATCCTTGAAACCATTTCTGTGGAATACCATGAAACCATCATGGCGGCATCCGGCCATCAGGCGGAAAAAAGCCTGCACGATGCCGTCAAAAAATACAGGGGCAAATTCGTCTGCATTGTTGAAGGGGCCATTGCCACCAAATACAACGGCGCTTATGGCAAAGTCGCGGACAGAACCTTTCTCGCCATTGCAAAGGATGTCGTTCCAAAGGCCGCTGCCGTTATCAGCCTTGGCACCTGCGCTGCATATGGCGGCGTATCCGCAGCGAAACCCAATCCCGGTGGATATAAAGGCGTCGGCGATGCTCTGGGGATCAAGCCTATTAACATTCCGGGATGTCCTCCCAACCCGCTGAATCTTCTTGCCGTCATTGTAAAATACCTGAACAAAGAAAAAATTGAACTCGATACTGTCGGCCGTCCCACGTTTGCCTACGGTGAATCCGTTCATGACAATTGCCCACGCCTGAAATTTTATGATGAAGGCAAATTTGTAACCGAATTCGGTTCCAAAGAAGCTGAAATGGGCTATTGTCTGTATCAATTGGGCTGCAAAGGCCCTGTAACCTATAACAATTGTCCGACAGCAAAATTTAATGATGCGACAAGTTTCCCCATCCAGGCCGGTCATCCCTGCATCGGATGCAGTGAGCCAAATTTCTGGGATACCATGACGCCGTTCTATGAAGAATCATAGCTCGATTGCATCAAAGATGACTTAAAAAAGCTGTAAAATATTAAATCTATTAAAGGAAAGGAAATTGTTATGGGGAAAAGAATTATGATCGATCCCATTACCCGGATCGAAGGTCATTTGAGAATAGAAGTGGAAATTGAAAACGGCAAGGTAAAAAATGCCTGGAGTTCCGGGCAGATGTTCCGCGGCATTGAAATCATGCTCCAGGGAAGAGATCCCAGGGATGCCCACCATTTTGTACAGAGATCCTGCGGGGTCTGCACCTATATCCATGCCCTGTCATCCGTCCGGGCTGTGGAAGATGCCTGCAAGATCGAAATCCCGGAAAATGCCCGGATCATCCGGAACCTGCTTCACGGGGCCCAGTACCAGCATGATCATATTGTTCATTTCTATCATCTGCATGCCCTGGACTGGGTGGATATAGTGAACGGCCTGACGGCAGACCCGGTAAAGACGGCCAAGCTGTCGGAATCCACCGGCGGCAGACGCGAAACGGCTGAATATTTCAAGGGAGTCCAGGATAAGCTGAAAACCTTTGTCAACAGCGGCCAGCTCGGACCCTTCAACAATGGCTACTGGGGTCATCCGGCCTATAAACTGCCGCCGGAAGCCAATCTCATGGCATCGGCCCATTATCTGGAAGCCATCAAGCTCCAGGCCAAAGCGGCAAGAATGCATGCCATCTTCGGCGGAAAAAACCCGCATCCCCAGTCCCTGGTAGTAGGTGGGGTAACATGCGTTGGCGATCTGACCCCGGAGCGGATCAATGAATTTGTCGGCATCTGGAAAGAAACCAAAGCCTTTGTGGATGAAGTCTATATCCCGGATCTTCTGGCTGTGGCCTCATTCTATAAGGACTGGGGCGCCATCGGCGGAAACAACAAAACCTATCTGTGCTACGGCGATTTCCCGCAGGCAGGCATAAATGACAACCTGCTCATGCCTGCCGGCGTTCTCCTGGGAGATCTCAATCCAAAACCCGTTGATACCTTGAAGATTACGGAAGATGTAACCCGGGCATGGTATGAAAAAGGTGAGGCAAAACATCCCTATGACGGAGAAACAAAACCGATCAAGGGTGAAGTCAAATATAACACGGATGCTCAATACAGCTGGATGAAGGCCCCGAGGTATGATGGGAAATCCGCAGAAGTCGGTCCTTTAGCCCGGGTTCTTGTGGCTTACACAAGCGGGCAGCCCGAGGTCAAAGCCTTGGTGGATCACGTTCTGAAGACCCTGGGGGTAGGAACGGAAGCCCTTTTCTCAACTCTTGGCCGAACCGCTGCGCGGGGAATTGAAACCGTTGTCGTCGGTAATGCCATGGAAGGCTGGATTGAAAAACTCAAATCCAATATTGCTGCCGGTAACAAAAAGACTTACCAGGCATGGGAAATGCCGGACAAAGGTAAGGGTTTCGGTCTGAATGACGTGCCCCGCGGGGCTCTCGGCCACTGGATTGAGATTGAAGGCAAGAAAATCAAGAATTACCAGTATGTGGTGCCTTCAACCTGGAATCTTGGACCCAGCGACGGTAAAAAACAGAAAGGGCCTGTGGAAAATTCCCTCATCGGCACACCTATTGCCGATCCCAAACGGCCCCTGGAAGTTCTGAGAACCGTACATTCCTATGACCCCTGTATTGCCTGCGCCGTTCATGTAACGGATCTGGAAAACAATGAAACTTACACAGTTAAAGTAGTATAGGGTTTAATCACAATGGGTTCCGGTCGGAAACGGCCGGAACCCTATTTTTTTTGAGGGACAAACATGAAAGACAGAATCATGGTGCTGGGCGTCGGCAATATCCTTTACCGGGATGACGGTGCCGGCATCCGCGTGGTAGAAACGCTTGAAAACCAATATGAATTTTCAGATAACGTAACCATTGTGGACGGCGGTGTCCTGGGGATCAATCTCTTAGGCATTATTTCCAGTGCTGATCAGCTCATTGTGGTGGACACGGTGTTGAACCACGGCAAACCCGGTGATTTCCACAGACTCGAGCACGAAGACATCCCCAACCGGATCCTGGCTAAAAACTCCCTTCACCAGGTGGATCTCATTGAGGCCCTGACCCTGTGTCATGCCCTGGATCATGTTCCCCGGACCACCATCATCGGTATTGAGCCCAAGGATCTCAATACCCTGGGGGAACACCTGACACCGGAAATCGAATCCCGACTGGATGAGTTGACAGGTCTGGTTCTGGATGAAGTGGTGAGACTTGGAGGAAATTATTCTCTTAAGACAGTTTAAGCAAAACAGGATACAGATATGATCATCATCGACATCCCCGGCGTGGAACAAAAACAGATTCACCATGTGGTTTTTGATTATAACGGCACCATTGCCAAAGATGGGGTTTTAATCCCCGGTGTAAAAGAGGGAATCACCGCATTTTCAGATAAATTGATCTTTCATGTCATCACCGCAGACACCTTCGGCTTTGTGAAAAAGGAACTCTCCGGCATTGACTGTTCCAACACCATTATCCCTGAAAAGGATCAGGCTGAATCCAAACTTGATTTTATCCGACAGCTCGGGCCGGCCCATACCCTTTGCGTAGGAAACGGGGCCAATGACCGGCTCATGCTCAAAGAAGCCGCCATAGGGATTGCCGTGTTACAGGAGGAAGGGCTTGCCGTGGCTTCCCTTTTGACGGCCGATCTTGTGGTAAAAAATATCCTGGATGTGTTCGGCTTTTTCAGGATGCCGGACCGGCTGAAGGCTACCCTGAGAAAATAAGAGTGCGGCCAATAGCAACCTTAAAAATCCGGCTTGACATGTTATCCATCACTTTATAAAGTGTGTTCCCATCAATTGAACACACATAAGGACAAGGATGCAAGTATGCCTGTATTATCAGAGGATTTCATAAGAGACCGGGTTGCCGATTCCAGGCTCATTTTTCAAAGAGGAATGAAACTTTATCAGCATGGATCGTTTTTTCTATCCAAAGGGGATGTGGATAAAAAAGAATTTATCTATGAAGTTGACGGCAATTACGGGGATTATACCACCAGAGTCCGATTTGAAGAGGATGGGATTATATCATCCTGCACCTGTCCTTATCCGGGAGATGGGTGTAAGCATGTGGTGGCAGCCGCACTCACGGCCAGGCATATCCTTTTAAGACATCCTGAACCCCTGGATTTGTCTCCTGAAAAGGACGAGCCCTATCTTTCAGAAGAAGAAATAAAATTACAAGCCCTGAACGACAGGGAAAAAAGAGCGGGAACTGAAGAATTCAGTCTCGTCCGCGGGGATACTTACAAGGGCGAACATCTGGTCATCAATAAAAACAAGAGAGAATACTGCGTCACCCTCCATGATCCCGTAAAAGGGACGGGGCATTGTTCCTGCCCGGATTATCTCACAAACGGACTTGGGACCTGCAAGCACATCCGGTTTCTTGTCTTCAGCCTGAAAAAAGAGCGTGGTTTTGATAAAAAATGCTCAATAGAAAAATTTCCATTTGTCGATATTTACTGGGATTCGCTCAGAAAGTCGCCGGGACTATTCTACGAAAGCCGTCTGAACGGTACATCAGATCTTGAAAACATACTGGGCAGGTTTTTTGATGACAACGGCGTTTTTCTTTCCAACGATCTTGCCGATGTCCTTGATCTGATGGATCAGGTTAACCACGATAAACGGGTCCGGATCAGGGAAAACCTGTTGAAAAGGGTGGACCGGCATGTGCAGGACCGGCAGCTTGAAGCCTTCTCCCACCAGGATACCCTCCAATTCCCCTTAAAGACAGAACTGTATCCCTACCAGAAAAAGGGGGTGGAATTCGGGCTTTACAAGACAGGGGTGCTTATCGGGGATGAGATGGGCCTTGGGAAAACATTACAGGCCATTGCTCTCGGGATACTCAAAAAGGAAAAATTCGGTTTTTCAAAGGTTCTCATCGTGACCCTAGCCTCCCTTAAAGAGCAATGGAAAAGAGAGATTGAAAAATTTTCCGATGAAAAAGCCGTCATTGTCGACGGAGGACCTTCCCGACGGAAAAACCTCTATTTCAATGACAAAAGCCTTTTTAAAATCACCAATTATGAGGCGGTTTTAAAGGACATCACCATCCTCGCAAGATTCAATCCCGACACTATCGTCCTTGACGAAGCGCAGCGCATCAAGAATTTTTCCACAAAAACAGCAGAAGCAGTAAAAAGAATCCCCAAGAAACACGCCATTGTGCTGACGGGAACTCCGCTTGAAAACAAGCTTGAAGATATATATTCCATTGTCCAGTTTCTGGACCCGTTCATGCTCACGCCGTTGTGGAAATTTGCCGCGGATCATTTTTTAATCCCGAAAAAGAAAAAAAGCAGCGTGGCCGGGTACAAGAACCTGGAAATACTCAATGAAAGGCTTAAAGCGATTGTCATCCGGCGGAAAAAGGAAGATGTCCTGGAAGACCTGCCCGATGAGATCATCAACAATTATTATATCGACCTGACCGATGAACAAAAAGAGATCCATGCAGGGTATGCACGGCTGCTGCTGCCCCTGATCAACAAAAAATTTCTCACCCCTGTGGATATCCGAAAAATCCAGGTTCTTCTGCTCAAGATGCGCATGGTCTGCGATTCCACCTATCTCATCGACAGGGAAACCCATATCTCTCCAAAGCTGGATGAACTTAAGGGTATCCTGGATGAGGTTGTTGTCCAGAATCGGCGTAAAATGGTGATATTCAGTGAATGGACCACCATGACCTTCCTGATTGCCCGGACCCTCTCCGATATGAACCTGCCCTTTGTCGAGCTTTCCGGAAAAGTCCCGGTTAAAAAGCGACAGGCCCTGATTGATGAATTCACAAATAATCCCCAATGCCGGGTATTTTTGTCAACCGATGCCGGCGGCACAGGACTCAATCTCCAGGTGGCGGATTGTGTGGTCAATTTTGAGCTTCCCTGGAATCCGGCAAGGATGAACCAGCGTATCGGCCGGGTCAACCGCATCGGGCAGAAAAGCAGGCATGTGAATGTGATCAATCTGATCGCAAAACACAGTATTGAAGAAAAGATTTTTGCCGGTATCCAGCTTAAGACCGATCTGTTTAAAGGCGTGTTTGACGATGGGCCGGACACGGTTGAGTTTTCGAGGGAAAAAAGAAATGAAATGCTCAACCGGTTAAGAGAGATGATGGGCGAAGAGCCGGAACTTCCGGTCGTGGAAACCGCTGAGCCCGAAGAAATTCCTGAAGACACGCCCTATTATCTGAATCCCGAAGTGCTGGGCCGAGAGGAAACGGGTGCCACTGCCGGAAAAGATGATTCCGGCGATGATAAAGCGGATCAGGTTGAAATCGATCAGGTTGAGGCGGATCAGGACAACATTCTCGCAAGCCAGCCACCGGAAAAAATTGAAGCCGTTCTGAATTCGGGGATGCAGTTCATTGCCGGGCTCATGGAAATGGCAACCGGGAAAAAGATCGACCTTTCGGATGACCAGGATAAAATGGTGAAAATTGACCGTGAAACCGGTGAAGTCACCATGAAATTCAAGCTCCCGAAATTTTTCTGACACCCCGGTAGTCCGTGTGGTTCCTTTTCCAGATACTGCATAGAACGCTTTACGGCTGAAAGGAGAATTTTTTTGTGTTTTTGCATTCAAACCTGTATGTTGTTAGAAAAAGAAAAGACAGTGCCCGTCATCGCAGTAACCGCCAGCGCCTTTGATGAGGACAGGGCGCAGATCATGGCCTTTGGTGCGGACGCCTATCTACACAAACCGTTCAGGGCGGATGAACTGGTTAAAGAAAAAATGAGGTGGCATATCCAGGCCATATGAATATTGTTTCCACCATAATCCCGGTCTTTGTTGTTATTTTTCTCGGACTCTATGCCAAACACAGGGGTTTTTTCACACCGGATTTCCTGAACCAGGCCAACCGGCTCGTTTATTATCTTGCCATTCCGGCCATGATCTTCAGTTCTATTGCAAAAGCCAGTCTGAAAACGGAAACCCATATTCCCGTAATCCTGATCACCCTCGTTGTCCTCCTGGTTGTTGCCGCTACCGCCTTTGGCCTGAGCCGGATTCTGAATATGCCGAAATCATCAAAAGGCTCCTTTATCCATGGCTCATTTCATGGGAATTTAGGGTATATCGGTTTTGCCGTTGCCTTTTATTACCTTGGAAACAAAGGCTTTGTCAAAGCAGCCATCATTTCCGGGTTTGTCATGATCCTGCAGAATCTTATGGCCGTTATCGTGCTGCAATACCACAGCGAAAAGAATGAGGGTGGCGCCAATATCGGGGATACTTTGAAAAAGACCATAACCAACCCTGTGATCCTGTCGGTTCTGGCCGGATTTCTGGTGGCCTTTTTTAATATTTCCATACCGGAAATCATTGACCGGTCCCTTGAGATATTAAAGGGGCTGGCCTTGCCCATGGCCCTTTTGATTATTGGTGCATCGCTGTCCTTTCAAAACCTGAAACCCAGATTCATCAATGCGGGCATCACAACATTCATAAAATTAATCCTGGCCCCGGCCATTGGATTATTATTGTTTAAATTGTTTTCCATCCTTCCAGACGATTATCTTCCGGCAATGATTGTCCTTGCCTCCCCTACAGCCACCCTGACCTATATCATGGCAAAAGAGATCGGTGGTGATCCTGATTTTGCCGTGGCCGTCATCTCCATCTGTACCCTGCTCTCCAGCATGACGTATGGGTTCTGGTTGACTGTCGGATAAGGATTTATTCCTGGCAAAGGGATTTTTTAGAGTTATGGAAGATGATAAATATTTATGATTGACGTATAGCGTACCGAAATTTATTATTCATTTATGATAAATAGCTTTAAAGGAAAAAAGACAAAACAATTATATGATGGTGAGCGAGTTCCGGAATTCGAGGCTTTTGCCAGACAAGCTGAAAAACGCCTCCGGGTTCTGGATGCAGCCGACACGCTCTTGGCATTAAGGAGTATATTATGTCACATAAACCGATACATCCTGGAGAGATATTATTCGATGAATTAAAAGAATTAGGGGTTTCATCTGCTGAACTATCAAGGCAAATTAAAGTGCCCGCAAATAGAATTTCTCAAATAATTTCCGGAAAAAGATCAATCTCTGCTGATACAGCATTGCGGCTCGGCAAATGGTTCGGAACCGGACCTAAGTTATGGCTAAATCTCCAACAGGCATATGATTTAGATGTTGCCAAACTAGAAATAGGCTCTAATCTTGAAACAATCCGGCCCTATGAAGCTGCTTAGAAAACCCGATTATATATATGGGCTGCCCATTTTATTCCAACGCCGATTTAAAAAACGAGGCTATTTCATTGGGCCGATATGATGAGAAGGCATGAACCCTTTAGAATATGACGAATTATATCAAAAATACCTGACTCTGATTGAAGAAAATGCCTGTCTGAAGGCAAAGCTGAAACAGATGGAAGCAGAGCCCGGCCCGCTAAATATTTTTCCCGAAAACCATTCAAATCAAGACATATTATCCGAAAGCGCCCTGAATCATAGACATTTTAATGAGATCCGGGAAGATTCTATAAGACCTGATTTCATCTGTACAAAACCGGTTCATCATTATTCGGCAACGACCGATAAAATATTGCTTTTTATGTCTCTTTTTAAAGGCCGAAACGATGTATATGCCAAACGATGGGAAAATAAAAAAGGGCAATCCGGTTACAGCCCGGTATGCATGAATGAGTGGAAGCCGGGGATATGCAATAAACCCAGAATCAAATGTTTCAGCTGCGATCAGAAACTATATTCCGAATTGAATGAAACAATAATTGAAAAACACCTTCAAGGAGAAATGGTGATCGGAATTTACCCCATGTGTCAGGATGAAACCTGCTTTTTTCTGGCCATTGATTTTGATGACAAAGGCTGGGAAAATGATATATCCGTTATACGCGATAGTTGCACCCACATGGGTATTCCGGTTGCTGTTGAACGATCCAGATCAGGAAATGGCGGGCATTTATGGTTTTTCTTTGAAAACCCAATACCTGCTTCAATGGCAAGAAAATTTGGATCATCATTATTGACCTATTCAATGCAAAAAAGGCATGAGATCTCTTTTAAATCCTATGACAGACTGTTTCCCAATCAGGATATAATGCCCAAAGGGGGTTTGGGGAATCTGATTGCACTGCCGTTGCAGAAATCTGCAAGGGAAAAGGGTAATGCTGTTTTTATTGATGATCAATTTGAGCCATATAAAGATCAATGGGAGTTTTTATGCAATATTCAAAAGCTGGCTGAAAAAGAATTGGATTTCTTTTTAACAAAATTCGGCAAGGGAAATGACCTGGGCATGTTGAAACATGAAGAAGCAGACACTGTTAAACCCTGGGTAAAAAACACCATTGAATTGCAGACTCGGGATTTTCCCGATGCTGTTGAAATCACCAAATCCAATCTGTTGTACATTGAAAAAACCGGATTCAGCCAAAAAGCGTTGAATATCCTGAAACGCCTGGCCGCGTTTAAAAATCCGGAGTTTTATAAATATCAGGCCATGAGAATGCCCACCTTTAATAAACCAAGGATCATTTCCTGTTCCGAAGAGTTTGACGATTATCTGGCCTTACCCCGGGGCTGTGAAGATGATGTAATCCATTTGTTAAACGATTATAAGATTAAGATTCATCAGATGGATGAGACCAATCCGGGGAGACCCATCAATATTGAATTCAACGGTTTACTGCACCAGGAACAACAGGATGCAATCAATGCGCTTCTGGAACATGATACCGGCGTGCTGTCTGCAACGACCGCTTTCGGAAAAACGGTGGTCGGAGCAAAATTGATTGGTTCAAGAAAAGTGAATACGCTTATATTGGTTCACAGACAGCAGCTTTTGTCACAATGGCAGGAACGACTATCCCAGTTTCTTCTGATTCATGAAAAACTTCCCGAACCTTCAAAGAAACGGGGCAGAAAAAAGAAAACAAATATAATTGGCCTGATAGGGGCAGGAAAAGAGAGTTTAAATAAAATCGTAGATGTGGCGATTATGCAATCTTTGATTACCAGGGGCACGGTAAAGGATTGTATCAAAGACTACGGCATGATCATTGTGGATGAATGCCATCATGTTCCGGCAGTCAATTTTGAACAGATTTTAAAAAATGCCCCGGCCAGATATATCTATGGGTTAACAGCCACTCCTTTTCGGCAGGATGGACATCATCCCATTATCTTTTTTTATTGCGGCCCCATAAGGTTTTCGGTGGATGCCAGAATGCAGGCAGAGAAAAGGCCTTTTGATCATTATCTGATACCCAGATTCACGTCCTTTAAAATCGGGCTGAGCAAAAAACAGGAAGAGTTAACCCTTCAGGAAATCAAGTCGGAACTCGCCTCCGATGATATCAGAAATCAATTGATCATTGATGATGTGGCGGCCTGCCATAAAAGCGGCAGAAATTCTCTGGTTCTGACCGGCAGGGTATCCCATGTAAACTCACTGTATGAGAGCCTGTCAAAAATAATTCCTGATGTGATCTGTCTCACCGGCGGGATGGGAGTAAAAAAGACTGATGAAGTGTTGAAAAAGATATCTTCAATACCTGATAAGAATCCGTTTGTTCTGGTTTCAACCGGCAGTTTTATTGGGGAAGGCTTTGATGAACCCCGCCTCGACACCCTGTTTCTGGCCATGCCCATTTCGTGGAAAGGAACACTTCAGCAATATGCCGGCAGACTTCATCGCTTACGCGACGGTAAAAAAGATGTGCAGATATATGACTATGTCGACATACATATAAAAATGCTTGAAAACATGTATGGAAAAAGGCTGAAAGGGTACGCCTCCATAGGGTACAAGGTCAAGGCAGGCAACATTCCGGATATGCCGACGGATATTATTTTTGATCAGAAAAACTTTTTCCCGGTCTATTTGAATGATATTGGTAATGCCGTAAAACAGGTTTTGATTGTCAGTCCTTTTATGACAAAAAAGCGGGTAATCCAGATGATAGGTCATTTTGATCCGCTTTTGAAAAAACAAGTTGACATCACCATCATCACAAAACCGGCGGATAATCATAGAGAAGGTGCAAAAATACTATTTGATTCCGTTGTTCTGCTGTTAAAGGAATCCGGGGTGAAGGTTCTGCAAAAACCCAATATTCATCAGAAATTTACCATCATCGATGAAAAAATAACCTGGTATGGCAGTATCAATCTCTTGAGTTTCGGGTCTTCTGAAGAAAGTATCATGCGTCTTTCAAGCAGCAGCATTGCCTGTGAGTTGGCAAAGAGTATCAGTTTTAAAGAGGCTTAGCTTTTAGGAGATATCGATTTTTCAGTAAAGAAACAATCGACACATAGGAGCCCATATGGATACCATAGATTTTAGTTCTCAAATTTAGAATTGCTGATTGAAAAGGCCGTGAGATACCCATCCCTCAGCGTCATTTTTTCACTTTGCCAACAGATATGCCTGAATAATGGAAAAAAGATGAGCCCCATTGAAAATTATGACCATAACCCAGATAAATATGCTGATACCCACAGCCGCTGCGCCGATATCCTTGATGGCCTTTATCTTTTCGTTTTCCCGGGTTTCGATAAAATCACAGACGGCTTCAATGGCGGTATTGAGCATTTCTGTTACCACTACAAAACCGGTAGAAATTAAAATGATTTCAAAATCCAGCCACTGCTTGAAAATCAGAGCCAAGACAAGGATTACAGCAGAAAGCACAAGTTTGTAGGCCACGGTGAATTCATAGCGGAAGACAAACCTGAGCCCGGCCAGCATGATCCTGATTTTACGAAAGGGATGATACCCGGGTTCGCCGGTGCCAAGGAATTTATTTCTCATGCGGACGGCCCGCTGCATTCGGGTGCGGATGCAATAAATTCTGCGGAAGCGGGTTTCAGGGATTTGAAAAGGGCTTCCAGATCCGATGCTTCCAGGGTTTCCTGCTTCAGGAGGCGTTTTGCG
>JAIFMF010000085.1 GCA_020048635.1 Desulfobacula sp. | reverse complement strand
CCGAGATGTTGCCCATCTTGCGATGAAGGACCGATCCCATGATCGCCTTGGCAAAGATGTGGAACAGGTCGGTTCCGACCGCAAGGATACCCTTGACGCCGGCGCTCATCAGGGCCGGTGCAATGATAAAGCCGCCGCCAGCGCCGATGCAGCCGGTGATGAGACCGGCGCAGACACCGACCAGCACCGAGGCGCCGAAGATGAGGTTGGTGTAGTGCGCGGGCCCATAGGCCTGCTTGCTGCCGATGAAGGACGGCAGGGCCTGGCTGACGGCGTCGGCAAAGGCAACGCCGCCCAGGAAAACGGGAATGAGCAACAGACCCAGGATCAGCAATCGGGTGCGGCTGTGCAGGATGTTGTTGGACATTTCCAGTTCCCAGCGGGCGTGGGCCCTTGACCCGGCCACCATGAACTGGTTCAGATCACGAAAAAACTTCATTTTTTTTCTCCTTGTAGTTGTCAATAAAAAACGGGTTTATTATTATAACAAGGCTCCTTCCGGTCAACTCGGACGGGCCATATCTTCCTCTCTGATATATGAATCCACTATTCTTTCTCATTATTTACCTTTCTGGGCAGCGTGATGATAAAATCAGTTCCCTTGCCCTGTTTGCTTTGGACTTCGATTGTGCCGCCATGTTCATGGATGATGTTAAAGGCAATACTGAGCCCTAACCCAGTGCCCTCTTCCTTGGTGGTAAAAAACGGGTCAAAGATGTTTTTCTTGATCTCTTCCGGTATGCCCTCGCCATTATCACTGATCCGGATCACATCGGCTTTTCTTTGGGGATCAATCTCCCCCGCTTCCTCACGGATAATGATGGCACCGCCGTTTTCCATGGCTTCACAGGCATTGATGATAATATTGACCAGCACTTCTTTCAGTTGTTCCGGGTCGATCAGGGTTTCAGGCAGATTGCCCGATCGTTTGATTTTTAAATTGACATGATAGGACCGAAGTCTTTGTTCCAGAAGATATACCGCACTGTCCACCACTGCCGAAGGGCTCATCAGCTTTGTGACAAGCTTTGGGGGGCGGGCAAACTCAAGAAAATTTTCAACAATTTTATTGATTTGTACAATTTCGCCGGAAATGACATTCAAATCTTCTCTCTGGTTATTTGAAAGGGCTGCCGACCGGTTCAGGGAAAAGAGCCGCATTTTTACCGAAGTTAAAGGGTTTCTAATGCTGTGGGCTGTTCCTGCGGCAAGCTTTCCGATGAGTGCCATTTTTTCCGACTGTAAAAGGGATTCCTGGCTCTGTTTGAGTTTCTGATGGGTCTCTTCGGCATTTTCAATAAGACCCATAACTCCTCGCTGAAGTGCATCCACCTCATTGATGGATCTTCCTGTTCCATCCTCATCTACCTGTGATATGAGTTTGCGGATGGGACCCATGATGTGCCGGGCAAAAATGAAATTGACCAGAAGGCTCAACAGCGTCACGGAAACAATGGCCATCAATACAATGATTCTTAACCGGTTGGCTTCTTTTGCGCTTGTTTCAATGGCAGTTTCTATTTTTTCCTTATGAAAACCCTTAAATTGTTCACATAAATCAAGTATTTTAAAAAAAGACTGTCTCACACTCTGGTGAAGATTAAAGCCTTTTTGTTTGTCTCCTTTTTTATAGAGTTCAATAATCTCATCCCGTGCTGCAATATAAAGCCTGTAATCATTTTCAATTTGACCCACGGCCTTTTTTTCCCAAGGTTCTTCCACATGGTTTTTAACTTCTTCAAGCTTATTTTCAAAAACCGTCCGGTACCGGGCAAGCTCCACCAGCCACTCCTGATTTCCATCCTGGAAAAAATAGGATACATAACCTTTCTGATTCACCAAGGCAGTCCCCATGGCTTCTGCAGACTCAAATATCATGACGTTGCGGCTGATGATATTTTTAAACACCTTTTCAATTTTATAGGTGTACCAGACCATAAGGACGGCGCCCACCAGGGTGATGCAAAGAAGAATGGCATTGACCAGGTAAACCCTGGTTTTCAGGCTTAGATGAAGTGAAAACATTTCTGAAATGCCTCCAACATTCTTTTTCATATTCATAGGTTTATCGAATTCACTTCATTTTCAGGATTCCGGTGATGAATCCACATCTAATAAATTGATACTTTCC
Source organism: Desulfobacula sp. (assembly GCA_020048635.1). GTDB lineage: Bacteria > Desulfobacterota > Desulfobacteria > Desulfobacterales > Desulfobacteraceae > Desulfobacula. Next base: position 10,006 of record JAIFMF010000085.1, on the reverse strand, counting down.
GAGTGTTGCCGGTGATGCTCATGGGCCTCTCTGATTTTATCCATGAGCTCCACCAGTTCACAGGGTTTGGTCAAAAAGTCAAACGCCCCGGCAAGGAGCCCTTCCTTTGCTGCGGTCTGTGATCCATGCCCGGTCAGGAGAATAACAGGGAGATCCGGCACCATCCGTTTGATCACTTTCAAGACTTCAATCCCATCCATATCTTCCATTTTCAGGTCCAGAATCACCACATCAAAATCCTGTTTGCGCAGGATCTGTATGGCATTGGTTCCGCTGTAAGCCTTGGTGGGGATGATGAGCCGTCTTGACAGGCGGTTGGAAAGAACATCCAGATATCCTTTTTCATCATCTACCAGAAGCAGACGAATCATATCTTTGTCTTTGTTAACCTCATTCATTGTTTTTTTCTTTCCACTATACCCGCCGCTCCGTAATTTCCTTGATGCGGGCCTCGGTTATTTTTTCCTCATGATCTCTTTTCTTTGAGGCGGCTCCTTTGACTTTTCCAATTAAAACATCAATGTCACAGGGTTTCATGAGATAATCAAATGCGCCCAGTTTCATCCCGTCAATGGCGCTTTCCACAGTGGCATGGCCGGTCAGCATGATGACTTCCACCAGGGGAGCTTTTCTTTTCAGCTCCACCAATGTTTGTATTCCGTCCATTTCAGGCATTTTGACATCCAGGAGGATGACTTCGACAGATTTATTTTTTTCAATTTCAGACAATGCGTCTTTCCCACTGTAAACGGCTGAAACATCTATGTCCCTTAATTCCAGACGTTTAGTAATGGTATCCAGAAATGCTTTTTCATCATCTACCAGCAATAATTTAATCTTTTTCATGGGGTATCTCCTTATAAGATTGTTGTTTTAAATTCACTTTTTATATTTTCCGTTAAATCGTCCTGAAATGGGATAAAGATGCGGAACTGAGTGCCCACGCCGACCTGGCTGGACACCTCGATTTTTCCGCCCATTTTCTGCACAAGGCCGTAGCAGATGGAAAGCCCGAGGCCTGTCCCTTTCCCTACAGCTTTTGTGGTAAAAAAAGGATTGAAGATCCGCTCCAGATTTTCCTTGGGGATACCCGGTCCTGTGTCTTCAATCAAAATTTCAATATGTTTTTTTTCAGCATGGCTTCTCAGTGTTTCGATGGTCAGACTGCCGCCTGTTTTTTCCATGGCATCAATGGCATTATTGATCAGGTTGAGCATCACCTGTTGCAGTTCCGAGGGAGAAATCCTGACAAAAGGAAGATTTTCTTCAAGTTTTGTCCCGATGGAGACATTGTTATATTTAGCCATCTGAGCGGTGAGGGAAACCATTTCCCTGATGGCTTCATTGACTTCAACATCATTGATGGTGGAATCGGTTTTCCGGGCAAAACTCAGCAGCTTATGCGTGATCTCTTTACATCGTTTTCCCTGGGTATTGATCTGTTTTAAGGCTCGTTTGAATTCCAGGAGGTTTCCAGTCTCCTTCAGTGCTTCATCTTCCAGCAGATCTTCTATCCAGCCCGCTTCCTCAACCATAATGGCCACAGGGTTGTTGATTTCATGGGCAATCCCGGCCGCCAGTTCGCCGATGCTGGCCAGTTTTCCACTTTCGACGACCTGCCGGTTCATGGCTTCGCTCTTTGTTTCGGCACTGGAAATCAATTTCACAATATACCGGGGCAGGGTAAAGGCAACCGTAATGACCACAATACAGCCGACCACCAGAAGAAGGAGGGTCAGCATCTGTGTTTTTCGAAAATCGCTGAAGGCATCCCTCACATCCTGGCGGAACACAACACTCCAGTCGATATTCTTCAATGTGGAGATGGCATAGAGATATTTATTTCCGGCCGGGTCCTGTTTTTCAGCGATAATGGTTCGATTTTCCGGGTTTTTATAATCCACGAGGGATGCGATAATACTCGGGTTGATCCTTATATCCACCTTGGTCTGAACCTGTCCCTTGCTGTTGAGAATATAGGCAATACCGGTTTTTCCGATCTGTATGTTTTCCACCATGGAATTGAACCCGGCAAAATTGATAGTGGCCCTCAGAATGTGGTCTTTTCCGCTGAGTCTGACCTTGACGGCAATAATAAAATGGGGATGTCCTCTTAACCCGGCAAAGACATCGCTGATATAAAACGGTTTTTCCATGGCGTTTTGAAACCATTCCGAATTTTTATAATCAGCGTTTTTCAGGTTGAAAGGGCCTTCATAGGCGATCTGAAGTCCATCCTCATTGACAATGCTGATATCGGTAAACGAATCCGGGTACTCAGTTTCCAGGAGTTCAAGATTTGTTTTAAGAAATTGTTCCGGCGGCTGGGTGTTATTTTCCAGTTGATATGCCAGGTGCCTTATATTCCCCAGTTTTTCCGATAGGAAGGTATCGATATTCTGAGTATGCTTTTGAACCAGTTCCGAGATATGGGCCTGGATTTTTTCCGTATACGTAAGATTGAACCGGTAAAACAAAATCCCGGTGGTCAGGGTAAAGGGGAAAAAAGAAATGACCAGGATCAGGATTCTGATCTTTCGGGATAATTCCTGGTAAAATGCACTTCGTTCTGCTGATATTTCCATTCTTTTTTCCTCAAATCAAATTGGATTAATCTCATCAGCCTATCCGACTGTATAGATGACAGCAAAAGATATGCCATAGGAAAGATCAGGCTTTGATTTTTTGTAATTGTCTTAAAATACAGGGATTATCAAAAATGCTGACAATTGTTTGGGATTCCGACATCTGTCCGTTTTTTTTACAGATTGTGAATAATACGAACAATCTGTAAATTCTTTCTGTCAGGGATTGGGTTTTTTAAAATGATGGAAAGAACCCGTGTAAAAAAAGGTGACTTATTGGAAAGGTGCTTGATTGATCTTCTGTATACCGGACAGGTAATTTTTATAATTTGTAAGATAAAATGACAGGGGTCTGGAAAAATGTCTTCCCAGCATTCCGTCCACAAAAAGCCGGCTGATATGCTGTTCCTGTTCCAGTATTTTCTGGGATTGAATAAACAGGGTCTTTTCTTCAGGTGTCAGCTTTGAAACCATATCCAGCATGGTCATCCGCGCTCTGGGCAAGTACATCCAGAAATAAAACAGATCAAGGGCGTTGATGATGATCATGACCGCAAGATCCTTGACTTCCGAATTTCTGCTGACAAAAAGTTTTTCAGGCTTTTCAAGGATTTTTAATTCTTCCTTTTCAGGGAAGAGGAGTTCAAGTTTGGTATAGGTTTCAAAAAGGTCTGTAAATTTTTTCCCAATATCCCTTTTTCTCAAGCCTAAATTGGAAAACCGGTCCACAGTGCCTTCAATTAAACCTGCAACCGTATCTGAGGCAGCTTTTGAAATAACAGCCGCCCATTTCTGTAAAATAGTTTCAACAGAAGGAATGTTATAGAACATCAGAATGACACCGATGATGCTGTTAAAAAGGATGGCCACGGGAATGGAAAGAACACTTCTGAAAAAATTTCCCGTCACCATGCCTTTGGGAAGCCCTCGGAAAACATTGTGAGAAGACAGATATATCCCATTGGCAAGACCCATGACGGAATACAGAATTAAGGGGCTGGTGGAGATATTGATCCCGAAAGTTCGATCCAGAATCAGGGTTTTCACCAGATAATCCAGGAGGGGTACGGAAAAACCAGTAAAGAACAGGGCATCCGTCAGGCGGTCCCAGCTCACATAATCATTCCATTTGGTTAGAGAAGAGCGGTTGATGCCGCCACCACCGAGAACCGATTGCAGAATCACCCGAAAACCGGTAATACCAAACCAGATAAAGGCCCCGAAATAGGCCAGAAACCACCAGTCCTTGGTCAGGGAAAAACAGAGAAAGGCAGGGATAAATCCTCCGAGGATTTTAAGACAGTTTTTCAGCTTTGTATTCAGATTTTGCCAGGATGCAGATGCTTCCTGTTTCTTTTTTTCCGATAGGTCTAGTTTTAGATGGTTTCTCGTTTCTCTTTGGATACCGCTCAGGGTTACGACATTTCCCCGGGTCTTCATATCCAGGGTAAAGGATTCAAATACCCATTCCCTTGTTTTGATCGGCAGAAGCTGTTCAAAACCGGGAAGCCATTTGAGTTTTTTTATGATCCATTTCAAGACAGGGGCTATCTCATCCAATGCAAATGTGGTCATCCGATGGCTGACATTCATGTTTGCCGGCAATACCAGACGATCCACGTCATTTTTACGGATTTCTTTTCTGGCCCTGGAGGTCAATGTGGGAATGATGCCGAATCCCATTCCATAGGTTTGATGGGTTTTGCCGGTGGAATCACTGCCGATCCTGGATTTAAGGGGCCGGAGAGTATACATATTTTTCAATGCATCAATATCGTGAAGAATATTGACTAATTTTTTTAACCGGTCTTCCTGATCTGGATAATCGGTTTTATCCATGGACAGGATGATTTGCCGGACCACACGCTTAAGCTTTAAAAGACTCCCTGAATTGATGGCTTTCTGAAGTTCATTAATGGTAAAAAGGGCTTCATGATCACCGAACTCAAAATCCTTGAGATTGATGATTTCAAGCCGGTTAAAATACCCGTTGCCGTCATAAAGGAGTTCCACCACATCTTCCGGTTTAAGATTACCGAGCTTCAGGGTGATTCTGAAATCATGGTGGAGTTTTCTGATTTCAAAAAGCAGGGCTTTATAATCGAGTTTCAGGCGGTCGGGGATATCCGCATCAATGCTCGTGGAAAAAGGATGGGGGACTTCGGGATGTTTCAGCGGGCTTAAATAATGGGCAATAATGTCTTTTGGTGTAAAGCCATCCATTTTTTCTACAAGGTTGTTAATATATATTTGTTGATCCGGGTCTGCTGTTTCATATGCCTTGTTCAAATCCTTAAGACGTTCCGACATGGCCGCCATAACAAGCGAATGGATATATTCTCCCAGATGGGGAATGGAAGGCAGTCCGGGTGAAGCAAACTTCAGAAAATCGTCAGGCTGCAGGAGTTCAATGTCAATCTCCAGATCCTGGCACATGTCTTCCAGATAGAGCTGGTTGAAGCTTTTAAGAATTCTGAGGACATATCTTTCCTGATATTTCAGAACCGCTTTTCCCTGCTCCATAAACGGGACCACATGAGGTTCAGCCAGAAAACACAGAAAGGCTTCGGTATCGGGCAGACCCCGGGACACCCAGATAAAGGAGATATAGCGGTCCCGGTAACGGGCCCAGAATTCAATCCCGATGCGAAGATCGATTTCCATGATTCTGGCAGCCTGAATCAGCTCTGTTGCAAACCGGGGTTCGATGCAGTGATAGTAAATGACCCTGAGCCGTCGGATTCCTTTAATCCAGGCATCCATAATGAGGTGGGTAGGAGATTTTCTGCCTGAGGTGTTGGCATCATGGACATGGTCGTCAAAAGCAATCTGATTCCATTCTTCCGGCATTTCCAGAAGATGGTAATGCCGGAGGAGCCGCCGGATAACCCTGGGTTTGCCGAATGCGGCCATACGGAAGGTATGAGCCAGCTCAAGCTGGAGCGCATCGTTTCCCCTGGCCCTGACCAGTTCCTTCATGATCTGAAGAAGAACCCTGGCCGTATTCTTCGGCATGGAACCGCCGGTGGTATTCAGAATTTCATCTTTCAGTCCCAGGAGACCCTGAAGACGGTTTTCAATGGTTCCCCGTTCCATGGAGTCCAGAAGGGAAGCAATGGCATAGGCCGTTCGAAGTCCTTTGGATTCAGCCAGTTCCTTAATTCCCAGAGGATGGAAAAAAGGGTAATAGAGTTTGCGCGTATATCCGAGCGTTTTGTCGGCATCATAAACTGAATTAACAATCCTGATCAGATCATGGTCGCGTCGGTCGAAAAACAGGGATTTGAACTTCAATATTCTTATGAATCCTTATTCCAATGATTACCGTTTATAAAAAAGCTATAGCACAGCGATGATATCTATTCAATATTCATTCACCATATTGTTTTAACCCCATGGCCTTAAATCAGGTGCTCCGCTTTTAAGAAATTATATTTTGATTGACAAAAATCAGATTCCTATCCTACAGTTTCAATCTAATTAAACAGGGAAAGAAGGTGGATACAAAATGAAAGTGCTGTTTGTAGATGATGAAATCGGTTTTCTGGATGTCGTCATTAAGCGGATCAGGAAACGAAATATTGATGCGTCCGGCGTATCTGACGGTGAAAAGGCCATAGAGCGCATCGCCAATGATCATATTGATGTGGTGGTTCTGGATGTTAAGATGCCGGGCAATAGAAACGGGATTATGATCTTAAAAGAGATTAAAACCCGATGGCCCCTGATAGAAGTGATCATGCTCACCGGTCATGCCATGCTTGAGGCGGCAAGATCCGGCATGGACAATGGAGCCTTTGATTATATTGTCAAACCGGTTGATATTGACGACCTCTATTATAAGATTGGAGACGCGTATAAGAAAAAAACATTGCAGGAAGCAAAACTCGTATCCAAAAATAGCGAGGACCAATGAATACCATCCTTGTCGTTGATGATGATGACCAGTTGCGAATAAGCTTCTGCAAGCTTTTAAAAGAAGAGAAATATGCCGTCATCAGTGCAGCCTCGGGAGAAGCCGGTATTGATATCGTCAGGGGAACTCTCCTTGACCTGGTGATCCTTGACATGCGGCTGCCGGGGATGAACGGCATGGAAGCCTTTAAAGAGATCCGGAAGATTGATACGAAACTGCCGGTCATTATTGTGACAGCTTATGGGACTACGGATATTGCAATCGAGGCGACGAAAATGGGGGCCTATGATTATGTGCTGAAACCCTTTGAAGTTCCCGAGATGCTGACCCTTATCCGCCAGGCCATTGAAGCCGGGTATTTCATGAGGTCTCCGGTGGCTGTGGATGCCGGCCCGGGCGCTCCGTTGGGGGATGCCATCATCGGCCAGAGCCGGCTCATGCAGAATGTGTATAAATCCATTGGCCGGGTATCCCAGACCGATGCAACCGTGCTGATCCGGGGGGAGTCCGGAACCGGGAAAGAGCTGGTGGCAAGGGCTGTCTATCAGCATGGCATCCGCTCCGGTAAATCCTTTTTGATTATCAATTGTGTGGCCATACCGGAAACTCTGCTGGAAAGTGAGTTGTTCGGCTATGAAAAGGGTGCTTTTACCGGTGCCAACCAGCGGCATATCGGGAAGATCGAACAGGCCAACGGGGGTACGGTATTTCTGGATGAAATCGGGGATATGCCCCTGAATATTCAGGCCAAGATTTTAAGACTGTTGCAGGAAAAAAATATAGAACGGCTCGGCGGAGAAGAAACCATTCCGGTGGATGTCCGTATCATTGCTGCAACAAATAAAAACCTGGAGCAAGCCATTCCGGAAGGTAAATTCAGGGAAGATCTGTATTTTCGCCTGAAGGTCGTCACCATTGAGCTTCCCCCGCTGAGAGAACGCAAAGAAGATATTCATCCCTTGATTTCCTTTTATCTGAATAAATTTTCCACAGAATTGAAAATGGATAACCCCGGCGTCCAGGCGGAAGCCCTGGCCCTTTTAAACCGGTATGAATGGCCAGGAAACATCAGGGAACTTTCCAACCTGATTCAGAAAGTCTTGATTTTTAACCGGGGGGCCCCGATTTCCGCATCAGACCTGGAGCAGATCATTGAAAAAAAAGATAAGGCAGGGGCAACCGGGGCAATAGAATTGACATTGATCCGGGACTGGGTCAGGCAATTGCTGTCCGGCCCTGCCGGAAACTGCAGCTTTGACGAAGTCATGGATACGGTATCGGGGATTGTGATTGCAGAGGCCTTGAAAACAACCAACGGTAACCGCACCCAGGCCGCTAAACTCCTGGGGCTGTCAAGACCCACACTTCATGCCAAGATTGAAAAATATAATATCAAACTGAAGACGGAAATATCAGATTAGAAAAATCTGCAATGGATTGAGCTGTGCGGCAGACCGTGTGGCCTGCCGCACAACCGGGATTTGGATTTTTATTCTCCTATGGCTTCGCTCACCAGTTCAAACACGTCTACCAGCCTTAAAATCCCCACCACTTTTTTATCCTTTGTCACCAACAGGGACTGATGGGTTCCAAGAATAAGCTGGTGGACTGCGGCTGCAACGGAAGCATCCGCGTCCACATATTCCCCGTTGGAAGGGGTATACATGATGTCTTTGATTTTGAGCTTAGCGGCATGTTTGACCAGCTCTTCCAGGCTCTCGTCCCAGAGACAGAAATTGTCGATCAGAGAATTCAGGAAATGCTCACTGAATCCGAATCTGGCTGCCCCAAGACTTCCCTTGGCATCCTGATGTTCGAGCTGGCAATACTTGGGTTCAAGTGATTGAAGGATGCAGCGGATACTCACTTTTCCGACAACCTGCTGCTTTTTGTCATATACAAGGACTGCCCGGTGTTTATGACCATATTTTGAATCTTCCCGTGCTTTTTTAAGTGTTTTGATGGCAACGGCAAGGGTGTCGTTTTCAGACACGGTTGCATAATCACTCAGGGCGATCATCACTTCTTTTACTTTTTTTTCTTTCATCTCAATTTTTCCTTATTTGACGGTTATCTCATCAATACATCATTTCAACAGGATGGGCAAGCCCATGATCGGCCAGACCACCGATACCATCAACCAGACCGCGGCCATCAGTACAATGGAGGCAAGAATGCCGTAACGGAAGAATTCGCCTGCGGTAAACTGTTTGGAGTTATAGGCAATGGCATTGGGCGCTGCACCGATAAGCAGGAAAAAAGGCATACCGGCGGTTGCAAGGGAAGAATAAAAGATGACCGGACCGGCCACACCGAGATAGGGTGCAATAACCAGGGCAACCGGCAGGGAGATGGCAATGGCTGCCACGTTCATGATAAAATTGGTCATGACCATGACAAAAAAGGCAATACCCAGGATGAAAACCACTGCTGGTGCTTTGTTGAACAGGGCCAGCCAGTTGACGGCCAGCCACTCTGCCGCATGGGTCTGCCAGAGGCAGAAACCAATGGACATGGCTCCGCCAAAAAGAAGAATGATATTCCAGGGAATGTCTTCCAGGTCTTCTACCCTCAGAATGTTCAGGACAAAGAACAAAAGGGTGGAGGTCAGAAGAATGGCGGTCTTGTCGATATTTTTCAGGGCCGGGACCCAGTTTTTCGCGGCAATAATGACAATAACGGCCAGAACGATAAAAAGGGTCATTTTTTCATTCCTGCTCCAGGAGCCAAGATCGATATACATTTTTTTGGCTCTTTCTTTTAAACCGGTAATAATTGCTTTTTCCGGTTTAAAGAAAACCATCATCATCCCCCAGATGGCAAATGTCATGATCCAGCCTAAGGGAAGTAGGTAATAGGTCAATTCGAAAAAGCTGACTTCCACACCGGTCATCTCCTTGAAAAAGGCAATGGCAACGGCAGCCCGGGCAGAACCTAAGAGTGTGATGATGGACCCGGCACCGGCCACATAGGCCATGCCGATAAACAGGCCCTTGCCGAATTTGGTCGGGGTGTCGTCATCGGAATACAGGGCATTGATGGCCATGAGCAGCGGGAACATGGTGGCGGCAACTGCGGTATGGGCCATGAGATGGGTGAGGGCGACGGTCATGACAAAGCATCCCAGATAGATCATGCTGGTTCTTTCACCGACAATGGAGAGCATCTTATAGGCCATACGCTTGGTCAGACCGCTTTTTGTAAACACCAGACCGATGACGATGGAGCCAAAGATAAAAAGAACGGATGGGTCCATGAAATCCTTGAAGGCTACTTCAGGTTTCCGGATCAGGAACATGGCCTGGATGACACCGATGGCAATACCGGTAACGCCGATGGGCAGAACTTCAAAGATCCACCAGGTGGCTGCCAGGGCAAAAACTGCCAGGGCACCTTTTCCTTCCGTACTCAGGATAAAATGCTTGCCGGCCGGATCAACGGCATCGGGCCATGGCGGGCAATAATAGATAATACAGAACAGGACCACGCCGAGAATCAGGAAAAA
>JAIFMF010000219.1 GCA_020048635.1 Desulfobacula sp. | reverse complement strand
GAAGTCCTGGGTCTTGACGGGTGTGATGTGGTGATCTCCGGATCTGTAAATAAAGAGTCACTCTCCAATTGTGACGTGATGATGGATTATACAAAACCGGATGTGGCCAGGCAAAACATATTCACTGCCCTCGATGCCGGGGTACATGTCGTTGTCGGAACCTCAGGGCTGACCGATGAAGATTATGAAGAAATCAATCAAAAGGCCCTGGCCAAAAAACTGGGCGTTCTGGCGGTTGGAAATTTTGCCCTCACCGTGGTCCTGCTCCATAAATTTTCCGAGATTGCAGCCCGGTATATCCCCCAGTGGGAAATGATTGATTATGCCCATGACGACAAAAAAGACGCCCCCAGCGGAACGGCAAGAGAGCTGGCCCATCGGCTTTCAAAAATCCGGCCATCCAAACTGACCCTTCCAGTGGATGAGACCCAGGGAGTCAAAGAAACACGAGGGGCAAACATGACGGGAACACAGGTTCATTCCATCCGGTTGCCCGGATACACCATTTCTCTGGAAATGATTTTCGGCATGCCGGATCAAAAGCTGACCCTCCGGCATGATGCCGGCTCCAGTGCACAGCCTTATGTGGATGGGGCCTTGCTCGCCATCCGGAAGGTCAATACCTTCATTGGACTGCGCCGCGGTCTGGATCAGGTAATGGACCTGAACTAAAGGGTGGTGATCGTTCAGGCAGCCGCACACTCATTTTCCATATTAAACTTTCTTTAAGGAGACGGGCCATATGCGGAAACGTCAGAAAGAAGCCATACTGCTCTCATTTTTAAAAGACAGACGAAAATATGAAAAACTGGCAGAGTATATGATCCGTATGATTAATGATGATCCTGCATCACCCAGGGAAAGCCTTCATACCATCCTGTATCGCATTAAAGACAAAGCCAGGCTCATCGAAAAAATAGACGAGGAAAATAAACAAATCCGGGAGAATGAGGCGCCCATTACCCGAAAAAATTTCCAGGACAGAATTGGGGATTTGCTGGGGATCCGCATGATCTGTCTCAGACTTTCAGATATCAATATCATCAAGGCCTATCTTGAACTTCTGGCCGATGAAAAAATCCTGCGATTCATCCGGAAGCCGGATCAAAAAAGATCATTTATTCTGCCGGTTGATCCGGGTGAAAAGATTCCAGAGGGACTTAACCTTCGTTACAGCGGATACTCATCCATTCATTACCAGGTGGCGCTGGGCGAAAATGCAGATGCCCCGGATGAGCTGAAAGGTCTCCAGACAGAACTTCAATTGCGGACGATTCTTGAGGAGGCATGGGGTGAAATCGATCATAAATATCGATATGTATTCAGCAGGAGCGGGGTTACACTCCCGGATTATATCCATACGGGCTTCTACAATTTAAGTGCCTACCTTCAGGCCGCCGCTCTCCAGGCAGAGCATCTGTGCCGGCAGACAGAGGCTTACCAGTTAGGGACGGCCCGGAAAGTACAAGAACCGGTTCAAGCTGCCATCCCAGAATCCTTTTCAACCGCAATGGAAAAAGCTTTTGGATTTAAACCCACTGTGAGAACGCTCACCTATATTTTGAAACGACTTGATGAATCCGGGCATCCGGGTCAGCCACAGATTATTTTCCAGAAACTTTTCACAAAAGAAAGACTTTTGGAATTCAAAACTATTTTTCGCAGCATTCTCAATCGGGAAGCATTTACAGATGACGCCAAAAGAAACCTTGATGCCATCAATGCCTTGAATTTTGCCTTGTCTGATGATGTTCAAGGCAGGAGGGTTGCAAAGCAAGGATTAATATCGATCCTGAAATGGAAGGCAAAAACCGTGAAATAAAATTTATGGGTCCCTGATGACCATTCTTGTTCTCGATGGTCATCAGGAGACTCCCTATCTAATTTCTATCGTCTTTTTGTCTATTCCTTCTATCCTGATCTCTTTGTTGAGGTCTATTAGGGTGTTGGGGCTGGTGAGGTTGGGGTTGATTCTGTTCAACCGCATCCCTGGGTTGTCGTCGTTCTCGTCGATCATCTGGTTGCTGTTCCTGGTTATTTTCTCGGTAGTCATTGCCTAATCGTTGTCGGTCTCGCGCATCCTGTTGCAGGTCTCTGTCGTTTTGTTGCCGGGGGCCTGCTTCAGGCCTCACGTCATGGACACCCCAGTGATTTTCTTTCTCCCAGTGCCTGTCCTTTTCCCACCTATTCCAATTCTTTTCAACCTGTTCATGGGGGATGGGACGGTGTTCCCATTGACGCCCTTTCCAACGATTCCGGCTATAGTCATTCCGCCAACCCGCTGGCACATCCCTGTAAAAAGAGGGGACATCCGGATGGTGGCTCCAACCTGAACGATAATCATGGGAACGATACCATCGCCCCTGCCACGGGCGCCACCACCAGCCACCGTAGAAAAAAATGTCTTCATCACTATCAGAAACGACATAGACATAGGTATCAGGTATGACGACCATATGTGGAGGTCCGTCAAATACGAGGACTGGGGGCATAGGAAGACTCACGCCGACTTCCATACTGCCATTTGCCATGCCTGGAATAGGCGATACAAGTATTAACACCAGAATAACAGCTTTAAAAATTAAGTTTTTCACGTCTATTCTCCCCATATATAAAAAAAGTGTTGCTGATGGCATCGCATTATTTTTACCATCTTTATCCACAAATTGTATTCAAGTTTCATGCCAGACATGAATAACCTTCTTTTGCGCAGGTGATTTTTCCATTACTTTTTATAAATTTATAAAAATAATCATATAATTTTATTGACATGAAGTTATTGTGTCATAACTTGAGTCTGTCGAAAACAACATAAACATTTGTTTACACCCTAATAAAACGGAGGACTACCATGAGTAAAATTATCGGGATTGATCTCGGAACTACAAATTCCTGTGTATCCATACTTGAAAACGACAAACCCGTCGTGATCACCAATGCTGAAGGGGGGCGCACCACGCCGTCCATCGTGGCCACGACAAAAACCGGAGAGCGCCTCATCGGGCAGATTGCCAAACGCCAGGCCGTGACCAATGCGGAAAATACCATTTTCGGAGTCAAGCGCCTCATCGGGCGACCCTATGATTCCCCTGAAGTGCAAAAGGACATTGCCAATCTGCCGTACAAGATTGAAAAGGCGTCCAACAACGGCGTAAAGATCAAGCTGCAAAACAGTTACCACACCCCGGCCGAGATCTCGTCCTTTATCCTGGCCAATTTGAAAAAAACAGCCGAGGATTTTCTGGGTGAAACGGTCACGGATGCCGTCATTACGGTCCCGGCCTATTTTGATGACAGTCAGCGCCAGGCCACCAAGGATGCGGGCAGGATTGCAGGCCTTAATGTCCTGAGGATCATCAATGAACCCACGGCCGCAGCTCTTGCCTATGGGCTGGACAAAAAGAAAGAGGAAAAGATTGCCGTGTTTGACCTTGGCGGCGGCACCTTTGATATCTCCATCCTTGAAATCGGGGACGGGGTATTTGAGGTCAAATCCACCAACGGGGACACTCATCTGGGCGGAGAGGATTTTGATCTGCGGATCCTGGACTTTCTGGCTGCTGAATTTAAAAAAGACCAGGGCATTGATCTGAGAAACGATACCATGGCCCTGCAACGCCTGAAGGAAGCAGCGGAAAAGGCAAAACAGGAGCTTTCCGCTTCCATGGAAACCGATATCAACCTGCCGTTTATCACGGCAGATGCCAGCGGGCCCAAACACCTGAATATCAAACTGACCCGGGCCAAACTGGAATCCCTGGTGTCGGATCTCATGGCAAGGCTTGAAAAACCCTGCGTCACGGCTGTTCAGGATGCCGGGATGAAATTTTCCGATATTGCGCGGGTTCTCCTGGTGGGCGGTATGACAAGAATGCCTGCGGTCCAGGATCTGGTGAAGAAAATCTTCGGGCAGGAACCGGATAAAGGCGTGAACCCGGATGAAGTGGTGGCCTTTGGCGCCGCCATCCAGGGCGGCATTCTGAAAGGGGATTTAAAGGATGTGCTGCTTCTCGATGTTACCCCGCTGTCTCTTGGCATTGAAACCCTGGGCGGGGTCATGACAAAGCTCATTGAAAAAAATACCACCATCCCCACTCATAAAAGTGAAGTGTTTTCAACAGCCGATGACAATCAGCCTGCCGTGAGCATCCACGTTCTGCAAGGGGAACGGGAAATGGCAGGGGACAACAAGACCCTGGGGCGGTTTGAACTGACCGACATTGCACCGGCACCCAGAGGCCTGCCCCAGATCGAGGTTGCCTTTGACATTGATGCCAACGGCATCGTCACTGTATCGGCCAAAGACAAGGCCACGGGAAAGGCCCAGTCCATAAGGATCACGGCTTCATCCGGTCTGTCCAAATCCGACATTGAATCTCTGATCCGGGAAGCCGAGCTCCATGCGGATGAAGATAAACAGAAAAAGGAAAAGGTCATGGCCCGCAACGATGCCGACGCCCTGATGTACCGCGCTGAAAAAATGATCAAGGAATCCGGGGCTGGAATGGACCCCGCTTCCATCCATAAGGTGGAAGGCTTGATCAGCGATCTGAAACAGGCGGTAAAACAGGATGAGCTCCCCCGGATGAAAAAACTGACTGAGGAGCTGACTCAGGCCCTCCATACCTTGAGTGAGGCCATGGTTAACAAAACAGATTCGTCTGGAAATGCAGGCCAACCCAACCGTCAGGGCGGGTCAGGGGCAACGCCCAAAGATGAGGATGTCGTGGATGCCGAGTTTTCCGAAGTCGCATAAGCATCATATCTTAATCCATTAACCCCTTCCCGGAGCAGGTATTAAATTTGTACCGGCTCCGGGATTTTTTTGTAACGACAATTCCGGTTGACAGGGTTAGAGCCTTTATTTATAGTGGCAATTATGCCTGTCAAAATTTAAAAAGGCTTGCCCATGGATATTCCGGATCTGGATAAAGAGGAATTACAGGATGCTTTGGCTGAGAGCGAGAAAAAATTTCGCCTGGCCTTTGATTCGTCTGCCGTCGGCAAATCCTTGTCTTTTGCATCCGGTCCTTTTTTCCGGGTGAATCCAAAAATGTGTGAAATCCTGGGCTATTCCTCTGACGAGATTATCGGTAAGCGGGCAATTGATTTTACCCATCCCGATGATCTTGAATTAAGCAAACACAACGTCAGGGCGCTCATGGCCGGGAAATGCAAAAACGACGCCTTTACCATTGAAAAGCGATATATTGCCAAAGACGGGCGGGTAGTCTGGGCCAATACAACGGTTTCCATGCTGAAAGACGAGAATCAGAAACCGTTGTACATGATTGTTGAAATGGTTGATATCACCGCCGGGAAAAAGGCTGAAGAGATGATCATCCACTCTGAAAAAATGATGTCCATCGGAGGACTTGCAGCGGGAATGGCCCATGAAATCAACAATCCCCTGGCCGGAATCCTTCAGAACCTCCAGGTGGTGATCAACAGGCTCACCAAAGATATTCCAGTAAATGAAGAGGCTGCCCGGAAAGCCGGAACAGATTTTGCCGCCATCAAAGCGTTCATGGAGGATCGAAAGATCGTCAAACAACTGGAATCCGCATATGATGCAGGAACGCGCGCAACCGCAATTGTCCGGAACATGCTGTCGTTTGTCCATAAAAGCACATCCCGAAAATTACCCTGCAATCTGTTGGACATTCTGGACAAAACCCTGGAACTGGCGTACAGCGATTATGACCTTAAAAAAGACTATGATTTTAAAAAAATCAAAATTTCAAAGCGGTATGGGGCCGATATTCCCAAGGCGTTGTGCGAAGAAAGCAAAATACAGCAGGTGATTCTGAATATTTTAAAAAATGCTGCCCAGGCCTTGTACGACAATCCTGAAGCCCTGCCGGAGCGTCCCGAACTGGTCTTTACCCTCACCTCGGAACCGGGTTACGTCGTACTGTCCATCGCCGACAATGGTCCGGGCATGGATGCACAGACCCAAAAAAGAATCTTTGAACCCTTTTTTACCACCAAGCCGCCGGGTCAGGGAACAGGGCTCGGTCTGTCCGTTTCCTATTTCATCATTGTGGAAGATCATAACGGCAAGATGACGGTGGACTCCGCTCCGGGCCAGGGCACCATTTTTACCATCAAGCTTCCCTGCGGCTGAAACCGGCAATCATCATTTCTTTGTGAATAGTTCTTCCGGCCATTTTCCCTTGACCCCTTCTTCTCCGGTATAATATGGGATCTTTGAGTCTTTCAGGAAGATGTCCAATGCAGGCAGAATGTTGATTTTTCCTGAGTCCGGGTATTCACACACATCCACATTGGCTTTTGTGCGCAGGTCAAGATAGACAAAGGGGCTATCTGTGTGATTGTAAAACTGATGGGCACCTTCAGGGCCTTCTTCAAAAAAGATAATGTCTCCTTTGGATACGGTCTGATAGCCTTTTGGCGACCGCAAAACAGCTTCTCCCTCCAGGATGACAAACAGTTCTTCGGCATTCCGGTGGAAATGGTAGGGATAAGAAAACTTTCCCGGAAATAAAGATTTGATATCAAAATGCAGATATTTTGATTTTGATATTTCCTCCAGCGGCAGGCTGGTTTTCCATGAAAAATCGGAAATCGGAGATTTGTTTTGCTTCAGTTCAATGTCGGCAAGCCTGTGTATATAAGGCATAAGTCCTTCCTCCTGTGAAGTGGTTCATCCGGTTTCATATAACAGGAAATTTTGAAATAGGATATGAAAAAACAGATCGGATTTTCTGATCCGCCTATTGACAAAAGACCGGGCGCTTCCTATACCACGCTTGTGGCATAAGTCATAATTTCAATCTCATCAGGACCATGGGAATAACCATATGATACCACTTACCATCTTCAAACGCCTGGTGATCGGAAATATAATCATCCTTTTGCTTGTTTTTATCCTTGGCAGCACCGTCATCTTCAATCTGACCGGGCTTCGGAAGCTTACCCGGGAAATTGTGGTCAAAAACCAGGAAAGCATCATTGTGGGGGATCGCCTCATGGATTCCCTTGTCTTGCTTGTCAATTTCGGTGAAAAATATTTTGTGTCCGGAGATATTGATTATTATAACCGGTTTCTTGATGTAAAAATGGTTTTGAATAGAGATTTTGAAAAATTTAAAGACCTTATGGAGACGGATGAACAGATCGCCATTCTGACTGCCGCCCTTGCCGATTTGAATGGATACATAGACTGGTTTGAAGAAACATCTGAACAGCTTAAATCCGAAAAAAAAAATAATATGGATTTGTTTTTAAAGGAAAATCACCCTGATCTCAATGTAACAACCGTTCATCTGAAAAAAATTATTGCCGTTTCTCAGGATATTATTACTGCTAAAACAAACCAGTCCATCCGGATGAGTCATCAGATTCTTGTTGTCACGGTCTTCATTACCGTGCTGACCGTTTTTTTCGGGGGGATCATCACCATTTTCAACACACGGTCCATTACAAAATCCGTCAACCGCCTTCAAAAAAAAACCAAGGACATTTCCCAGGGACATTTCGAGGAAATTCAAGCCATAAAGGGGCCAAAAGAAATCCAGGACCTGTCATTGCATTTTAATACCATGTGCCGGCGGTTAAAAGAATTGGATGGCTTGAAAGCTGATTTTGTCAGCCATGTGTCCCACGAACTCAGAACCCCCATCGCTTCCATCAAAGAAGCCTCCGCCATGCTGTCCAAGGGTTTTTATGCGGATGACCCTCAAAAGCAGAAGGAGCTGTTCATCCTGATTCACAAAGAGTGCAACCGGCTTTTAAACTCGGTCATGCGGATTCTTGACTATTCCAAGATGGAAGCCAACCAAATGGAATACACTTATATCAACATCAGCATGCCCGATGTTATCCGTAAATCGGTTCTGAAACTGGCCCCCCTGGCGCAACAAAAAAAAATTGCCCTGGAATTTTTTCCGCCCCCACAGGATCTTCCGGATGTATGTATTGACGAAGACAGAATCATAGAAGTTCTGGACAACCTGATCGGCAATGCCCTGAAATTCACGCCGGAAAGGGGTAAGGTCCTCATTCGCTGCCTGCCCGCGGATTCCTTCAAAAACCTGATGGTGTCGGTTGAGGATAACGGTCCGGGAATTAAGCTTGAACATCTTGAAAAGATTTTTTATAAATTCAAACAAATTGACAATGGCCTTGGTACCCGAATGGGAACCGGACTGGGACTTTCAATTTCAAAATATATCATCAAGGCACATGGGGGAGACATATGGGCACAAAGCCAGTATTCAAAAGGCACAAAAATGGTTTTTACATTACCTGCTTCTTTGTAGCCGGGCTGTTTTTATCAGGTTGCCGGCATTTCACCCTGCCCGCATCAATCGATACGGACGAAAAAAAATACCTGACCGCGACCCAGGCCTTTGTATTAAACGAGGACTACGCATCCGCTGTCGGAGAAAGCCAGCGCATTCTGGAATATTACAGTCGTATGCCTGAAACCGATGACGTTATTTTATCCAATTATGTTCAAACTTCCCGGATCATCTCTCTTCTGCTGACCCGTATCCTGGGTGATATAGAAAAAAAACTGGCGCTTCACCAGAAAATTCTGCTGTATGAAAAACAGATAGATGCAGTGGCTGTTTCAGAGAAATCATTAATAAAGAAAACAGAAATTCAAAACACCAAACTGGCTGCATTGTCATTAAAAATAAAAGCCCTTGAAGATGAAAAAAAACTGCTTCAAAATCAGATCAGGCGGCTAAAGGAAATAGACCTGAATTCAGACAAGACTATGGGAAAGCCGGGTCCGGAAGGGCCTAAGGCTGAGGAATTCATGCCAAAGACTGACAATGGTTTATAACCCCGGGGAATAAAATGGAAAACATATTGATTGTAGATGATGACCTTTCCTTGCTAAAAGTGCTTAAAATGAGGCTTGAGGCTGAAAAATACAAGGTCACGGATGTTTCAAGCGGTTCAGAGGCCCTGGCTGCAGCGGCCAATGTTTTTTTTGATATGGCCATTATCGATTATCAACTGAAAGATGAAACCGGCATTGAGGTGATGGCGTCCCTGAACAGGATTGACCCGGAACTGCCCGTCATCATACTGACGGCATACGGCACCATTGAAAAAGCCGTCTCTGCTATCAAAAAAGGGGCTTACAGCTATCTCACAAAACCTTTTGAAGATTCCGAACTGATTCACCATGTCAAGCAATGCCTTGAAAAAAACAAATTGACAAAAGAGGTAAAAGAGCTGCGCTCCATGGTGTCTAAAAAATTTGGGTTTGAAAACATCATTGCCAAGGATAAAACCATGAAAACCGTCCTGGAAAAAATTGTCCAGGCAGCCGCAACCGATTCCAATATATTGATTGAAGGTGAAAGCGGCACCGGCAAGGAGCTGGCTGCCAAATCCATCCATGTAAGCGGCCCCAGGAAACACGGCCCCTTCATTGCCATCAATTGCGCCGCCATTCCTGAATCTTTGTTTGAAAGTGAACTTTTCGGTTATAAAAAAGGAGCCTTCACCGGTGCTGCAAATAATAAGAAAGGCTTTCTGGAGCAGGCCCGTAACGGAACTTTTTTCTTTGATGAGATATCGGAAATACCGGTTTCCGTCCAGGCCAAACTGCTCAGAGTGTTGCAGGAAAATGAGTTTTACCCTCTGGGGGGGAATGAAAAAATAAAATTTGAAGCCCGGATCATTGCCGCAACAAATAAAAAATTATCCGATGAAGTATCCAGAGGGAATTTCAGGGAAGACCTGTATTACAGGATTCATGTCATTCCGATAACTCTTCCCCCCTTGAGAGAACGGAGAGAATGCATCCCTGTTCTGGCCCATTATTTTTTAAATGAATTCCGGCAGCAGATGAAAAAAAATGTCAGTCACTTTTCATCTGCTGCACTGAAAAAACTGGTCCATGCCGCCTGGCCCGGGAATGTCAGAGAATTGAAAAATATTGTCGAATACTGTGTTGCCATGTCCAAAGATCCCGTCATCTCACCGGAACTGATCCTGCTGGACTCGAAAGAGGTTCATGATGAGCTGAAACCGTTTAAGGATGCAAAATTGAGTTTTGAAAAAGACTATATCATGCAGTTGCTCCGCGTGACCAAAGGGAATATTAGTCTGGCTGCAAAATTTTCAGGTAAATACAGGGCTGATTTTTATGATCTGATGAAAAAATGCGGGCTGAAGGCCGAAGACTTCAGGGATACGGTGTAGTGATTTCCATACATATCTGCTCAACCCCTCTCTGGACAAGCTTTTCCAAGGGAAAAGACTGGTTTTCCACGTTGCGTGTATTGTTTTTCATGCACTGATTGTCATGCAGTTTATTGTAACGATTCAAGGTGGTTATAATTATAAAAAAATAAACCGTCTGGTTTTCCATACAGTTTTAAGGAAATCCATGGTTTTCCATTTCCCGGCTTAGGTCTGTTTTCTGAAGCCGTCTGCTTGTTTTTTAAATATCTAACTATCTGAGATTATATTCTTTTTTGAAAAAAATAAATGCTTTTCAAATTTTTAAGGCTCAGTCCAGCCGCCTGGCGCTATTATTGCTAAGGCCCAAATAATGTTAATCGTGTTTTTATAATAATGACCGTGTCTCGCGAACGACACCCACAGGGTCTTGTTTGCAAGATTAACGGTTAAGGGAAAGGGACCTATGGCTGAACTCGGAAGAGAATATATGAACCGGGCGGAGTTGAGGCAGCTCATCAGAATAGATGAGCTCAAAATGAAATCATATCATTTCAAACCTGCCGGCTGTGTCGAAGACTATTTCACAGCATTGAAACTTGTTCAGGATGTATATATTCAGGAGGGCTATGTCAATCCTGCAGAGCATACCTGTCGGTACAGGATACTTGAAAATCATTTTTTGGAGGAAACAGCGGTCTTCATCGGGAAAAAAAATAAAGAGATGGTGTTTACCGTCAGCCTATTTCCGGATTCAGCACATGGACTGCCCATGGACCGGATTTATAAAAAAGACTTGGATCACCTGAGAACTCAAGGCCGGAGGATCGGGGAAGTCGGTTGCCTTGCAACACATCCTGAATTCAGGGACGGATCACAGAATATTCTCATGCATGGCAATAAGATCATGCTCAAATACGCAATGGAATATCTTCACCTGGACGATCTGGTGATTACCGTTCACCCCAAACATGCCCTGATATATAAGGAAGTCTTGATGTTTGAGGAGATCGGCCAAGGCGAAATCAAGGCATACCCCAAGGTCAACAACAACCCGGCCATCGCCCTGAGATTAAACCTGCATGACGTGGAAGAAAAATGCAGGCATTTTTATCAAGATAATTCTCCGGAAACAAATCTTCACCATTTTTTATTTGTCAAGCAAGACACTAACCTTCAGCTTCCGGAAAATAACAAAGCCATGTGCAACCATTTTTACAATTTTTTTACCCCGTCCATCCAGGCAGGTCTTGAAATGCCCCATCCCTCACCCGCCGGTGTAGGTACCGCCTTCACACTGTAATCACCGGATCCATGAAGAGAGCCGCTGATATAGTAACGTTCTCTGTTGTCCTCGGCCGTCAAAGAGAAAATCGATTTGTCGTAGGAACGAACCCGCAAAGACATTGGCACATCCATCAGATCGAGGAGCGTTGCAAAATTGTTCAGATGAGAAACCCGGATGCCGGGGCAAATGCCGGTTAAGGACGCCTTCTGGTCATATTGCTGGCCGAATATGAAAAACGCGGGGACATCAACGATCACCTTGTCGGACTTCAAATGGGTATATACCTGCCCCTGCTCGGCCAAAGTCTGGCCATGGTCCGATGTGTAAAGGATGACATAATTCTGATGCGTTGTCTTTGAGACCAGCTCCCGGAAGAATTCATCTACCTGAAAGCGAATCCCGTTGTCATAGGTATTGACGAGCTTCTCGCGTCCTGCCGGATCGGTGCTGATGGGCTCCGATGGTTCCATAACCGGCTTCCAAAACGTAAAGGCCGGATCATCCGGGTATGTATTGCGATAGTGAAAGTGAAGGCCCTTCTTGTTGACGAGAATGAAATAACCGCCTCTTTCATTCAAGAGACTGCTCAAATATCGGGCAATGCCCAAATCTTTCGTAATTTCAAGATCAATCTGCCGATCCCTGAACGACTGATCATTCATCCATCGGTCCAGAGATCTCACGTGACCCTCCCGGGACATTTCCAGAAGCTTGGAAAGATAGCCGCTATCGACATCGATATAGATCGTCTCGTAGCCCATTTTTTTTGCATAATCAAACAGGGTGGGATTCTTGAATGTTCGAAAGGCGCTGTCGGGAAATTCGTTGTGGCCAGTGACCAGATAGGCATTGCTGAGGTAGGAAGAGGTGCCAGCAGCAACGCAAATACCGAGATTCTTGAGGTGTCCCCGGGTTTCGATGGATTGAAGGAACGGTGTGGTGGCGCGCGGGTAGCCGTTCAGACTGAGATTGCTGCCACGAATGGATTCATCAATGATATAGATGATGCTGTTAAGCGGCCGTTGGGAGGCATTCAGACCCGGCAGCGCTTCCCGGGGCCCACGATATTCACGGAGAGTTTCAAACTCGTAATGAAGTGCTGTACGGAGCAGGGAGGTCAGGGGATTCAAATGGAAATTGCCTTCTGCCGCGTAAAGAAATAGGGCATAATTCGAAACGAGGAGGTAGAGCGCGGGTAGGAGGCTGAGCGCAAGGGACTTTCGGAATGTGGATCTGACAGGGATGAAAATCAGTGCAAAGAGAATGATTGTGTAAGGGAGCGTATACCAGAGGATAAGTGGTTTGAAGAAGCTTGAGATGGCTCCTTCGAGATTGTCAGCGCTGACATTCAGGATGAGAAACAGGTCGCTGCTGGTAATGAACTGGTTTAGCGTCAGCCAATAGGAAAATTGGACGATCATAACGAAAACAGAAAGAAGGACAATGACCGGCCGGAGAAGCCTGGGCAAGAGAAGAAGGAGATAGAGCAGGGCGACCAACTGTAGAAATACCAGCGTAAGGGTGCCTGAGAACTTCAGGGCGCCGACTCCTGAAAGCAAATGCAGTAGATCCCTGTAACTGCTGAATCTGAAAATGAGATCGATAAGGACAGCAAGCGCTGCTGCAAGCAAGGCGGCAAGGGTAATGGGAACTCGATGTTTAATCAACATTTTCAGCCCTCTGCTTCAATCTTTCAAATTCAGATACCACGCGGTGACATCGCTCCCGATTCCTATCCGGGCAAGCTGATGCAGATCCTCGTCCAGAACTTCGGGAGTGCTGAATTCCAGTATGCGGTATTGTGGATCCGTCCAGATACGGAGTGTCCCGCCCAATACCTTTGCTTCCTGCGGCAAGGTGAGGCGAATGCGGTGGATCAGGTGGATACCGGCCATGGCCGCTGTCTCCATTACCAGATCGGTGCAGTTGCCGGTCCTCAGATCGAATGGGTCATATTTGCGCTGCATCACATATTCATAGATCATTTGATACCGTCGCCGGGCAATCGGCATTTTCCAGACGAACGTGGGGGGGCGGCTGGGCTTGCCGATCTGGAATTGGCCATCGGACATTGTCTGCCATAAATAAGCGATAGGATCGGGATCCCCCTCCTGAATTTTCTGCATCACGCCCTCATGGTAACGTGGTTTCTCCTGTCCGAAGTTGCCGATGTGGCCGAATTCCATCCGATTCCCGGGACTTTCCAGAATGATCCAGCTATGCGCTGAAGGGCGCTGCCAAATGGAGAAGAGAAGCGACGACGCATCGCTGAAGTCCCAATTGGCAGGTTCGGTCAGGATATACAGAAAATACCCCTCATCCCCCACAGGAGTTCTGGTGGCGGGATCCAGATCGGCATCAGGGGCGAAGCGGCACGCGATCACAACAGGTTGGGCGCTCCAGCCATCGGGTTGCATCGGAGCATGGATCTGATGGGCGCAGCCGGCCACAACTCCCGTCAGCAATATCAACACCGCAAGAAGCCGCGCCTGATAGAATCCTCTGGCTACTTTTCTGTTCATTCGATATTCCTCATTTGGCCATTGTCGACAGAACGGTCGGCTATTGATTTCTGGAAGCATTTATGGACTATAGCATGAAAAATGAGTTTACAAGTAAAAATTCGATCAGTATAGAAAACCAAACAGCCATAAGGGGATTTTGGCATCCAGACCGTTTTCGATATGGTCCAGGGCCAGGTATGCATCGGGAATCCCTTTGATTTGCCGGAATGTCTTGCTTTTCCCACCGATTTCAAAAACATGCCGGTCGTTCACAATAAAATCACCCTTCGGGGGCAGGGCCACGGTGTGCCCTTCCTGGAGCATGCAGATGAAAAACATTTCTCTGAGGGTGCCTTCATTGACATTTTCATGATCGCAGATGGCAAATGCCTGGTTCGGGTTGTTCAGATAAATTTTTTCAGGTTTTTCAAGTCCCCGGATGCTTTTTTGCTGCCGTAAGAGACAGGTGACGGCTTTTCCGTCTTCCAGGTATTTGAGATAGTTTTTCAGGGTCCGCTCGTCGCCCACCTCGATGATGGTTTTCAGGCGTTTCATATCCGGGGTAAACGGTGCAGACCGGGCAATGACTGACAATAACAGCTTCAATTTTTTAATGCTGGCTCCGGCCAGTTTCGGGTAAATGGACAGAAGATCGCTTTCGATTGTGGTGTGCAGGCCCTGCTCTAGGGTTTTTAAATAGGTCCCTTCATCCGGGTGCTCCAGAAAATAGGGGAAATAACCGTGCCGCAGATAGTGTCTGAATTCCGAAAGCACTTTCAAATTTTTGGATTCCAGAGTCCGGACGATTTCCAGGGAATATTCCTCATGACGGGCCAAAATGGACTCAAGGTCATAAACCGGCAGCTCCAGATGATGTTTCAGTTCGATGAATTCCCTGAAAGAAAGCCCGGTCATTTGATAAACAACCGCTCTTCGGCTCAGGTCATGGGTGCCTTTGTGGATTTCCAGTGCAGAACTGCCGGATACCATCAATTTCAAGCCGGGGAAAGAATCATGGATGCTTTTCAATTCCCTGGACCAGTCCGGATATTTGTGGATTTCGTCCAGGCAAAGCAATTCTCCACCATAATTCACAAATTCCTCAGCAATCTCATACAGGGAATTCCCAACCACGGAAAAATGATCCACCGGGACATAGAGGGCTTTACGGCTGGTGATATCTCCATGCACAAAACCGGAAAGATATTGCAGCAGCATCGTTGTTTTTCCAACTCCGCGCTGGCCGATGATAATGGAAAACCGGTTTTCCAGGCTGTGTTTCGTTAAAAAATACCGCTTGAATAGATGATGCTGTGAATTCAGTATGGTTCTATGGAGCCGGATCAATTGTTCAATCATGGCATTTGTCTCCGTTAGGATTTGGATACCAGATTACAGTATGATTATTAGGATTGCAATCCTAATAATTGCAATTTCATAGCGGATTGGAATCCGATCCAGACGGTTCTGCATTTAATTTTTTACAAACAGGCCAAGGGTTTTCCCGTCCTTTAGATTCACCAGCCCTTCTTCGCAGATCCGAAGATACGGGATGGCAGCCCCGGTCAAGGCAATCAAAGATAAAATCGGGTCCGGAAAATCAACACCCAGCCGTTTGGCATCGGTTTTTATTTCTTTCAGATGTCCTGCAATTTGATCAACCGGCAGCTCTGACAGGATGCCAAAAACAGGAAGGGCCAGTTCACCGGTAATTTTATTGTTTTCACAGATGACAACGCCGCCTTTGAGGTGATGGATGCGATTGACTGCCATGGCCATATCGGCGTCATCAACACCCATCACAATGATGCAGGAGGTATCCCAGGCAGCACTGCAGGCCATGGCACCGAATTTCAGGCCAAAATTCCGGATCAGGCCTGTGAACATTTTCCCAGATCCATGGATCCGGTCTATGGCTGATATTTTGGCGAGCCCGCCAGCTTTTGGACAAATGACCTCTCCGTCAAAGACCGGCACGTCTTCTATCAGTTCACGGGTGACAAGGTCGGTAACCATATCAATGACACGAACCTTGACAAGGGCCTCAGGCGAGTTGTCCACCCTGATTTTAAAATCATTGGCCGTCAGTTTTCTGGATAGCCTTATGGTATCCAGGCTTTTTGAAGAATAGGGGTGACGCCGGGCAGATATCAGCAACTCGCCGTCCTGTGCAATCACACGGCCATTGCTGATCACATATTCGGCCCGGATGGTGTCAGGGTCCGGGATAATGACCATATCTGCCATTTTCCCCGGTGCAATTCCCCCGATGGCATGATCCAGGGCAAAATGTTCGGCAACATTCAAGGTTGCCATCTGTATGGCGGTAACCGGGTCAAATCCGCAGTCAATAGCCTTCTGGACCGGATATTCCATGTAGCCGAGTTCCAGCAGGTCAGACGGTGAAATACTGTCCGTGGTCAACACCAGACGCCGAAGGCTGATATGATTGTCCAGAATCCTGGATATGGATTTTAAATCGCGACGGATGCTTCCTTCCCTTGCCATGACATAAAATCCCAGGCGCAGCCTTTCAAGCGTATCTTCAGCAGTGGTGGGTTCATGGCACGAAGAAATTCCCATGGCGGCATAGGCTGAGAGCTTATTACCCCTGGCACCGGCGGAATGGCCTTCCAGCGTTTTTTTGTTTTCCAGCATGGTTTCAAAATTGGACTGGAAAACTTCAGGCGACTGAAAAACTGACTGCCAGTAGGATTCGCCCAGGCCGATAATCTCCCTGCGCCGGGCCAATTGCTGCATGATGTCCGTGGGGATGCCCATGGCGGCGCGGCTGATGGAGGCCATGGCCGCGGCAGTGGCAAAAAGCTTGATGGGCTGGTCATTCAAGGATTCCAGAAAATCAATCACGCCCTCATAGCCCGCCACGGGAAAAACTTCCATGGTTTCGGTGATGATGGTGGTGGTGCCCCCTTTCATGGACTGATTTAAAAATTCATGGATTGTTGACCAGGAGGCCAGATGGGTGTGTCCGTCAATCAGCCCCGGGATCACTGTTTTCCCCAAGGCATCGATTATGATTGTATCCCTTCCGATGGCGGCGGATATGTCCGGCCCCACTAGCGCAATCCAGCGCCCTTTTATGGCAACACCATGATTGTCCTGGATTTCATTGGTGTAAACATTAACGAGACGGGCGTTAACGACTACTATATCGGCTTTTTCAATCCCCAGTGCAACCTGACGAAGTGCCTGCATTTCCTGTGCAGTCAAATGCAGGCTGAATCTTTTTCCCTCCATATGTTATTCCCCTTATTCCGTATTTATGCGAACGCATGGGCTGACAGATATGCGGGCGCTTTTTCAACGCATCCTCGCCCAGCCTGATGTTATATTTCCTACATCAAACTTAAGAAGCGATCAACATCCATCCGAGCCTGCTTCAAATGGCAATTTCCATGATCTCTGCACCTGGAACCAGAGCCATATCATCGTCTACAGGCTCAAGATATAGCTCAATAGCCTCCCTGATATTTTCTAAAACTTCTTCCTTAGATTCTCCCTTGCTGATGCATCCTGGAAGGCCTGGAACATAGGCCATAAATCCGCCTTCTTCACTAGGTTCAAGAACAACTTTAAGTTTCATTTTTGTTTATCCTCCCTTTGGATAAAGTTCCGGATCACCAGACCCGCGCTGTTTGGGGAGGGGCGAGTGAAGCCGGTTGTAGAACTTTTTTATTTTTCAAATTCACTTTCGGCATGGGCTTTGGTAATTTCTGCTGTAATTTTTCCTGGGTCCTGCAGGATTTCCTGGTTTCGTGGCTTGAGCCGTTATGTCATAATCAATAAAGCGCCTGGTTGTATATGATTTTATCAGAAAACAGGGTTCGGTCCTATCTCTTTCTGAGTTGTATGAAAAATAAAAACAGCAAGGATCGAGTCTCAGGCAGGCGATCCTTCTATCCGGGGCGGCTTGACGGCATACATGCGCATATTGCGCTCGACAAATTTGCAGGCTTCCCGGATCTGCATATCCAGGGGGCCGGTGATGCCCTTGAGTTCATACAGCTTTGGAGAAATATGGGTTTCCCTGTCGGTCAGATCAGTATAATAATTGTTGATGATTTCATCGGGCAGGTCTTCCTTCCAGAACCTCTTTTTTTCTTCTCCGGATGACAAGGCTTTTCAACCGCTCATTGGGTATTTCCAGGTTCTTGTAACCAACCACGCTGCTTTTTCCGTTTTAATGAGGCTTAGCTTTTATGGCCATTATGGCCGCAATAAAAAAAAGGCAGTGCAATGTTTTTTGTGCGCCCCCCACAGGTGTCGCCTCCTTTTGTGCCAAACGAAATTGATTCTCTAAAATGAAATTATTCCTATAAATTCAAAATACTTACCCATAAGATAGATTTATTATGGCCTGCGGTAAGCAGATTGGCATGAATATCGCTATAGAAACCCTGACATAGGGTTAGGATAAAATTTGCCAAAGGAGACGATTAAATTATGGATAAAGAAGTTTTCAGTTTATGTTTTATGTGTTCGGTCCGGTGCCCCATCAAGGTCAAAGTAAAGGACGGCCATGTGGACTGGATCGAAGGGAATCCCCATGTGGCGGGGATAGACGGGAGCCTGTGCCCGAGGGGATCGGCAGGGATTTCAATGCTCTACGATGACCAGCGGGTCCAGTCTCCCCTTATCCGGGTCGGGGAAAGGGGGTCTGGGAACTGGAGAAAAGCATCCTGGGAGGAGGCCATTGATTATGTGGCCGATAGGCTCAAAGACATCAAAGACAAAACCGGTGCGCACAGCATTGCGCTCTGTGAGCGGGCCCAGCTCGCCACCCATGTCAGCAAGGCCTTTTTAAAAGCCCTGGGCTCCCCCAATTATTTTTCCCATGACGCCCTGTGCAAGGGAAGTGTCAATACGGCCTGCCGATCTCTTTTTGGATACACGGATGCCGAGGTGGGGATTCATTACGGCGAGACAAAGCATATTGTTCTCTACGGCAGAAACATATTTGAATCCCTGGCGGTAAAGGAAGTCAAAACCTTGATGGCAGCCCTGGAAAAAGGCGCCAGGCTGACCTATATCGATCCCCGGGTGACGGTGACCGCATCCAAGGCCCACCGCTACTGGATGATCCGGCCGGGAACCGACCTGGCCTTAAATTATGCACTGATCCATGTGATTTTAAAAGAAAGATTGTATGATGCTGGATTTGTTTCAAAATGGGTCCATGGGGTCAATGAGCTCCGGGATTTTGTAGAACATTATACGCCGGAATGGGCTGAAAAAGAAACCGGAATCCCTGCCGGGGAAATCATTGCCCTTGCACGGGAAATCAGCAAGGACAGGCCTTCTGTCATTTTCCATTACGGGTACCGGGGGGCCAGTCATCAAAATGAAATCTATATGCGGCGATCCATTCTCATGCTGAACGCCCTCATGGGAAGTGTGGAAGCCAAAGGTGGCATTTTCTTTAAAAAAGGGCCGGGCGAAGCGGGCGGCAAAGCTGCTCGAAAACTGGTTTCCCAGGAATTTCCGAAAATCGATATGCCACGGTTTGACAAGGCCGGTACAAAGGACTTCCCGCTGCCGGACCCCAATCACGGCGTAGCCCAGGTCTTTCCCTATGCGGTTTTAAATGAAGACCCCTATCCCATCAAAGCCTTGATTGCCTATCGGATGGACCCCCTCATGTCCATTGCCGACACCGCTCAGACGAAAAAAGCCCTGGACAAGCTGGATCTCATTGTCACCATTGATATCAATTATTCGGATATCGCCTGGTATTCAGATGTAATCCTGCCCGAATCCACCTATCTGGAAAGGACCGACTGCATCCAGCAGATGAATGGATTGAAACCCCAGATGTTTTTACGGAAAAAAGCTGTAGAACCGAGATATGATACCCTGGAAGGGGCTATCATCCTGAAAAGGATCGGAGAAAAACTCGGCATTGGTCATTATTTCCCCTACGAGACCATGGAGGATCTGGTGAATTGGCAGCTTGAAGGCACCGGGTTTACCCAGACGGATTTTGAAAAAAAGGGATTTGTCGCCTATGGATCGGACCAGATTTTCTGGGACCGGGAAAACCTTCCCTTTAAAACCCCTTCCAAAAAGATAGAATTCAAATCCAGCCTTCTAGAGAATGCCGGATTTGAATCTTTCCCGGAATATCAGCCGGTTAAAGCACCTGAAGACAATGACCGGTTCAGGCTGGTGGTCGGGCGATCCGCCATTCACACCCATGTCTCCACCCAGAATGTGCCTTATCTGAATGAACTGGAAAGTGAAAATAAGCTCTGGATCAATACGAAAAAAGCGGGTCAGCTCGGGATCAAAAACAATGCCCTCGTTGAAGTAGCCTCCTCCTGTGGAAAGGGGCGAATCAAAGCCTTTGTCACGGATTTCATCCATCCGGAAGCCGTTTTCATGCTGCATGGATTCGGGCATGAGGCAGGGCGTGCAAAACGGTCATTTAATAAAGGGCTTTCCGATGCGCTGATCCAGGAAAACGTTTATGACAAAATCGGCGGAAGCCCGGCCTATCACGATACTTTTGTATCGGTGAAACCACTTTAATTTCAATATGATATACAAGAAACCCGGAGGCGTTGAATGAGTAAATATTATCTGTTCCAGGATACCCGAACCTGCATTGGGTGCCATGCCTGTGAAATCCAGTGCAAATCCAATAAAAATCTGCCCAGGGGTGCCAAACCCTGTCAGATTATCCAGGTGGGCCCGAAAATGATCAACGGGCTGCCGAAAATGTCCTTTATTTTCATGCCCTGCTACCATTGTGAAGATCCTTGGTGCGTATCGACCTGTCCCACCGGAGCCATGCAGAAACGCAGCAGTGACGGGATTGTTTTTGTCGACAAGGAATTGTGCGTGGGTTGCAAGACCTGTATTTCTGCCTGTCCCTGGGGCGCCCCCCAATGGAACCCGGAGACCGGAAAGGTTGAAAAATGTGATTATTGCAAGGACAGGCTTGATGCAGGGTTGAAACCTGCCTGTGTGACCCTCTGCACAACAGGGTGTCTAACATTCGGGCTTGCCGAGGACATGACCCAGACCCGACGGGTGAGGCATGCCGAAGCATCCGCCTCATTTGAAAACAGCAGTTTTTAGACGGGAGGAAAAATGGCAATCTGCCCGGTAAGAAACACCCTCATCTACCTGTCCGACCTTATTCTTTCCGGATCTTTGACCGACCCGAAGGCAAGGAGAATCTGCGAGCAGATTCTTCACCTGACTGAAGAGATTTCAGAAGGTGCTGCCGGGAAAGACCATCTTTTGGCCATTGATTCCCTGATCCGGGAATATCTCACTGCAGCAGATTCAAAAAAAAATCTGGAAACCGGAAAAACACTGGAAGAGATGTTTTCCGGTCACAGGGAGGTCTTTGAAAGCCATATCCAGACCCGGAACTGCCCTTCCCATGACTGCGGAAAACTGGCGCCTTCCCCCTGTCAGATGGCCTGCCCGGCCGGGATTGATATCCCGACCTATCTGACCCTCATTGCCCGGGGAGAAGATGCCAAAGCCATTGAGGTCATCCGCAGGGACAACCCGTTTCCCTGGGTCTGCGGGCTCATCTGCACCCGTCCCTGCGAAATGATGTGTGTGAGATCCAGGATCGATACCCCGGTCTCCATTAAATTCTTAAAAGCCTTTGCGGCAGAAAGGGCCATGTCGGAAGGGGCCTATAAAAATCCGAAAAAAAAGGAATGGAACGGCAAAAAAGTCTGTGTCATCGGGGCCGGACCTGGAGGTCTGACCGCAGCTTATTATCTTTCGCTCTTGGGATACGGGGTCAAAATCATTGAAGCCCTGCCCGTTTCCGGCGGCATGATCATGGTGGGAATCCCGCGATACCGCCTGCCAAGAGAAGTGATTGACAGGGAAGTGGCCTTGATTGAAGATCTTGGAGTTGAGATATCTTACAATACCCGGTTCGGCAGGGACATTACCTACGAAGACCTTAAAAATGAAGGCGTTGATGCTTTTTTCATCGCCATCGGTGCCCACAAAGCCCTGGATCTGGGAATTAAAGGGGAAAAAATATTTCCAAAAGTTCTGGAAGCCATCGGGTTTTTAAAGGATGTGGCCCTGGGGAACCACCATGCACCCGGAAAACAGGTGGTGGTCATCGGCGGCGGCAATGTGGCCATTGATGCGGCCAGAACCGCTTTGAGGCTGGGTGCTGAAAAAGTGAGCATTGCCTATCGCAGGTCCAAGAACCAGATGCCAGCCGATTCCGAAGAAGTGGAACAGGCCATGGAAGAAGGCATTGAATTTTCATTCCTGACCATTCCCAAAGAAATTCTCGGCAAGGACGGTACTATTACCGGACTGGACTGTATCAAGGCTGAACTCATTCAAAAAGAAGGGTCTGACCGGCTCATGCCGGTTCCCATCCCGGGCGGAGATTTTATCATTGAGGCCGACGTTGTGATCAGTGCCATCGGCCAATATGTCGATGACACGGGAATGGAAGCTTTTTCACAGATGAACTGGACCCGGAGGGGAACCATAGAAGTCAATCATGCAAGCATGGAAACCGCCATGCCGGGTGTGTTTGCTGCGGGTGATGCCGTGTCCGGTCCAGCTACGGTGATTGAAGCCATTGGCAGTGGGAAACGGGCGGCAGAGGCCATAGACAGATATCTGAGCCATATCCCCCAGCCGCGGACACCAAAAATCCCGGTCCGGCATCATATGGAACCCCCCGTTGAAATGACAGCCACCCGGAAAATGACCCTGAAACACCCGACCATGCCCATGCTGAATGTGGACCGTCGCAGAACCACATTTCAGCAGGTGGAGCTGGGCTATGATGAAGAAGGTGTCCGGAAAGAAGCCGGACGGTGCCTGCGCTGTGATATCTGCCGGAGATGCGGAAAATGTATAGAGGTCTGCCGGGATAAAATGGGAATCGATGCCCTTCAGTTCGGGTATATGGATTTTGATCATCCCACTGAAACCGATTTTAGGGCGACTGAAAAAAAATGCATTACCTGCGGCGCCTGTGCAGCCAATTGCGAAAATAAGGCCATGGTCCTGGAAGAAAAAGACGGCCGCAGGAATTTAAAATTATGCGGCACCCTGTTGAACAGCCAGGCAATCCAGTATTGTGAAGCCTGCGGTGCGTTTCTTCCGTCTGCCGAATATCTCGATTTTGTTGCCCGGAAAACCGGGGATAAGGCAAAGCGAGCCGAAACCCGGCTGCTGTGCAATGACTGTCTTCGTCTTCTCAGTGCAAAAACAAATGTGGAAACACGACCGGCCGGTCTAAAATAAAGGAAACCCCTATGCAATTTCAAAAAGGAAACAAGATCAAAGTGTGCAGAAAATCTGAAGATGAATCCTGGGAACCGTATATGGATGATTTTATCGGGATTCATGGATTTATAACAGACCCGGACACGTCCATCAATGACCCAGATGCGCTCATCGAGGTGAGCCTGGAAGGAAAAGGAACCCATCGCCTGCCCCAGGACTGCCTGGAACAAATTAATTAAAACAGAAACGAGGACATCATGAAGGTAAAAGATCTTGTAAAGAATGACAGTAACTCTTTTCATACGATAGAGGGGGCAGAGACCGTTGAACAGGCTCTCAAAAAGATGTCGGCCTATTCCGTATCCGCCCTGGTGGTGCGAACGGGAAATGGGCTAAACGGCATTTTTACGGAAAGGGATCTCATCCGTTGCCACATCCTTTTTCCGGAACGTTCGATCAAGGATATCTCCGTCAAAGAGGTCATGACCTCCCGGCTCATTGTGGCTGAAACCGGAGATACCCTAGAAGAGGCCATGGGAATGATGATCCAGGCCAAGATCCGTCATCTGCCGGTGGTTTCCGGCGGACGGATCAGCGGGATGCTCTGCCTCGAAGATCTTGTCAAGCAGTATGTGGGAGTCTTGACCCGTGAACTTCATTATCTGAAGGATTATATATCCGATCTCCAGGATGCAGCCCATGATTAAGATGTTTATCGACGGCAGGGAGATCGAAGCCAAAGAAAACCGGACCGTTCTTCAGACCGCCAAAGAAAACGGAATCAGGATTCCTCATTTATGTTACCACCCGGCACTGAAGCCATCCGGGTCCTGCAAACTGTGCGGGGTTGAAGTCATTTCGCCTGCTGGTAAACTGGTGGTGATGCTGTCCTGCATTCTTAAGGCAAAAGAAAACCTGGAAATCAAGACAGATTCCGAACTGGTTCAGGCCCACCGGAAAAAAGCATTTAACAATCTGCTTCAGATGGCACCGGAGGCAGACAGAATAAGGCATCTGGCCCGGGAATGGGGAGTGGATGTTCCTCCGCCGCCGGACGGGTGTATCCGGTGCAGGCTCTGCATCCGGGTATGCAATGAAATTGTGAAATCCAAAGCGCTAAAAATGGTAACGGATGAAAAAGGAACCCGGGTCATGCCGGAACCGGGCCGATGTATCGGGTGCGGCACCTGCGCCAACCTCTGCCCCACCAACCTGATCCAGGTAAAAGATCAGGACGGGGTCCGCACGGTTTCCATCAAAGAGAACATTATTGGGCAACTCCCCCTTGAGCGGTGTGAAGGCTGCGGAACGCTTTATGCCACTGAAAATTTTCTCAGGCATGTTGAAAACAGCCTGCACAGCCACCCGGATACAAAAGACCATCACCATCTCTGTTCCTCCTGCATCAAATTGTTATCCAACCGGGCTGCTGCGGAAAGAAAAAGAATCCGAAAATAAAGAACGGATGAATCTTGAAAGCCCGGGATCAAATCTCTATAATGCCTCATCCGTCACGGGCGTTCTTCTCAAAACAGGGGTGAATAAAATTGGGTTCTGTGTTTATTAACATATTAAAATTTCTTCCCATAGCGGCTGCAAGCGGTTTCATCCTATTATTACCGGACGATGCCTCAGCCATCCAGCTTCATCTGACATCGGAAGGGATCATCACCCATCAGATGGGCCATCTGTTCTTCCTGGTTTCCATGGTGGCACTGATCTTCACCCTTTCCGGCAAAGGACTGGACAAGCATAAAGGCTGGCGATTGATCCAATATTCCGCCTTTTTTTTCATCCTCTGGAACCTGGATGCCGTGCTGGGGCATTTTCTTGATAACCAGATTCATGCCGTTGAAATCAAGAATATCTCCATCACTACCATGCAAATGGAAGTGTATAACAATTCTCCGGTTCTCTACCGGATCTATTATGCCTTAAAACTGGATCATCTCCTGGCCGTACCGGCCATGATTCTCTTTTATATGGGCCTTTCACGCCTGGTCCGGGAACAGCGGAATAACCCTGTAAAAAAGGAAAGCTTTTGACCGGTTCATTTCTTCCCATACTGACCGTGGATGTGCTCGGGTCTGTCTGCATGATGGTCCTTTCACTTCTTTGCCTTTACAAAGCCAGAATATTAAGGGAACTGGATACCGACAATGCCGTTTTCCTGTATCTCATGTGGATCAGCACGGGATTTGCGATTTTTGCGGTATCGAGATCCTTTGGCCATATCCTGAAACAATTTTTAGTCCTTACCGGCAATCCGGACACCTGGCAGGCCATCAGCCCCTATTCAGGCGGGGTCAATACCGTATCCTTCATGCTGGTGGGCCTGATCACCCTTTTTTTCAACCAGATCTGGAAAATCAATGAAAAAATTGTTTCCGGCAGAAAACGTCTTGAAGAGACGCATATCCAGCTTCAGCACCTGAACCAGACCCTTGAACACAAGGTGATCGAAAGAACTGAACGGTTAACAAGCAGTGAATATAAAGCCCGCCGTATTTTCGAGCTTTCTCTGGATACCATCCTGGTGACGGATGAAGGATTTAATGTTTCCGAAATCAACCAGGCTGGGGTAATCCTGACCGGATATGAAAAAAAGAATATGCTGGATAAAAAAATGGGCTTAAAGGATTTTATGGCTCACCCGTCTGAATGGGACAGGGTCCACAATCTTCTGGAAACCCATGAATATATTGTCAATGAGGAAATTGATTTTCTACGGCCGGACCAGTCCCTTGTCCGGGTATTGATTACCGGCGGTGTGGATTACGGGGCTTTTGGCTGCGGAAAAAGCTTTCATTTCATTATCAAGGACATCAACGATAAAAAACAGATGGAACAGCAGATTGCACAAGCCGACAAGCTGGCGGCATTAGGTGAGCTCTCGGCCGGGGTGGCCCATGAAATCAATAATCCCCTCGGCATCATCCTGGGATATACCCAGCTTCTGCTTAAAGAAAAGACGGGTCTTGAAGAAGATCTCAAAACCATTGAAAAACATGTGAAAAATTGCAGGGATGTGGTTTCCGATCTTCTTTCCTTTTCCAGGAAAGGGTCTGCTGAAAGGAGCCGGGTGGATGTGACAAAGGTGATCAATGATGTGATCAAATTCTTGTCCAACCACACGGATTTCAGGAATGTGGACATAAAGCCGGTTTTTTTTGAGGCGGGCCCCCTGATCGTAAAAGGCAATGAACAGGAGCTGGCCCAGGTTATCATCAACCTCATGATCAACGCCTCTCACGCGGTGGAAAAAAAAGGGCATATCGAGATTACCACTGAGAAATCAGATACCGGCCGGATCTTCATCACGGTGAAAGATGACGGCACCGGAATCCGAAAAAAATACATTTCACGGATATTTGATCCTTTTTTTACCACCAAACCCGTGGGGCAGGGCACCGGGCTTGGCTTGTCCGTGGGATACGGCATTATCCGCCGTCATGGCGGGGAGATCACGGCAAGAAACCGGAAAGAAAAAGGCGCCGCCTTTAGCATCAGCCTTCCGGCCGCCCCGCCGGATGAATGTGTATAAACAGGAGAAACAACCAATGGCAACAGAGATACTGGTGGTGGATGATGAGACGGATATGACCCGGCTTTTACAACGGACCCTGGAGCCTGAACTGGGCTGCCGGGTTACCATGGCCTTTTCCGGTGAAATGGCTGTGGATATCCTTCGGCAGACATCCTTTGATCTGATCATCTGCGATGTCAAAATGCCGGGCATGGATGGGTTTGAGCTGCTGAACCGGATCAAGGCCGATTACCCGAATCTGACCGTGGTCATGCTCACGGCTTTCGGAAATATCGAGTCTGCGGTCAAGGCCATCAAGAGTGGGGCCTATGATTTTATTGCCAAACCCTTTGAACGGGATGAGATTATTTTCAAGATCCAGAAAGCCCTGGAAAGAAGCCTTCTCTTAAAAGAAAACAAACGATTGCTCAAAGACCGGGAAGATCGCCCTTATGAACTCATCGGTAAAAGCGAGCCCATGCAGAAGGTGTTTGATCAGATCCGTATGGTGGCTCCCTCTGACGTGACCGTCTTGATTACCGGGGAATCAGGCACAGGAAAAGATCTGACCGCGCGATCCATCCATGCCCTGAGCCCGAGAAAGGATGAGTCCTTTATATCGGTCAACTGCCCCACCATCCCGGAGTTCATCCTGGAAAGTGAATTGTTCGGATATAGAAAAGGGGCGTTTACCAATGCCACTCAGGATCGGGACGGGCTTTTCCAGGAAGCGGACCGGGGAACAATCTTTCTGGATGAAATCGGGGATATCGGCCCTTCCATCCAGACCAAACTTCTGCGGGTGCTCCAGGAAAAGGAAATCAAACCCCTGGGCGATACAAAAATCAAAAAGGTGGATGTTAGAATCATCGCCTCCACCAACCGGAATCTGAAACAGAAAATGGCAGACAATGAATTCCGGCAGGATTTTTTCTATCGGCTCAATGTGCTTCCCATTGAGCTGCCGCCGCTGCGGGACAGAATAATGGATATCCCCGTCATTGCAGAACATCTGGTGGCCAAACACTGCAAAAAAATGAAAAAAGAGCCCAAAACCATTTCCGAAGAGGTTATGGATATTTTGATGAAACAGTCCTGGCCGGGGAATGTCCGGGAGCTGGAAAACATCCTGGTCCAGGGAATCCTGTATTCAAAGGACGATACCTTACGGCTATCCGATATCCCCATAAAGGATGCGGATCAGGGGAAAAAAGGAACCACCGGCCTAAACAGCGCCGACCTGACCGCTCTGTCCTATAAAACCGCCAAGGAAAAGATCCTGAAGGAATTCAACCACACCTATATCGGCGCCCGGCTGTCCATGGCCGGCGGAAATATCACCCGGGCCGCCGGGATGTGCGAGATGGACCGCCAGGCCCTTCAGCAGATCATGAAACGATATGAGATTGACCCGGACAAGTTCAGGTGAGTCGGTTACCATAAAATTTTTTTTCGGATTAATTGATCTGATCTACGGAAGACAGGAGAGAAGAAAATCTCTCCCTGTTTTGGGAATTGTTTTTATAAAATGCGAGGCAGCTTTTTACAATTTCCAATACTTGATCATGGGAATGGATTCCACCAATCTCCATGGCCAGTCTTGGGTGGCGCCCCAGCCGCCCACCCAGTATGACTCTGAACCCTTTTTGCTTTTCGGTCAATGTGCCGGTGGGACAGGCCGTGACGCATTTTGAACACATGAGACAATGATGGGCATCAATGATAGGTATTTTATTTTTTTCATCCAGTTCAATCGCATTTTCATCACAGGCATTAACGCAGCACTCACAAAGGGTGCAATCTTCGTCGGAAACCCCAGGGATGACGGCCCCTATGATGCCGATATCGGCAATCTGCGGTCTTGAACAGGCATTGGGGCAGTCGGAAAGCGATACCTTAAATTCATGGTGAAATTTCAAATCCCCTTTGCCGCGCTTTTTTAAAAATTCCAGGAGGTTTTCTGTTTCAAAAATTTTTTCAATATTTTGTGACAGCCGGGTTACCGAATTTGCTGAATTCGGGCACCCAGAACTGCCAAAGCAGATGCTTATTTCATATCCTTTGATCTCTTTTTCCCCAGACCATTTCATGCAAGGATTTCTCCTCTTGCACTGACCACCACTTCCTTAAACGGAATCTCAACCCCGGCTTTGGCAAGGGCTTTTTTCACAATGATCGGAAGTGCTGAACAACAGGGAACTTCCATAACAACAGAGGTGATGCTCTTAATTCCGGATACCTGAAATACCTTGGAAAGTTTTTCAACATATTCTTCAGCATTGTCAAATTTGGGGCAACCGATCATAACGGCTTTTCCCTTCAAAAAATCATTATGAAAGGTGGGATAAGCAACCGGCACGCAATCTGCTGCAATCAAAAGGTCTGCGTTTTTCAGGAACGGGGCGCCCGGCGGAACGAGTTTAATCTGAACCGGCCAGTGGCCAAGAGCGGATCTGCCACCTGTGGTCTGAATAGATGGTTTATTGGCGCATCCACAGGCATCTGCCGCACTTGCCATGTGAAAAGTTTCCACTGCTGCTGAAGGGCATCCGCAACCCGCCGGTTTAATTTCTTCTTTGGCAGCCTTCTGGTGTTTCAGCAATTCTTCAACCGCTTTTTCATCAAAATCATCCGCTTCCCTTTCAATTATTTTCAACGCATCTTCAGGGCAATCTCCTATACAGGCGCCAAGGCCATCACAATATTTATCTGCAATCACTTTGGCCTTACCGTCGATAATTTTTATGGCCCCTTCGGCACAGGCAATGACGCAATTACCGCATCCGGTGCATTTCTCTTCATCGATTTGAATTATTTTTCTCATTATTTTCATGGTGCTCCCCTTTTATATATCAGCTCGAATAATATGGGTTATATTATCCGGCAAAAATTTCTATTTTGTTTCAATCAACACCTGTCTTGCCAGTTCTTTTCCCGCGGCAGTCATAAAAATTCTGTCCAGTTTTATGGAAAATTCATTGTCTTCAATACCTGTTTTCTTCTCACAGGCAGACATATAGGTCAGCTGATTCGCATCAAAAAGAACTTTGTGGTTGAGATCATCATTTTCAGCCGGACGGTTGTGATTCCCGACGATTCCAATGATTTCATCGATCAGTTCTTTTTTTGCACCCATTTTTTTCATAAGGATTTCAGCCACTTCAGGACTTTCTTTTTCGATAAACTCAGGCTTATCAGACCCGTATTTTTCCAATGCGTTTTTAACACCAATATCATACAGATAGGCTGCACAAAGGACGACGGGAAGATTTGCCTTTTCCTTTTTACCGATTTTCTCGGCAAAATTGGCCACTTTTGCCGCATGTCCGATTCGCTTGAAGTCTGTGCCAAGATATCGTTTCATTTCAACGGCCAAGCGGTCTTTAAAAAGATCATCCCGTTTTGCAATAAATTCTTCAGGCAAAGTGCCAAGGCATTGTTCTGCAAATTTGCAATAGGAGGCACAGCCAAAATCCATATTGGGGTTGACAATCTTTTTATGGCAGCTTGAACATCTTCGCGTGGCGTCATCCTTGAAAAATTCCATAGGGTGACCACATTCCGGACATTCGGTTTCGAAAATCGCTTCCTTATTCCAGTATTGGGTATCCTGTCCAGGGCATTTCATGTTCAACCTCCTTTATTCAAAGCTTATTTTGTATGGCCGGTGCAGGATTGGATACCTGCACCGGTTTTTAAGTCTATATACTATTGACCCTGCATCATGGCAGCAACATCTGCATCCGGGTTTGTTATGAGTTTGATATCAAAATTTTTCACCAGCACATCCAATACGGCCGGGGAAACAAAAGCCGGCAACGTGGGCCCAAGACGAATACCTTTAACACCCAGGTGCAGCAGGGCCAGAAGAACGGCAACCGCTTTCTGCTCGTACCAGCCGATATCAAAGGAGATCGGCAGTTCATTAATATCACTGAGGCCGAACACTTCTTTCAATTTAAGGGCAATCACGGCCAGAGAATAACAGTCATTGCACTGTCCGGCATCCAGAACTCTTGGGATTCCACCGATATCGCCGAGGTTCAGTTTATTATATCTGTATTTGGCACATCCAGCAGTAAGGATAATGGCATCTTTGGGGAGCTTCTCAGCCACTTCGGTAAAATAGTTTCTTCCTTTCTGACGACCGTCACATCCTGCCATAACGACAAATCGTTTAATGGCACCGGATTTAACCGCAGCAACAACTTTATCCGCGAGCGCCAGTACCTGATGATGGGCAAATCCACCGACAATTTTTCCGGTTTCCAGCTCTAGAGGTGCCTTGCAGTTTTTAGCAAGGGTAATGATCTTTGAAAAATCTTTGGCCGCACCGGATACTGGGTCTGGAATCTGTACGGCACCGGGATAGGAAACCACACCAGTTGTAAAAATCCGGTTCAAATAGGTATTTTTATCTTTTATGGGGATAATGCAGTTGGTGGTCATGAGGATGGGTCCATTGAAAGACTCAAAATCTTCATTCTGATGCCACCAGGAACTACCATAATTCCCCTTGAGATGAGAATATTTTTTAAAGGCGGGGTAATAATTGGCCGGCAGCATTTCACCATGAGTATAGACATCCACTCCGGTCCCTTCGGTTTGTTGTAATAGTTCTGCCATGTCCTTCAGATCGTGTCCGGAGATCAATATCCCAGGATTCGCTCCCACTCCGATATTGACTTCGGTCAGTTCAGGATTGCCGTAAGCGCCTGTATTGGCACTGTCCAGGGCAGCCATGGTAGTGACGGCAACCTCGCCGGCCTTCAGGACAAGACCCACCATTTCATCCACAGACAGGTCCTGGGTGGTGGAGGCAAGTCCATCATAAAGGAAATCCCATATTTCAGGTTTTGTCACTCCCAGTATAGCGGCATGATCGGCATAGGCCGATATCCCTTTAAGCCCCAGGGTAAGCAGTTCCCTTAGAGACCTTACATCTGCGTTGGCTGTTGCAAGCACACCCACGGCAGCAGCTTTTGTCTTGAAGCCGGAGACATCATTGGAATACCAGGTCGCACTTTCATGAAGATCAGACCCGATTTTACCTTTTACAGATTCAAACAATTCTTTTTTCAGGGTCTGGGCCCTGTTGATCCAACCGATAACGCTTTCATTATTGAAATTGGCATTGGTGATGGTGGTGAAAAGCCCCTGAGCAATAAATCTTCCCACCTTTTCCGGAACCTTGACACCGGCAGCCTGGGCTTTGCTTGCGATGACGGCAATCCCTCTAAGATTATAGATCAACAGGTCCTGAAGATCGGCTGTTTCTCCTTCTTTTCCACACATTCCCTTGATTGTGCATCCCTGGTTTTTTGCAGTTTCCTGACATTGAAAACAGAACATTGAACTTCTCCTCATATTTTATTAAGTTAATAAAGCAATCGATCTTTACATCCTGGCCTGAAATTAATATAAACGAGGACAAAGCGCCTTGACCTATATCAAGTAATCAAAGTTTTTTTAATTTTTTTTTAATTAGGGTTCTTTTTGAAAAATTCCTTTTGGAGAGTGTAGATTATCGAAAAGCTGAAAACAATCCCTCTTTTTTCAGGGCTGTCTGACGACCATCTGAAAAAAATTGCGTCCATTGCCACAACCCTCAATTTTGACAAGGGAGAGATGATCTTTCACGAAGGGGACAAAGGAAATGGCATTTATATGGTTGAAAAAGGAACCATCAAAGTATTCAAACTCTCCTTTGAAGGAAAGGAACAAATTCTTCACATCTATGGACCTGGCCACACCTTCGGTGAGGTCCCGGTTTTTGAAGGTAAAAACTTTCCGGCATCCGCCATGGCTCTTGAGAAATCCGTCATCATTTTTCTTCCCAGGGAAAAATTTGTAACCTTGATCACCAGTACACCAGGCCTTGGCATGAACCTTTTGGCCGATCTTTCCAGGAGACTGCGTGAATTTACCGTCCAGATTGAAAACTTAAGCTTGAAAGAAGTGCCGGCAAGGCTTTCCGCTTATTTTCTCACCCTTTCCGGGGAGCAGAAGAATCAGAAAAAAGTAATGCTTCCCATATCCAAAGCCCAATTGTCCAACCTGATCGGCACCACCCCTGAAACCGTTTCAAGGGTATTAAAAAAAATGATGGATTCCGATCTTATCGAGGTTCAGACCAAAACCATTGTTATTAAAGATATTGAAGGGCTTCAAGACCTGTCGGAATCAGGAAGTCTCTAATCAATAAAAGGAGGTTCCGGGATTATGACTAAAAAGGCTGCATATATCGTCTTTGGAAAAG
>JAIFMF010000189.1 GCA_020048635.1 Desulfobacula sp. | reverse complement strand
GCAGGCATGATTTCTTGCCTTCCCCGTGCATTACAGAATATAATATATAAAGACACTGCCGGGACGCACTTATTTCCGTTTTAACGAGGAATCAACCCTTTCCTTCAATTCTTTCCCGCACTTGAAAAAGGGTAATCTCTTGGCAGATATCTGAACCTTTTCCCCTGTTTTCGGATTCCGTCCAATGTAGGGCTTATAATTTTTGGTAAAGAAAGAACAAAATCCTCTTATTTCAACCCGCTCACCTTTGATAAAGGCGTTGGTCATTCCAGCGAAAAACAGCTCAATGACTTCATAGGCTTCTTGCCTGGGTAGCTTGGCTTTCTCTTTAAGCGCCTGTATCAGTTCATGTTTGTTCAAAATTTTAATCTCCTTTCAATCAAACACCAAGACAGAACCGAAGTCCTGCCTTGGGTAAAAAAGATTAGCATTGGAGGTGCCCGTGAAGGCATGCAATCTTTTTTCTAATTATATATCGGGAAAGCCCTTTGGGTCAATCAGGGTAAACCCTGAATTTTAAACTTATTTTCACCCGCTTATCCTGAACAATCTCCCAAGATCATGAACCCAGACAGGTTCCATAGATAATTCATAATCGGAAAAAAGTTTCAACGATGAAACGGTTTTCACCCCAGACATTTTGTTCTTACCTTATTATATATCATTGGATTTGACACTTGTCCATGGATGGGTTACAGTATCAACTATGATTAAATCTTTTAAACATAAAGGATTAAAAAAATTATTCGATACCGGAAATCATAAAGGTGTCAACCCTGAACATGTAAAAAGATTGAAACTCATATTGGCAAGGCTTGATGCCAGCCAGACAAAGGACGACATGAATTTACCCGGCCTGAGCCTTCACCTTCTAAAGGGAGAATTAAAAGATTTTTGGGCGGTTACCGTATCCGGGAACTGGCGAGTGTATTTCCGCTTTGAAAATAATAATGTCGTTGATGTAAATTATGGGGACTATCATTAGTTTCAAAATAAGATTGAGCCCCTTGGGCTAACCGTGACCGACGCAGCAAAGGGACTTGATGTATCCCGCAAGACGCTTTCAGCCTTGTTAAACGGCAGATTTGGAATTTCGCCGGAAATGGCCATCAGGTTGTCTAAGGCATTTGGCGGGAGCGCAGAAAGCTGGCTGATTAAGCAGGCACAATATGATCTCTGGCAAGCAGAACATAAAGGGAAAAAGATTGAAGTGAAACCCTTTATTTCAGCATCCCCTCAGCTCAGTTATTGATGGATTGGAACCAGGGCTTTAACTCAATTCGTAAGATCCCAAAAAGTCAGATGAGATCGCCAGATTGAAGGGCCAGAAACCCAAGCCTGAAATTAAGCCATCAAACCTTGATAAGAATACGGATAAGCCCTCAAAAAAGAAAAAGTCACAGGAGAACAAAGAAAAACGTTCGAAAACCATCCATCTTGAAATTTATGAAAAAACGGAAAATAAGCGGTTCTACCCGGAGTGAGGCGGGCAGAAAATGGCTGCATCTGTCACATAGGAATATTCAATTCTTACCCCTGACTTTTTGGGATCTTACCATAA
This sequence comes from Desulfobacula sp., assembly GCA_020048635.1. Lineage (GTDB taxonomy): Bacteria > Desulfobacterota > Desulfobacteria > Desulfobacterales > Desulfobacteraceae > Desulfobacula. Next base: position 4,314 of record JAIFMF010000189.1, on the reverse strand, counting down.
TTTTTTAGAGGAGGCCCCATGCTCACCCCCATTAAGATCGGTATCAGTTCCTGCCTTCTGGGCAACAATGTTCGATATGACGGAGGCCACAGCCATGACCGGTTTTTAACCGAAACCCTGGGAAGGTTTACCCAGTATATCCCGGTCTGCCCGGAAGTGGAATGCGGCATGGCCATCCCCCGGGAGGCAGTGCGGCTGGTGGGAGATCCTGATCATCCAAGCCTGGTCACCCGAAAAACAGGCATCGACAAAACCCTTCAGATGCAGGACTGGATAAAAATCAAATTGGAAATACTCGAGCAGGAAAACCTCTGCGGGTTTATTTTCAAAGCCAAATCTCCCAGTTCCGGCTTATACCGGATCAAGGTGTATCAGGCCGATGGCAGTGTCAAACACACCGGTAGCGGTCTCTTTGCCTGGGCCTTTACGAAAAGATTCCCCAGGATACCGGTGGAAGAGGACGGACGGCTCAATGATCCGAAACTGCGGGAAAATTTCATCGAAAGCATCTTTACCCTGAAACGGTGGCGGGAGCTGCTGGCGGAAAATAAAACCCTGGGGGGCCTGGTGGAATTTCACACCCAAAACAAATACCTCATTCTCTCCCACAGCCATGAGCATTACAAAAATATGGGAAAACAGGTTGCTTTGGGGAAACAGCAACCCCTGAATCAATTGTTTGATGAATATGAAGCCCTTCTGCTGAAGGCTTTGGCGATTAAGACCACCTTGAAAAAAAATATCAATGTGCTCCAGCATATGCTGGGCTTCTTTAAAAAAGATCTGTCCGCCTTTGAAAAACAGGAACTGCTCTCCATCATTGATCAATATGGGTCAGGCTATGTTCCGCTCATTGTGCCCATTACCCTGATCCGCCATTATGTGATGAAATATGACCAGCCCTGGCTCAAGGTTCAGACCTATTTAAACCCCCATCCTTTAGAATTGAAATTGAGAAATTAGTTTCAAAATCATTACAGAACTTGAAGATAAAATCACCTCACTGAAATATGAATTCCCAACGGGGATATTCTGTTGGCCGATGAACCCACTATGACCTTTTATCCAAAAGACAGCACATCTCCGGATTTCGGCACAACCACGTCATGGCCCCTGCTTCTGAGGGTCTGGGCAAAGGCGGCACTCTGGGATGCTTCACCGTGAACAACGGCTATTTTTTTGATCCTTAGATTTGAACCGGTAATGATTTTTTCAAGTTCGTGTTTATCTGCATGGGCACTGAATCCTCCGATTTTTTCGACTCTGGCCAGCAAAGGGTAAGTTTTTCCCAGAATTTTCAGCTCCGGCGGAGAGCCTTGTCTTTCATTTTTTTCAAATGCCTCCCCCAATTCCTCGATCCGTCTGCCCAGGGTATTTTCCGCCATATATCCCACCAGAAGGATGGTATTTTTCGGGTTATGAACCTTGTATCGCAGGTGATGCAATATTCTTCCTGCCTCACACATTCCGGATGCGGAAATCACCACATGGGAAGACTCATCCTGATTCAGGCGCATGGATTCCTCCACGGTTTCCACAAACCTGATCTTGTTGAAATAAAAAGGATTTTTCCCTTTTTTCAAAAAGGCTTCATGGGTGTCCATGTCATAGCTTTCCAGATATTCGCCAAATACTTTTGTCAGGTTGGAGGCAAGAGGGCTGTCCACAAACACGGGTCGCCTTGGCACTTCTTTTTTATCATAAAGCTCATGAATCATATAAATCAGTTCCTGAGTTCTGCCAAAGGCAAAGGCCGGAATAATCACAGACCCCCCTCTTTCAAAGGTATCATTCAGGACTTTTTTCAGTCTTATCTCAAGGTCCTCAACCGGATCATGTTCCCGATCACCATAGGTGCTTTCCGTGATAAAAAGATCAATGTCCCGGTCTTCCTCATCAAACGCCAGGGTCGGATCCTGTAAAATCGGTTTGCCGAATCGTCCCACATCGCCGGTATAAAGAACCCTGTAAGGTTTATCACCCTTTTTTATGGTCACAAGCGAAAAGGCAGACCCGAGGATATGGCCTGCCACATAAAATTTCACCGTGGTATCTGTTCCAATGGTAACCGGATATTTATACGGATATCCATCAATATAGCCAAGGGACTTCCGGGCCTCTTCCATGGTATAAAGCGGCGTTATGATATCCAGTCCGTTTTTTTTCTGAAGGGCGGTGATGGATTCAACATTGAGGTCATAGGCATTTTTTTTCAGAATTTTTTTAATATCGCCTTTTTCCCTGTCCGACAACTGCTTTTTTGAATTACTCAGCTCCTGCTGATACAGAAAGGTCCGTAATGATTTATAGTTCAGGTACTGGGCATCTGATTCCTGGATATGCCCGCTGTCCATGAGCATATACTGCAATGCCCCGGCCGTGGGTCTTGTGGTTATGATCCTCCCGGAAAAATCTCTGTTGGTCAGTATGGGAATCCGGCCTGAATGATCAATATGGGCGTGGGAAAGAACCATATTGGTGATGTCTTTTCTATCCAGCAGAAAATTTTTATTTTTTTCCATGCTTTCCTTACGCCTGCCCTGATACATGCCGCAATCAAACAGAATCCGGTCCACACCCGTATCCAGAAGATGCATTGAACCGGTTAGTCCACACCCGTATCCAGAAGATGCATTGAACCGGTTACTTCACCTGCCGCACCATAGAATGTCACATCCATCATTACCTCAATCGTCTTTTCAGGTTTAATCCATCATGTCCCTGTCTATAAAACAGCAAGGGCTGCGCTGTAATCCGGCTCGTTCTTGATATCATCCACCAGCTCGGCATGGAGAACTGTGTTGTTTTCATCCAGAACAATAACCGCCCTGGCGGTAAGGCCCTTCAAAGGACCTTCTTCTATGAAAAGGCCATGGGTTTTTGCAAATTCAGGGTTGCGGAATAAGGACGCGGTCACCACATCATTAATGCCTTCAGCCCCGCAGAACCGTTTATGGGCAAAGGGGAGGTCAAAGGAGAGACAGATTACCTGAGTGTTTTTGAGTTCAGATGCTTTTTTGTTGAAAGTCCGGACAGAGGTGGCACAGACATCTGTATCAATGCTGGGGAAAATATTTAAAATTTTTCGTTTACCTTTATAATCATTAAGGGAAATGACGGATAAATCCTGTTTAACGGCGGATAGTTCTTTGATGCTGCTTTTTTTATCTGGAAATTCGCCTGCGAGTTTTACCGGATTCCCGGCAAGTTTTGTTGTGGCCATGAAATATCTCCTTTTTTCAGGGTTGAATGACTTACATCACCATTCTTATTTTACTTCTCTAACCATTCTTTTTAGTATACTAATGGCTTGATCCAATTTTTCAAGATAGATTCTATATAAAATCGTAAGCTTCAGCTTCAGTCTGCTGTTCACCTTTATTTGGGATCTCTCCCTGGAGGGGTGTTGATTCTTATTGTTTATCCAGGGTTGCTCGTACTATGATGCCCAGATCCTTCATGGAAAAAGGCTTCTGAATAAAGTTCATACCCTCTTCGAGTACACCTCTATGCGCAATCACCTCAGCCGTGTAACCGGACATAAAAAGGGTTTTGATATCGGAATAACAGCTCTGCAGTTGATCTGCCAGATCTCGACCGTTCATTTCAGGCATGACCATATCGGTTATGAGAAGGTGAATTTTCCCCGCATGTTCTTCGGCGAGGAGGACGGCTTCGCTGGGATTACCTGCAGTCAACACCTGGTAACCCAGTCTTTCCAACATCATCCGGCACATTTTTCTGATCGCGGATTCGTCCTCCACCAGGAGTATCATTTCGTTCCGTCCCCAAGGCGTTTCTGTAATGCTTATGGCTGGGATCTCTTCGGTCTCTCCGACATAACTCGGCAAATAAATCTTGAAGGTGCTTCCCAGTCCCGGTTCGCTGTAGACATTGATGAACCCGTTGTTCTGCTTGACAATACCGAAAACGGTTGCCAACCCCAGACCGGTGCCCTGATTCACGTCCTTTGTGGTAAAAAACGGCTCAAAGATATTGCCCAGTGTTTCTTTGTCCATGCCGCAGCCATTGTCACTGACGGTCAGCAGGACAAACTCACCGGGATTAAAACCCGCGTGATCAGCGCAATGCGCTTTGTCAAAGGCCACCCTGTGGGTCTCTATGGTAATTTTGCCCACTCCGGCAATGGCATCCCTGGCATTGACACACAGATTGGCCAGAATCTGATCGATCTGGGCAGGGTCCATTTTGACCCTCAACAGGCCTGCCTCAGGCAGCCAGACCAGATCAATGTCCTCGCCGATAATATGTCGGAGCATCTTGAACATGCTCTCTACGATTTCATTAACGACG
>JAIFMF010000153.1 GCA_020048635.1 Desulfobacula sp. | reverse complement strand
ATATTGGAGAAATACAACCCACCATCCATTACGTCGAACACACTTTAATGCCGCTGAGTTATCTCTGCTGATTAATCATTGGCATTAAAGACCGTTTCTGATATTAAAAAGCCTTACAAATTCACAAGAAAAAAAGACCGGGATGAACATATTAGAATTTACCCTGAACGAACTGGCAGGCTTTTTAAAAAAGGAATTCGGCAAAGGCCTGTTTCATGCTTCCGCCCTTTACCGGGAAATATACAAGACCGGTAACCGGGATATCGTCAACACATCTGAATTTGCAGCATCACAGGCTTTTGCAAAGGCCCTTGAAAAACGGCTCATCCTCGCCCCCGGACAAGTCATTGAGTCCTTCAAAGAAAATAATCTCATTAAATTTATCACAGCGCTTTCGGACGGACTGAAAATAGAATCCGTTCTGATTCCCATGACAGGCCGCAATACCCTTTGTGTTTCAAGCCAGGCCGGGTGCAGGATGGGGTGCAGATTCTGTGAAACCGGCAAAGAAGGTCTGAAAAGAAACCTTGCCGTATCCGAAATTATCGGCCAGGTGTTCAATGCAAGATTTGTCCTGAAGGAAAAAATCAAAAACATCGTGTTCATGGGAATGGGTGAACCCTTTGACAATTTTGACAATGTCATTGCTTCCATAAAGATCATGAATGAGCAGAAAGGCTTTGATATCGCCCTTCGGCATATCACGGTGTCCACAGCCGGAGTGATCAGCGGTATTGAAAAACTCGGCCGCCTGAATATGAAGGGATTGAGGCTGGCCGTTTCCGTCAATGCATCGGATGATAATATCCGCTCCTTTCTGATGCCGGTGAACCACGCCTGTTCCCTCCAGACACTGAAAACGGCCTTGAAGGCCTTCCCTCTGACCCGACGAGAATGTTTTCTGTTTGAATATATTCTCATCAAGGGGTTAAATGATTCAAAAAGTGATGCTATAAAGCTTGCAGAGTACATTCACTCCTTACCGGTGAGACTGAACCTGATACCTTTAAACCCCGTTATCGGATTCAATTATGAATCCCCGTGTGATGATGATATGCAGAGGTTTTCCGAAATTCTTTCAAGTCAGGGGATTTTTGTGATCAAGCGCTGGAGCAAGGGCCGTTCCGTCGCAGCAGGCTGCGGGCAACTGGGATTGAGATGTTAATGCCGTGTTAAAGACGGTTAGCGGCTTGACAGGATTATTCAACTGTGAAAAAAAGCAGCCGGACGATAAATGATTTAATTTGAGGTGGTGCATGGCGTATCTGGAAGAAAGAAACAGGGCAGGTGAGTATTTGAGGCTGGCCTTGACCTATATTGCAAAATACAATCTGCCAGCCAATCCGGTCAATTATACGGTCTGGTATGAATATGTAGCAGGCAAGAATATGAAGCTCAAAAAAGCCATTGATGCTTCCCTCGATGCTGCAAAACCCATCAGCGCCGGCAATGTGGAAATTCTTTACCAGAAATATGTGGCAGATGGGGACCGAATTGTCATCAGCAGGCTTTTGACCAAAATCGCCCTCATGCTTAAAGATATCACAGGCCATGTCCTGGAAACCGAAGGAGACCTTGCCGGCCACGGCAAAAATCTTGGTGAACTTGCCGATCAGATCAGTAAAGCCCATGACTACAACGAGATTAAAGACGTTGTCGACCAGATGATCGTTGAAACAAAAGAACTGGTGGATTCCGGCAAACGGCTTCAAAAGCGGATGAAAATATCTTCTGAAGATCTGAAGCAATTGCAGCAGGATCTGGAAAAATCTCAGCAGGAAGCTCAGACGGATGTCTTGACTTCACTTTTGAATAAAAGAGGGTTTGAGAAACGGTTTGAGCTTGAAAGAATCAGGGCAAAACAGAATGAGATCCCTTTTTCCCTTATCATGGTGGATATCGACCATTTTAAAAAGGTCAATGATTCCTTTGGGCACCTGGTAGGAGACAGCCTGCTAAAAAGTATTGCCAATTTACTGAAAAGCCATTTGAGAAAAAATGATATTGCCTCCCGGTATGGCGGAGAAGAATTTTTAATCCTTTTACCCGAAACCGGAATTCAAGGTGCAAAGGCAGCGGCTCAGAAAATCAGGGATACACTGGCCACAAAGGAATGGAAGTTGAAAGAAACAGGGAAACCCATGGGAAAGATAACCGTTTCCATGGGGATCGCATTGTATAAATTGAATGAGCCTGAAGAAGCCCTTATCAAGCGTGTGGATGATGCCCTCTACCTTGCCAAGAACAGGGGAAGGGATCAGATTGTCACCCAGGATGAGCTTATGTGATGATAGTATTTCTTATCAGCCAACGGCTTGTGTCAGATCAATGGTCATGGCATAGACGCCCTGTTCCATTTTTGCCTGTACCGGGAAGGGGCCTTTTTCAAAGACTTTGAGCATGGAGCGGTTGGAGGCCAGGACATCTGCGGTCATGCCCTGGGCTCCTCTTTCTCTGGCCAGTTTTGCCAGCATCTGGTAGAGGTGGGTGGCAATGCCGCATCCCTGGTAGGCTTCATCCACAACAAAGGCAATGTCCACAAAGGGTTTATGCCGGTGCCGGGCGAATCTGGCCTCGGCGATCAGGGACTGTTGCCCCGTTTCACCGATGAGCGCCACTATGGAGAGGACATCGCGGTAATCCACATTGACGTATTCCTGCATTTTTTCATGGGGCATGGTTTTGATGGGGCTGAAATACCGGTAATAGATGGCCTTATCCGAGAAACGGTAGAAGAGTCGTCTCATCTGGTCTTCGTCCGATGGTTTGATGGCCCGGAACCGGACATTGAGATTATTTTTAAAGGTGTGCCGGGTTTCAATTTCAGATGGATAGAAATGGGCGCCGTCTGCAAGAAAAATCTGATCTTTGTAAAGGATATTAATTTTTTTTGCACCTTCCACCAGAAGGGACCGGTCTTCGGGATGGGCAATTTCGATGAGGGCCTGGGCCCGTTCCCTTAAAGTTCTGCCCCTCAAATGGGCAATGCCCTGTTCCGTTACAACAAGGTCGATGGATTCGGGCAGGCTTAAGAGATCGGGCTGGTCTTCCAGGGAAACTCTAATATTGGGTTTCCCTTCCCGATTCCGGCTGGGAAGGGCCACAACGGTATATCCGCCCTGGGAGATTTCGGCACCATTGAAAAAATCCGCCATCTGGCCGGGTCCTGCCGTGACATTGGCAGGGCTGTTGTGCAACACCACCCGGCCGGAGAGATCCGCGCCCCGAACCGGGATGATAAAGACAAACCTGTGGTTCCGGCCGATTTCCATGGGGGTGAAGACCTTGTCAAGGCTCTGAAATTCAACCATGGGATTTCTATCCAGAAACTGCATCAGCTCTTTGGTGCCAAGGGCATAGGCGGTCAGGGATCTCCCCTTGAAATATCCTTTTCGCCTATTGGTGACGGCCCCGCTCTTCACAAGATCCATGACCGCATCGGTAAAAAAAGGACTGTGGATTCCCAGGTCTTTTTTATGGGCCAGGTGTTTCGGGAGAGCTTCAAAAATCGGGCCGAATGTAAAGGCGAGACAGCTCCCGTCCTCTATGACTGAGGCCACATTGGCAGCCAGCTTGTCAAAGACCGGGTCCACAGGGAACCGGGGGAAATAAAAAGGCGGGTTAGTGGATTCAATGACCATGTCAAAATCATCAAACGGGACAAAGGTATCCCCTATGGTAAACGGGGTATCGTGGTTGATTTCCCCCACCACCAGACTTGCCTGATCCATAGCTCTTCTAGCCACATCAACACCCACGCCGAGGCTGCAATACCCGGCCCGGTTGGGCGGGGTAATCTGGATAAAAGCGACATCAATGGGGATATGGCCGTCTTTCATGAGCTGGAGTATGGCGGAAAACCGTGCCGGTACAAGATCTACAAGGCCTGCGGCAATGGCTTCGGCCGATACCCACCCGGAAAAAAAGGTTTTCAGGCGGTATCGTTTGGATTGCAGGGCTTTATAAGAGATGGCATCCCCAAAGCTGACAAGCTGGATCAGGGTCAGATCCTGGAGGCCGTGGCCTTTCTCATCCATGAGACAGTTGACCAGAGTCCGGGGTTCTGCAGCACCCGTACCGATAAAAATGTTCATGCCGGGCTCGATTTTCGCCAACACATCAGCCGGGGTAACGAGTTTTTTCTTCCATGGCGGTGTTTTTTTAAGAAACATGAGGGTTCCTTTTTGATTCGGGATTCAGACTATTCTATTCATAATTCAATATCCATAAAGAGTCCATAGGATTTCCCTTAAAAGGAAGGTTTCTTTTCAATGAATGTTCTTTACCGGAACTATCAGCCCTTTACACTTCGGTTTGCCGGGATTCTGATGACGGCCGCCATCCTCGATTCCTTTGCAACCCTGTTGTATCTTTCCGCTATTAAAAACGGCGACCTTTCAAAAATCATTCCCATGCTCTGCTTTATCCCGGTGACGCAATTGTTTGTCACCCCGGTTCTGATTCATGAAAATCTTTCAGTGACCGGGATTTTTGCAGTCCTGGTGGTGGTGTCGGGCTCCTATCTGTTGAATGTGGAAACCTTTGACAGCGTCTTGTCTCCCATCAAATCGGCCTTCAGGGACAAAAGCGCCATGATGATGCTGGGAGCGGCCTGTGTGTGGGGAATCACCTCAAGCTTTCACAAGATGGGGATAAGACAGACCAATGCCCTGTTCTGGGGGGTGTGTGAGACCGGCTTGATTTCCATGATCATTTTCCCTTTTGCCGTGAGGTCCTGGAAACTGAATTTAAAGGATCTTAAAAAAACCATGCTGCCCGGCTTTTTCAGCAGCCTGTCGGTCATGTCCTATTATACGGCCATTGGCCTTGGGCCCGTGGCCTATGTGTCATCGGTGAGACGGCTGGGTGTATTGTTTACCATGATGGCGGGCATAGTGGTGTTAAAAGAAGGCATCCGGCCCCTTGGATTTCTGGGCGGGGTGATCATGATTGCAGGAGCCGCCCTCATCAGCCTTTTTGGATAGAGAGCAGCTCCATTTCTGATGGGCATTAAGGGGTCTTCAGCTTTTCAATATTATTCTTCGCAAATTCAATGGTGGGATCAATTTCAAGGGCCATTTCATAATACTGGATGGCCAGCTTTTTGTCCCCCAGTTCTCTGTAACAGGAACCGATATTGGCATAATCCAGGGCCAGAGAAGGGTCAATTTCCAGGGCGCTTTCAAAACAGATCATGGCCTCTTTATAGTCTTTCCTCATAAAACAGGAAAACCCCATGGTATTGAACATGTCCGGCCGCTGGGGATCGATTTTAAGACCGAGTTTGCAGGTTTCGACAGCTTTTTCATATTGCTGAAGGTCTTTCTGGCAGGCCCCCATATGGGAATAGATATCGGGCAGGTTCATCCGGACAGGGTTTCTTTTCAGGGCGGTTTCAAATTCTTTTATTGCATCTTCCAGGTTTTCCAAGGCCACGTGCATGAGGCCTCTGTAAAAGCTGGTGTAATATTGACCGGGAAGGGCTTTTTCCAGGGTGGAAAGTTTTCTTAGGGCCGGTGCAGGATCAAACTGTTCCGTGATGAGTCTTGCAGCAAACATGCCCACACTGGCTGAAACCGCCCTTTCCCTGAAATGGGCGCCGGGGATAATGGCATAAAAGGCAGGAATTCCGAGGTCGGCATGTTCCGTGTTGATGACCAGGATCTCAAACCCTCTTTTTTCAAGGGCCTTAATCAGGTTTTCCACCTCGATTCTGATATTGTTGCTTGAAAGGTCAGGCAGATCTTTTATGGAGATCATTTTTTCAGGATGGGTGATGTCCCTTGCATCCTCTATCCGGGTGAATTTGGGCAGACCGCTGGCCACATAATTGGAGCCGGTATTAAAATCCCCTGCAAGCTGGGCTGTTTCCGTCAACGCCCGACTCATCGCCTTTTCCGGGTCAGGAGAAGTGCCTGCAGTCCAGACGATTTCGCTCATGTCCGGAAAAGTGGACGGGTCATAGGCCAGGACCGCAACGGTGGGGATGCCGGTGTTAAGGGAAAAATCCGAGGCATAGACGTCTATGCCCAGCCTTTTATATTTTTCCAGCATTTCAATGACCAGAGGGTCGGTAAAAGAATCAAGACGGATGCCTGGAATCTTTATCTGGCCATGGCTGACAAGAGAGGAGGTGTGACGTTCCATCAGTTCGCAGATGCCCTGGCTCAACGCCTCTTCCGTGCAGTTTCCGGCGCTGGGGCCATTGAATTCATTGATCATGTAAAACCAGTTAAAGGGGATCAGGACTTCTTTTTTCCGGGTGAGATTATACCCCATGGTCCATTTTAAAGGGAGGTCATCAAACACAGGTTTGACCTTTAAGGCATCGGCTTCATTGTCATGTACGGATTTGATGATCTGATCAAAGGGCAGGGCTTTTTCACCCAGTTCTGTTGGGGTTGCATAAAAGAAATTTTTTTCATTTTTGACAAAGGAAAAAAAACTGAACCGCTCCGCCAGCTCCATGACGGCACTGGCTTCGGACTGGGCAGGTGTCCCGCCCTTGCCCATCTGTTTTTTTGTGCCGATCACGTTTACGGCATCCAGGCCGCATTCGCTGAAAAACACGGGGATATCCAACCTGCCTTTATCAATGCGCCGAGTCTGGCTCAGGATATCAAGATTCAGCCGGGCAGTTTTCTCTTTGAACGCTGCCACGGTTTTTTCCGGGGACATGATCTTGTCCTGGTCATAGGTATAGCTTTTAAAGGCATCTTTTAATTCAACAATATGGGTCATTTATTTTCCTTGAGATTATCATCATGTCATATTCTCCTGTGAATTGGGAAGGGCATGTCTACTATTTCATGGATGCTTCCAGTTCATCCCGCAGATATTTAAGTTCAAACGGCTTCTGAAGAATTCCTGTAAGTTCCTTGTCTTTGAACCTTCGACTGATTTCCTCTTTGCTGTGACCGCTTGAAATAATGATTTTCACATCCGGTCTGATTTCCCGCATCGCGTCCATCGCAGAAATGCCGTCCATTTTCGGCATGGTGAGATCCAGAAGTACACAGTCAATTTCATCTGCATGTTCCTGGAAAATTTCGACCGCTTCCTGTCCGTCTTCTGCTGTAAGTGTCCGAAAGCCTAACCGATTTATTGTAATCTCGCAGAGATTTCTGACATGTTCTTCGTCATCCGCAATCAGAACCATCTTTGGCAGCGAATCTGTCTTTGCGCTTTCCTTATAAACTATCTTCCGCTCCCTGATCTTTGTCTCTGACACAGGAAACAGAACGCGGATGGTTGTTCCCCTGCCCGGCTCGCTATTCACAAAAATTGCACCTTTATGACTGCGGATGATTCCTATAACGGCAGACATCCCGAGCCCTCGGCCCATGAATTTCGTGGTAAAAAAAGGATCGAAAAGCAGGCTTTTTGCTTTTGCATCCATTCCGCACCCGGTATCGGAAATTTCAATATAAATGAATCGTCCTGCTTTCGGCTTTTCTTCAAGACAACTCTGGTTCAGATAATCATCATCACAGTCTTTTACTCCGGTTGACAGGGTCACCGTTCCGACATTCTTATCAATGGATTCGGAGGCATTGATAAGAATATTCAGGATAACCTGCCGGATCTGTTCCGGGTCGGCATTTATCAGAGGAATATCTTCTGCCGGATTGAGGCTGAGCGACACGGTCCCGGAAAGTGCAGATTTGAAGCTAGAGATATTTTCTTCAATGAGTCTACTGATGTTGATCTCTTTGAAAATAAAAAAACCGCTTCCGGAATATGCCAGTATCTGGCGGGTAAGGTCTGCAGCGCGTTTGGCGGATTTGAGGGCTTTCTCAAGGTTTTTTCGGGCTAAATGCTCTAAAGAAAGATCATCCAGAACCATTTCCAGATAGCCCATCACCGACATCAATATATTGTTGAAATTATGGGCGATACCGGCAGTGACCCTGCCGAGGCTTTCCAATTTCTGCGCTTGAAGGAGCCGCCTCTCCAGCCTGATCCGCTCCTCTTCAAGCTGCTTTCGGTCGGTGATATCATTCATCACCGATAAAACATAGGCTATACCATCAATTTCAAATAACGTCATTGAACACAGAGCCGGGAAAATAGTGCCTGATTTTCTGCGGAACCGGGCTTCAAAATTATGGATTAGTTTGTTTTCTTTGAGAATCTGCTGAATCTTTTCACGATCTTCCAATTCTGCCCATACATTCAGATCGATCGTCGTTTTCCCGATGACCTCATCCCTGGTAAAACCTGTATTCCGTTCAAATGATTCATTGATTTCGATAATACGCCCTTCAGGGAACATACTGACAAGAGTGATTTCGGGGACAAGGTCAAAAAAGATGGAATATCGTTCTTGAACAGCGGTCAGTTGTGAGGTACGGTCAACCAGACGCTGTGCAAGCTGCTCGTTAAGCTTTCGGTTTTCTTCTTCTGCCTGCCTGCGGTGTGTGATTTCCTTTTCCAATTCAAGGGCGTGATCTTCAACTTTTTTGATGATACTGCGGGTGATATTGGCAAACAGCCTCGCACTGATCAAAACAATGAGAAGGGTAAATCCAAAAGCGACCAGCCCTGCTTTGATAAACGGCTCACGCACTTCGTCCAGATCAACTTTCGTTACAAGCCCCAGATTCAGGACAGCAACCGGCTCATAGGCAGCAAGAACGATTTTGCCTGCATAGTCAGGGCCGACCATGGCGCCCGATTCTCCTGACAATGCCCGGCGCATGGGTTCAGCCAGTTCAGAATCAAAGGGAATCGACTTGAGTTTGGCAAGCCCGTTATGCCGGTGGCTCAGCAGCCAGATCATATTGTTCCCCTCTTTTTTGGCAAAGGTCAGTTCCCCTGTTTTTCCAAAGCTCCTGAATTGCTGATAGGCATCGTTAATCTGGCTCAGGGTTGCGGCATAGGCTCCGCCTGGATAATCAGTGTTATGAATCTCGTTGAATCGTGCGGTGGCTTCCATCAGACGTGCCCGTGCCTGTGCGCTTACAATAAGCCGGGCTTTCTGTGCTTCGAAAGAGATATGATACAGTATTGACATGGTTATTCCGGCGATGATCAGAGATGATACTGCCATAATGACCATCAGTAACGATATTCTTTTACGTTCAGTCATAATGATTTCTCCTTTTTTTTGCGGGCCTGTTCCATTTCCTGATCAAGGGCCATATCAATCCAACGGACAAGATTTTTGGGAAGTTCTTCACAAGTAAAACCGGATTGGATTTTTATTTCAAGGCCTTTATCCATCACATATAGCCTTTTGCATGCAGCACAGGTTTTGATGTGAAAAAGAGCTTCCGGGGTTTCATTGGAAAAGACATCCCTTGTTACGAGCCAGTGTTGAAATTCGTTACAATTCATTTTTTTATGCAGGTATCAAAGGTTTTTTAAAGTTCAGGGGCATAGCATTCTTCCTATTTGATTTCATTTCTTTTAATAATGTCGTCTTGAGTCCTTCCCTGCCCCGTGTCAGCCGGGACATGACTGTTCCGATGGGGATTTCAAGAGAATCCGCAATGTCTTTGTACAGCATCTCATCAAGATAGTACAAGGTTAAAATTTCCTTATATTTTACCGGCAACTGATCCATGGCATGCTCAACCGTCTGCTTGCCGACTGCCGAGAAAAGCATGGTATCGGCATCTTCAGTGGACATACCGGTTTCCAGAAATTCGATATAGTCTGTTTCATTCAGTTTCTGCATGCTTTTATGCTTATGATAGCTTTTCAGAAAATTATTTCTTAATATTTTCAGGAGCCAGGATTTGCATTTTGATTTCTCCCTTAATTGATGAAAGCTTTTAAAGGCCATCAAATATGTTTCCTGTACGATATCTTCAGCATCAAATGCATTGCCGCAGTACCTCAACGCCACATTATACATTAGCTTCATATGGGGATAAGTAAGCTGTTTAAACTCATCCTTTGAAGTATTTTCTTTGAATATCATATAACCCTTTCCTGATTCTGCCTCCTTGGCATATATTAATCAGGTTATGGATCAATTCAATCGCCTTTCTGTAGTTATAATGTTTAAACCGTTGACCTTATGAAGGGGACTTATTGTTTTTTATTCCAAATCAATATCATTGGTTCAGATTTTTTGTATCAGGGGAATAAATTTCAGATTGGCTTTTGGAAAAGCAAACCGGTCAATATCCGTTAATCTGATCCATTTATGGTCTATGGGGCCATTCAAATGAATCCTGCCGGAAATATACCGGCAGTAAAAAATATCCATTCTGATTTTAAAATGCGTATACGCGTGATGTATGGTTGTCAGGTAAGCGTCGGTCTCAACAATGATGCTGGTTTCCTCTTTTATCTCACGGATGCAGGCAGAAGACGCTTCCTCGCCTTTTTCCACTTTTCCACCGGGAAACTCCCATAGCCCGCCCAATAAGCCATTTAGTTTTCGTCGTGTGATCAGCAGTTTTCCGTTTTTTCGAACAATTCCGGCAGCAATATGAAATACTGGAATTTTTTTGGGCTCAATACGCCTGGGGAATTGATCAGCAGTGTCTGAAAGAAAAACCTTGCAGAATTCAGAAACCGGGCAGGAGGGGCACCTGGGGTTTTTCGGGGAACAGATCAGGGCACCGAGTTCCATCATGGCCTGGTTGAACGTTCCAGGATCATTTTCATCAAGGTGAAGATCGGCGAGGATCTTAAATTGCCTGTGGGAACCGGGTTTGTTGACAGGCGCATCAACACGGTGAATCCGTGCGAGAACCCGTTTGACATTGCCATCCACAACAGCAAAGGGGTGACCAAAAGCAATGCTCTGGACTGCGGCGCCAATATAATCCCCAACGCCGGGAAGCTTGATAAAGGTCTGGAAGTCATCTGGAATAATCCCTTCCATATCCTTTACTACGATATCGGCAGCCTTGTGGAAATTTCTGGCCCTGGCATAATATCCAAGCCCTTCCCACATTTTCAGAACGGTTTGAAGATCAGCCCCTGCAAAATCCTGAAGGGTCGGGAACCGGTTGATGAAATTCAGAAAATAGGGGATTACGGTTTTTACCTGGGTCTGTTGCAGCATGACCTCTGAAATCCATATATGGTAAGGATGCCGGCTCTCCCGCCAGGGCAGCTTTCGATGATTCAGCTCATACCAGGCATGGAGTTTTTCTCTAAACTGTGTGATCTCTATCTGATGGATGGTGTGTCGTCCCGGGAAAAGAATCGCCCCTTATCCTGAAGGGATTGTTAAGGACAGGGGCGATGAAATAATATATCAGTTTATCGGTGAAAATGAGAACCTTTGTCCGCCGATTGATACTTCATACATAAGGCCGCCGATGGTGTGAATAAAGACAGCCATCCCTTTTGTGTAGCTTGTCTCTGCCTGGGTTCCGGTATCAGGGCCTAAGCTTGCACCTGCCGTGCTTCCCCGGGTACCGGCCTGGGCCTCGGCCCCAAGTGTCAGAACAACGGCGGAAAGCGAACCGTCAAATTCAAACCCCTCGCTTGTGAACTCATCATAGGCGCGTTTGTCCTGGAAGAAGATGATTTCACGGTAAGCCTGGCCTCCCAACTGAAACCCGATATTGACTTTAAACATAGTGGCGGTGCCTGCAATATCTCCCTGTTTGTAAACCCGGCCTGAACCATAGGCGCCGCCTAGAATAATGGCGCCTTTTCCAATGGTGGGGAATACGGCATATCCATAGGCTTCGTTAAAAAACGGCTTTACAGCATTGGATTTTAGAAATACGTCAATGGTTTCCGTATAGTCGTCCGCCATTGCAGGAGATAAGAAAAATGCCGGAAGAATTAAAAAAATCAGAATTAAAATAGCTCTCATAAACTTCATAATCGTCCTCCTTTGAGGGTTGATATCATTTGGTGCTTTTCTATTTATCAGCCTTTGCTTTTTTATTCCAGAAGTTTTGATGGTTTTGATTTAAAAATTTGATTTGAAAAATAGAATCCGATATCATGGGAAAAAAGGATATCCATGGTTTTAAGGCCGTGGGCACACTATGAAACCAAAGACACAGTATATTCTGTTTTTTATCCTCCTGGCATCGGTGGCAGCCATAGGCCTGCTTCATACCCTGACGCCCGGGCACATGGTTTTTTACCATGATACGTATCGACGGCTCAGTTATTTTCCCATTGCCGTTGGGGCTGTTTTTTTCGGACTGTGGGGAGGGATAACGCTTGCAATTGTGTCCTGTCTCGCCTTTGTGCCCCATCTTTTTTTGTTCTGGGCCAGGGGTCCACAAACCTATTACAGTGAATTATCGGAAATTGTGTTTTATCTTGCAGCCGGTATTGTGATCGGTCTTATTTCAAGCCGGGAAAACAAGTTAAGGGAAAAATACAA
>JAIFMF010000021.1 GCA_020048635.1 Desulfobacula sp. | reverse complement strand
GGAAAATCTTGCCCTGGGCCTTAAAAATTCTGGAACTGTGAAGGGGCTAAGTGTATTCAAGAGAATCAATGCCGTATTAAACAGCATTGACAGGCTTGAAGTCAGGGGAAGAGACTCTGCCGGCATAAGCGTTATGTTCACTTTTACCAAAGAGGAATTTGAACATTTCAGGGACAGCCTCATCAAGGCCGGGCATTCGGAAAGGCTCAGACAGAGAACCAACCATATTGTCCTGTCCAATAACAGCCTGACCATTCATGACACCTTCCCGGAAACCGGCGGGCATTTCGTTTCCATATCCTTTGTCTATAAATTTGCTGCAGAAATCGGCGCTCTTGGCGACAATGTGGCCTTTCTCCGGAGCCAGATCAAAAATGATCATCTGCTTCAACTGCTCGCCAATTATGATTTTACAGCCAATTCTGTGTCGGCTCACACCCGCTGGGCCTCGGTGGGGGATATCACCGTGGCCAACTGTCACCCCCAGGACAATACCCCAACCGATAAAAGCATTGGTAAAACGGGGATCATCCATGTCTGCCTGAATGGCGACATTGATAATTACCTTGAACTCAAAACCGAATATGAAGCCCGGTATGATAAAATCCATGTCGATATTAATACAGATACCAAACTCATCCCTCTTCAGATCGAGCATTATCTCAAACAGGGCAATCCTCTTGAAGAAGCGTTCAGACTATCGCTCAATGATTTTGAAGGATCCCATGCCATCAGCATGCATTCGAATCTCGCCCCCGGAAAACTATTCCTGGCTCAGAAAGGAAGCGGTCAGGCCATCTTTGTCGGAATTGCAAAAGATCATTATATTGCTGCATCGGAACTCTACGGAATTGTGGAAGAAACCCAGGATTATATCAAACTCAATGGTGAAGACAAAGGCCAGATCGTCATCCTAGACCAAGAATCCACAGGTAGTGTCTTCGGAATCCGCTCCTATTATTATGATACTACCCCCATCTTTATTGATGAAACCGGAATCATGACCAGCAAGATTACATCAAGGGATATTGACCGGCAAAGCTTCCCGCACTATTTTTTAAAAGAAATCTCAGAATCCCCGAACTCTGTTGAAAAAACCCTTGCCAACAAATTCAGACAATCGCCCGAAACCCGGTTTTTTTCCACTACCCTGGACCAAAAAGTCATTCCCGAATCGCTGGAAGATGATTTTAAACAGAAAAGGATCAAAAAAATCTATTTTATCGGACAGGGAACGGCTGGCATCGCAGCCCAGGGCTGTGCTGATCTTATGAAATATTATATCGGAGATATCGGCATTAATATCAAGGCCTTGAAATCATCAGAACTTTCCGGTTTCTGTATCATCGAAGGGAAAAACGGGGAAGAATCCATGACCGACACCCTGGTTGTGGCCATCAGTCAATCCGGCACTACCACAGACACTAACCGAACTGTTGATATGGTTAAAGCCTGTGGCGCAAGGACCCTCTGCATTGTCAACCGGCGGGATTCCGATCTGACCTTCAAGACCGACGGGGCTTTATACACAAGTTCCGGTCGGGATATCGAAATGTCGGTGGCCTCCACCAAGGCATTTTATTCCCAGATTGCGGCCGGCGCTATTTTCAGCCTTCACATTGCAGCCCTCACAGGGACCCGGTCTGCTGATTTTATTACCGAAGAAATCAATGAGATCCTTTCCCTGCCGGACAAAATGAGAACCATCCTCGCTATGAAGGATGAAATCAAGGCTTCGGCTAACCGTCTTGCAGTATCAAAATATTACTGGGCAACGGTCGGTTCAGGATCAAACAAGACCTCTTCCGATGAAATCCGGATTAAACTCAGTGAACTCTGCTATAAAACCATTTCTTCTGATTTTATTGAGGATAAAAAACACATCGATCTGTCCAGCGAACCCCTTATCATCATCTGTGCTGCCGGAACAAGGGAAAGCGTTCTCGGTGACATCATCAAAGATACAGCCATTTTCAAAGCCCACAAAGCAACTCCAATTGTCATCACCTCTATTGGTGAGGATAGGTTTGATCCCTATGCAGCGGATGTGTTCAAAATCCCGGAAACCAGGGAACATTTTGCCCCGATTTTAAACACCCTGGTCGGTCATCTCTGGGGGTATTATGCCGCTCTTGCCATCAACGACGGGTCTCGGTTCATGTATGACGCAAGGGCCGAGATCCAGGATCTTCTGGATGAATATACATCCATGGGACATGATGCTTACGAAGTTCTGCTTGAAAAACGATTCAGGGAAACCATTGCTCAGTTCTATAACCGGTTTTCAAAAAAACGCCGCCAGGGCGGCTTTCCGGCTGCCATGGGCCTGGACAATGCCACCAATATTGCCCTGCTCTTAAAATATCTTTCCGGTCGTCTGCCGGTTTCGGATTTTGAAATTGATTTTGAAACAAAAGGCACGCCGACCAATATGCTGAATACGTTTTTCACCAATATCAACTATTCCATCAATATCATGGCAAGGCCGGTGGATGCCATCAAGCACCAGGCCAAAACCGTTACCGTTGGCACCAGCAGGATCGCAGAAAAATTCGAAGGGATCATCTTCAACGAACTCAATATCAATAATTTCCAGATTTCTCAGATCACCAATAAAAATGTTATAGTTATCAAAAACCTTCAGGAGGTCATCTCCAGAGTCAATGGCGGACTTGTTTACCAGATTTCCGGCATGAGCCTTCTTGGAGAAGTCACGCCTGAAACCAAAATTAAAATCATTAATAAAACCGGGATGCTCAAAGAAGAGCCTTCCCGTGTGGAAACTGACCCCAGGCTAAAAGGCACAAAAAACATCATTGTCCGGGAAGGAAATGTGTATATCGGCAAAGGCCGGAAAGACAACAAGAATATCCTGGTGATTCCTGTAATTTCTTCGAATCCGGCTACTCCCAACATTATCGAATATCTTTTGTCCCTGAACATCACTTTCAAATCCTCCGAGGATGTTCCCCTTCTTAAAAAAATCAAGGCTCTGGGCGGAAAATACAACAGACTCAAAGACTGGATTCTTGAAAGCGGAAATTTCCAGTGGGATGACCGGTATCTGAACTTGGTTGAAGTTGAAACCCTGTTTGGAGAAACCGCAGAAAAGGCTGTTGACGCAATTGTTTCAAAGATAAAACCATAACCGGAAAACTCATGGAAATAAGGAAAACGCATCAGGTCAAGGGTAAATCCGGCTCTTTTTTCTCCAAAGGAGGGTCCTCGAAAAGGGTTATGAAAAATGAGGTCCCTTTTCCCTGGGTTGAATCCACATATATCTGCCCCCCATGCTCCTGGATGATCCCGTATACCACGGATAGCCCAAGTCCTACGCCTTTTCCTTTTTTCTTGGTGGTATAAAAAGGCTCAAATATCTTTGACATCATTTCCTGGGGGATGCCGGTGCCGGTATCAATAACTTCTATCCCCACCGTCTTTCCTTTTTCTTTGCTGAAGGTTTTAATGGTCAGGCATTTTCTTGAAACCCCGTTCATACTTTCCACAGCATTGGAAACCAGGTTCATGATCACCTGTTTGATCTGATCTTCCGAACCGCATATTAAGGGAAGATTGTGCTCAAGTTCTTCTATGACCCGTATCCTGTTTAATTTCAGAAGATTTGAATTCAAAAGAAGGGTCTGCTCGATTAATTCATTCAGATCAAACCGGACAAATTCAACCTTGGATTGTCGGGCAAAGGTCAGAAGATTGCTGACAATCCTTCCGATCCGCCGTGTTTCGGTTTCCATGAGCCCGAGATACTGGCGGAAAAGCTCCAGTTCCGATGCCTTGATCTCATCCTCCTTCAGAATCCGCTGTGACAGCATCACAAGATTCAATATCCCGGCCAAAGGGTTATTGATTTCATGCACCACGGATGAAGACAATTTTCCAAGAGAGGCCATTTTATCCTGGTGAAGCAGACGTTCATGGCTTGCTTTGAGCTGTTGAGTTCTCTCTTCCACCATCCTCATAAGATAGTCCTGGGTCTTTTTTTCATCGGATTTGCGCTCGGTGATATCCCGGCTGATTTCAATGAATTTGGAGATTTTTCCTTTTTTTTCCCATATGGGGAATATGGTCAATTCCGTATATCTTGGTTTTCCGTCACTGCCTAACCGGGACAATTCCGCCCGGCAATGGTGTTTTTCCCGGATAACCTTTTCCAAAGGGCATTTTTCATGGCAATTGCTGCTTTTGCGGGTCACCTCCCTGAAAACCTCATAGCATTTGCGGCCGATTACCACCTCCCTTTTTTGATCCATGTGTTTTAAAAAAGCATCGTTGGTTTCAAGAATGACCCGGTCAGGAGAAATAATCAGAATGAAATCCCGGATTCCGTTAAAAATGGTCTCCATTTCATTTTTGGGAAGGTTCACCATGCCCCCTTTGGGAAAAAATATGTACAAGGATGAAACAATTTCTTTATTCCTACCATATGACCTCTAAGCCCTGCAAGGGGCTGCCGGAAAATAAGACGGACTGTGGTAAAATCCAGCATCACGCTTTTCACACGCCAGCCAACGGTTTTGGAAAAATCCCCGGTTTTTTTAAAAAATACCTGCTGTAAAATCCGGCATCTTCAAATTTTCAAATATATTCCGCTCAAAAAAAGATAGGTCTCGTAGAAATCTATTGAAATAAGGCCTTTCCACTGTTTTTAGATGAAAAATTCAATATGGCACCGTTCTTGCTCTATAGGATTCTTAAAAAGAAAGAAAAAATAAACTCAAATATATAAACAGATTAATTTAACAACCCCACAAGGAGGCCCAAAATGACACAGACACTTAAAAACAAAACATCAAAACAAAATTTATCAGCTAAAACCGAAACTGCCATGCCCTGCATCTGGATGCAGGCAGGCGTAGCCGCCAAAAAAGACTGCAACAACTATCATGACTGCACCTCCTGTAAATATGATACCGCCATGGGAAAACAGGCCATTGCCGGAAAGCACCTTTCCTGGCAGGAAGCATTAAGAAAAAAAGACAGCCTGGACAGAACCTGCCGTCATGCCCTGACCGGACGAGTTGACCACAGAACCTGCGCCATGAACTACAATTGTTCCCATTGCGATTTTGATCAATTGTTTGAAGACACCCTGTCCCCCGCAAAAGGGAATTCAGGCATGCACATGAAAGACATCAAAGGATTCAAACTGGCGGATGGGTATTTTTTCCACATGGGGCACACCTGGGCCGGCATTGACGGCGGTGGCATCATCAGAATCGGCATGGATGATTTTGCATTTAAAGTATTGGGTGGCCCGGACGGATTTGAGCTGCCCCTCATGGGACAGGAACTGAACCTTGGCAGACCCGGATGGGGAATCAAACGAAACAGGAATCTGGCTGACATTCTTTCCCCAGTCAACGGCGTCATCACAAAGGTCAATCCGGCTCTTTACGCATCTCCTGCTCTGCCGGAACAAAAACCCTATGAAGACGGCTGGCTATTCACGGTTCACAATTCCGATCTCAAAGGCGCAGTCAAACACCTCATGGGCGATGAAGCAAGCGTTACATGGCTGAATGGAGAAATCACAACCCTGGAAGGAATGATTGAAACCGTCGCCGGTCCGCTTAGTACCGACGGCGGCCTTTTGGTGAAGGATGTGTTTGGAAATCTTCCGGCCCTTGGATGGGAAAACCTGACCCGCAGATTTCTTAAATCCTGATTAAGCCAAAAAATAAAATGGGGGTATCTTCAATGAACCTGTCATTATTACAGAAAACCACGCCTGACTGTCTCTGGACCCAGGCAGGCGTGGTCCTGAAAAAAAAATGTTACAAAGATTTCGCCTGCACCGGCTGCCGGTTTGAAAAAACCATGGCAAATGTGTGCAAAAACAATGAAACCTTAAAAGAAAACGGCTTTGTCCCCCAGGGCAAAAGGGCAGGCTTTGTTTTCTGGACCGACCGGCTCATGAAACTGTCGCTTGCCAAACGCCCCTGCATTCATCACATGAAAGGCCATATCGGGTTTAAAAACTGTACAAACGCCTATCACTGCATCGACTGCGAATTTGAACAGTATTTCTATGACCAGTTCAAGGTCAATACCGTATTAAAACCGGTTAAATTTGATGATTTCCACGGTGTATCTCTTCCCAGCGGGTATTATCTGCACCCTGGCCATACCTGGATAAAAATAGAAGATCAGGGCATGGTCCGCATGGGCATTGATGATTTTGCAGGAAGGCTTTTTGGAAAATTCGACGCCGTATCCACCCCGCTCATCGGCAAAAAACTCACCCAGGGCGAGACCGCCTTTACCCTGTCCCGCGACGGCCATGACGTATCCTTTGTTTCTCCGGTCAACGGGGTTATTACTGAAGTCAACGCCCGAATTTCTTCAAAGCCGGGTCTGATCAATGATGATCCCTATTCAGACGGCTGGGTGTTCATTCTTCACTGCCCGACCCTGAAACAGGATTTAAAACGCCTGATGTTTATGGATTCTTCAAAAGGATTCATGGGAGAATCAGTGAACCGGCTCTATGATTTTCTTGAAGAAGAAGCAGGGATCAAGGCTGCGGATGGCGGGACACTGGTATCGGATATTTTTGGCAATCTTCCCGGGACGTCCTGGGAAACGCTGGTTGAAAAATTTATCCCGCAAGGACTTTGAAGGCGTCGGACAGAAAAATCCTGCAATAGCGGCAGAACTGGTCTGATTTATAATCCACATCCTCCAGTTTGCGGCAATAATGCATGATGCAGTGCTGATCCTCGCAATGCCGAAGATCAAAGGTATGACCCAGTTCATGGGCAGCTTCCTTGACAATCCTTTCCCGGCTCTTTTTTAAATCTCCGGTTTCAGGATAATCAATGAGTCGGGAAATGGAAACAATGGCTGTCCTGCCACCCAGTTGAGCCTCGCCATAGACATGGGTCAGGATCGGTATAAACAGGTCCTCCCGTGTGATGGCCAGCACCTTGATACAGTCTTTTGGCGCATTTTTCTCCAGTTCTCCCAGAATTTTTGTGGAATAATACTGAGTCCTTTTTTCGTCATAGGCAAACACAATATCCGGGAGGAGGGGCACCACCCTTGTCTTGAACCCGAAAACCTTTACAATGGTTTCGGCAACAGAATTGCTGATCCAGTCCGGAATCTCTCCGATGGGTGAAATGAGGATACTTGCCTGTGGAATCATGCGCATCAGCACGGCAAAATTCCCTTTATTCCGGTTTGAGATCGTAACGGTTGATCTTGTTGTAAAGCGTTGAGCGGTCAATCCCAAGGATGGTGGAGGTCTTTGAAATATTCCAGCCGGTCTGTATCAAGGTTTTAAGGATATGCTCTTTTTCAACATCATCCAGAGAAAAATACCGGGTTTTCAGCTCTTCTTCCTGGGATGCCCCAATGGGAAGGTCCATGGGCGTGATGGTCCTTGTACGGCACACCACAACGGCCCGCTCCACGGCATTGGAAAGTTCCCGGATATTCCCCGGCCATTCATAGAGCATGAGCTCATCCATGGCATCCCGGTTGATCCGCTCCACCCCCCGGTTGACCTCCTGGGTAAATTTTTTCAGAAAATGCTCTGCCAAAAGAGGGATATCTTCTTTTCTTTCCCTTAACGGCGGCATGGTAAAGGAAATCACATTCAGGCGGTAATACAAATCCTCACGAAACGTCCGATCTTTGATGGCCTGTTCAAGGTTTGCATTGGTGGCGGCGATCACCCTGAAATCCGCTGTAATGGGCTGGGTTCCACCGACCTTGTAGAATATTTTATCCTCCAGCACCTGCAGAAGATCAATCTGCATGCGCATGCTGATCTCACCGATTTCATCCAGAAAAAGCGTTCCGCCGGAGGCCATCTCCAACCGCCCCTTCCGGGTTTCCTTGGCATCGGTAAAGGCGCCTTTCCGATGCCCGAAAAGCTCGCTTTCCATGATGTGTTTGGGGATGGCGCCGCAGTTCACAGCGACAAAAGGACCGTTCCTGAATTTACTGTTGGAATGAATGGCCTTGGCTGCCAAGCCTTTCCCGGTCCCAGTTTCTCCGGTGATCAAAACCGAGGAATGCACATCCTTGATATCTTCAATCAGCCTGAAAAGGTCCTGCATAACCTTGGATTGCCCGATCATGCTCTCAAACCGGGTCCGAATTTCATATTCCTCTTTCAGAAAAATATTTTCCTGTTTACGCGCCCGGTGTTCAACCAGTTTTTTGATCATCACCCCCAGTTCATCCGGGTCAAATGGCTTTAACAGATAATCAAAGGCAAGGGATTTCATGGCCTGAACAGCAGACTGGACCGATCCGAAAGCCGTGATCATGACCACATCGATATCCGGATATTCTTCCTTGACATGGCTTAACAGCTCCATGCCGCTCATCCCGCCGAGCTGAATGTCCAGCAAAAGGATGTCAAACCCCTTCTGCTTCAACAGATCAATTGCTTCTTCCCCGCTTGCCACGGTGCCGACATCATAGCCGTCTCTTCTGAGCCACCCGGCAAGCGATTCGCGGATGACCATTTCATCATCCACCACAAGAATCCTGGTCTGTGCCATAACGATCTCCTTGTTCAGCCGTTCAAGATTATTTCATCCTTTATCAGAGAAGCATTAATTTTTGAAGGCTTTCTTTTACTGTTTTCTGATCCTTGGCAGAAAGACCGCCTATTTTTTTAAGAATAAGACGGCTGTCTAAAGTGAATAGTTTCATACGAACCTTTGAAGGAGCCGGAAGGCCTGTTTCTTTTATGCTGTTTATCGGGGCATCAAGCGGCCAATCAGAATTTTTTGCACTGGTTATCATTGCCAGTACACAGTTTTCGCTAATATCATTAAAGTTTTTGTGATCAGACAATACCAACGCCGGTCTTCTTTTTTCGGTGTTCCGATCTGTAAAGGGAAAGGGGACCACAACAACATCAAAAATATTATAATTCACTGTAAGCATCTTCGTCATTCGTTGACAGCCATTCAGAAAGTGTGCCTTCAAGAGCTCTTGCAAACTCAACATCTATCGGTGTGGCTTTGCGGATCATAACTTTTTTATTGTCGTCTAATTCAAAAATTTCAAATGCAACGGAGTCGCCGGGATGCAGCCCTAAAATTTCTCTGATTTTTTCAGGGATAGTGGCCTGGCTTTTTGTTGTCAGCTTGCTTGTCACAAGTTTGTTGTCTAATACAATATTCATGTTGGTACTCCCTTTTTAATTACCCTATGCACCATATGTAATACAGTATTACCGTAATGTCAATCCGCCCGAATTTCCTGAACCAAATAGTCAAAAAAAAAAGCAGCCGACCGGAGTTTCAAACTGCTTTTTTTTATCATACCGATAATCATTTCAGCCCGTTCCGGTATCAGGTTCCAATATGCCAAAACAGTATACCCCGTGAATAAGAAGGCCCCTAATTTTGTCTCTTGGCTTTTTGTAATCCTGTAAAGCGTCTGACAATATATTGTAATCAAATGCTGCAGGGAACTGAATTAATCTTTTCATATTCAAACCACTATGTTTAAAAAATTGGACTTATTGGATGTATTTTAAAAAAATATCAAAGCTAAAAAAGCGTCAAATACCAAATATGGTGTTCCTCAAATTTTATGCGAAATAGGCACCACGAATGCTATTAAACGCTTTTGAATTCTGAATCGACCTGATCGATTATAGAAAGGGGTTTTTGGATTTATGGAATCTCTATGTTAATTTTTTTAACAAGGTTTTTCTGTCAATTTTTAAGATTTCAAGCGCTTTTGCCTTATTCCCCCCTGTCTGTTCGACAACATCCCTGACATATTTTCTTGACATCTCTTCCAGGCTAAGATTGAGACGCTGATCACAAAGAATATTGAATTTCATCATATCCGGAAAATTTAGGCTGTCGATGTGATTCTTTTCGTTCATGATCAGATTTCGATGAATAAGATTTTCAAGCTCCCTGACATTACCGGGCCAGGAATACTTTTTTAGAGAAGCAATTGCCTTTTCAGTAAACACCGGTTCTGTTTTTCCAAGTTCTTTGGCATATTTTAAAGCAAAATGTTTGGCAAGAAGAATGATATCATTTTCACGCTCCCTGAGGGGTGGGATATCAATGGTAATAACATTTAAACGAAAAAACAAATCCTGACGGAACAAGCCTTTATCTACCAGATCTGTTAAATTTTTATTGGTGGCCGCAATAATTCTGGTATCAATTTTTTTTACCTGGGTTTCCCCAACTCGACAAACTTCTTTTTCCTGTAACACCCTGAGAAGTTTAGCCTGGAGTTCAAACGGCAATTCGCTGATTTCATCTAAAAAAAGGCATCCCTTTTCTGCAGCCTGAAAAAATCCTTTTCTGTTTTGAATGGCACCTGTGAATGCTCCCTTTACATGACCGAATAACTCACTTTCAAAAAGACTGGTAGGTATGCCAGGGCAATTGACGGGAATAAAAGGATAGATGGATCTTGCTTTGTGATTATAATGAATGGCACGGGCCACAAGTTCTTTTCCTGTGCCATTTTCTCCGGATATTAAAACGATTGCATCGTTTTTGCTGGCTTTTTCGATCTTTGAATACAATGCAAGCATATTTCTGGATTGACCCATAATACCAAATTGAGTCCAGACATCATTGTATAACAATCCAGGATCAATATTTTTATCTTTTTGTTGCTGGATATTTTTTTTAACTGCATCAAGAAGTTCTTTGTCGGTGAACGGTTTGGTAATGTATTCATCAGCCCCTTCTTTTATGGCTGAAACAGCAGTGTTAATTGAGCCGTATCCAGTCAGCATGATAATACCAATGGCTTTTAAATGGTCCCGAACATATCTTATCAGATCCAGTCCTGTAAGCTTCGGCATTTTATAATCAGTAATTAAAAGATCAATCTTCTGCCTTGAAAGAATCTCTATGGCAGACTCTGCACTTATTGCCGCAAATACTTGATAACCTGCTATTTCAAGATTTCTTCGTATCACTTCACATGTGATGACATTGTCATCAACAATGAGAATGACTTCTTTGCCGGACTGATCAGACATTAGTTTTTCTCCAGGGGCAAACAAACTTCAAAAGTAGTTCCTTTTCCGGGGTCACTGCTCACTTTAATGTCTCCATTGTGATTCTTGATAATGCCGTAAACAACAGAAAGACCCAATCCCGTGCCTTCGCCAACATCTTTTGTTGTGAAAAAGGGCATAAATGTTTTGCTAATATTTTCAGATGCTATTCCGATCCCGGTATCCTCAACACAAAAAATTGCATTCTTACTATTTTTTCGTGTCGTGAATAGTAATTTTCCACCATTTTTCATTGCCTGGATAGCATTGATCGTCAAATTTGTAATGACCTGTTTGATTTGATGGCGGTCAACTGTGACGGTTATATTTCCAGTGTATTCTTTTACAATTTTGATACCTTCTTTGATGCATCTTGCTTCTAAAAATGTGATACTGTTTTCTATCAATTCATTCAGATCAATTTTTTCTTTGCGTAATTGTGATTGACGTGAAAATTCCATTAATTTTTTTATAATTTCTCTGGAATATATGACACAGTCTTCGATTTTCCCAAGGTCTTTTTCTGCCTGGATCGGCAGACCCGGCAATTTTAAAGACAATTGAGCCAGTCCCAGAATATTTCCCAAAGGTTCGTTCAATTCATGGGCAACCCCGGCAGCCAGCTGACCAATGGTTGCCAACCGATCCGCATGCAAAAGCTGTTGTTGAATAATTTTCCTGTTTTCATTATCTCTTAGTTTTTCCAGATAAAAACTGATGATATTTGCAATACCTTTAAGCAGGTTCCTTTCTTCAATCAGGAACGGATTGTTTGATTCTGCCCCCACCTCAGTTTTGTAAAAAACATGGATTGCTCCCATAATTCGGGATTCAATATAAATATTTTCACTTTGACAAATTCTAGATTCAAAAAAATCAGGCGAAAGATAAATTTTATTCTTAAAGGTAATCCGGGCACAAGTTTGTGTTGTAAATTGCCACCCATGAGGAACAATACGAACTATTCTATCCAGTGCAATATCGATATCGTTTTCAACCACCACACACTGGGCAACCTGATACAGACAATTGAGTTCTTTTATTCTTTCTTCTTCATTTCGGCAAACTCTTTTATACTCATCATAAAATCGCTGCAGTTCATTATTTCGTTTTTTCAGCTTTTTAATCAACTGCTCTTGTTTTTCAAGCTGGATATCTAAAGCGTTCATTTCTATCTTGCCCGCCCTTCATCATGTTGCTTCAGTCTGTTCCATACCAAAAAATCTTGGCATGGAAATAGGAGCTAAAAAATAATCTATATTCAACAAAAGTCAATGTGCATCAGGACAAGCCCTGGTCCAGCATGGCATCTGCCACACGACGAAACCCTGCAACATTTGCTCCAAACACGTAATTGCCTTTTTTATTAAACTCGCAGGATGTTTCATAACATTGATCATGAATATGCTTCATCACCTGATGGAGTCGCATATCAACCTCTTGCTGTGTCCAGTTCATAAAACTGGCATTCTGTGCCATTTCAAAACAGGAACAGGCGACGCCTCCTGCATTGCATGCCTTTGCCGGTGCATAAAGGATATCGGCATTCTCCAAAAATTCCATACCTTCCAAGGTCACGGGTAAATTAGCACCCTCCACAAGACATTTAACATTATTATTTACCAGGGCTTCTACATCCTCAAGGTCAAGTTCATTTTGTGTCGCACACGGAAATGCGATGTCGCAGGGGATGGTCCATGGCCTTTGATCAGAATAAAATTTCACTTTGAATTTATCTGCATAATCTTTCACTCTGTCATTACCACTTAACCTTAGTTTCAGCATATAATCGACTTTTTCTCCTGTAACACCATCAGGATCATGGATGAATCCATCCGGTCCGGAAAGGGTAATAACTTTGCCACCAAGCTCATTGACCTTTTTTACAACCCCCCAGGCAACATTTCCAAAACCGGAAACAGCCACGATTTTACCTTCAAGATTCTCGTTAACGTTTTTCAGCATTTCCTCGGCAAAATAAACCACACCATATCCTGTGGCTTCGGGCCTTAAATGGCTTCCACCCCATGAGAGGCCTTTTCCTGTTAAAACTCCGGTAAACGACTTGGTCATCCTTCGGTACTCACCAAAAAGGTAACCAATTTCTCGGGCTCCTACGCCTATATCACCTGCTGGCACGTCAATAGATGCACCAATGTGCCTTGATAGTTCCAACATAAAGCTTTGGCAAAAATTCATTATTTCATTATCTGATCTTCCCCGGGGGTTAAAATCAGATCCACCCTTTCCACCACCCAAGAGCAGGCCTGTCAAAGCGTTTTTAAAAATCTGCTCAAATCCGAGGCATTTGATAATGCTTAAGGTAACTGAAGCATGGAATCGAAGACCGCCTTTATAGGGACCCAATACATTGTTAAACTCAACACGATGCCCAGTATTGACTTGAACCTGCCCTTGGTCATCTTTCCATGGAACCCTGAAACTGATGGATCGATCCGGTTCAACCAGTCGCTCAAGTATTCGGTTGTTTTGATATTCCAAATTGAAATCCAAAACGGGTGTAATGGATTTAAAAACTTCTGACACAGATTGTATATATTCCCTTTCCCAATGATATTTTTCTCTGAGCATTTCCAAAACATTTTGCGCATATGTATTCATAATCTTTTCCTATTTAAACTATCTGTATTCTTCACAATTAATTACATTGCTACCTGTTTTTTGCAGATTACATGTTATAAGATTTTCACAATTGCTGCAGAGTCCTTTCGGAATCGGATCAAATGCATAATCAAAAGCTATGATGGGTCTATCAATACTCTTCTTTGATACTGACGGTTCAGTACATGTAAACTCTTCACAAAAAATAATGGGGTTTGTGTGATTTGTGCAATAACTGCACCCATCTGCATTTAAACAATTGATGCAAAGACCTGATCTTTGGATTTCTTCTGTCATGATATCTCCTTTTTTTTAAATTTTATCATGTAGAAAGAAATAAGAGCAATTGGTATGCCAGGTCAGAAATTTTATAAAAATATTTTAATTACAGTTAGTTATAATATTTTGAATGGAACTGAGATTTTTTCAAAAGGTGGGAAATATTCCATAAATTGGAAATATTCCATATAATTATTTTAGCATATACCAACCGGTCAGCTTCATGAGATGTTCTCTACTGAATTCATTAATATGTAGGAAGATCTTTTTTCCACCAGATTTTGATGTTATGAAACCAAAATGATCAACTCTTAAGCTCGTTCTGACGAAGCTCCAACATTTTGAGTTTCTTTTTTGTTTCTGATATTTGCTTCTTGATCGTGTGTAGTTCAAATTCGTTTTTAATTCTTGCAAGGTACTCCTGTCCGAACTCTTCAAGGATATACCCTTCAAGTTGCGATCGAAGAACTCTCAGATATGGATTGCCCCATAATGATCCGTCGCGGTATTCCAGTTTCCCGATTTCTATGCCTTTAATAATGAGGTCTCGATCAACTTTATATTCTGCCTTTGCGGTAATATCACTGAGCGTCGCGCCCTTCCGATTCCATTCGCCATGTTCCGCCATCTAATGCCTTTCTTGATTGCACCGAACAAGTTATTATTCAGGGCTGTTATCATGCAGTTTTGACTGACATTCAACCTAAAAATTAAAAAATTATCTGAGCTTGCATATCAACATCTCAGAACCCTGTAAAGTCATTTCAAAAATTCATTTTTATATTTCCCCTCGTTCTCTCTGACTTGCTTCTGAATGGGGCATGCTCAATGGAATATCCGGAAATCCGGCAAGCATTATCATATCAGCTTGATAATTCACAAAACCTTCAAAAATATATTCATTCCAAAAATGCTTATTTTTTCCATATTTCATAAAGGTTTCATAGGCTTTGATTTTATCTTTTTCCCCGGTTGTTTTTAAATTCCGATCAAAGAACGCTTCCCAATCAGCTCGTTTCGCTGAAGATCCTATTTTGCCATCCAGGTCTATAAGAATATATGGGGTTGTGAAAACAACAGAGTATCCATAGTTTAATTCTGGAAATGGTTCCGGCATCACTCGGGCATACCATATCTCATTTCTTTTCCCATGATAACCGCTTGGAACAATAGTTTTGATTTCTTTACCTGTAACCAGTTCCTCTAAAATTACATATCGATCCAATTGTCCTTTATGGATGAAGATTCCCATACTGGAATTCTGCATACATTCGATAGTTTTTATCAATCCAGGATCACTTTTTAAATATTTCAACAGATCAAGAATGACTGTTCCAAAGGATTCTTTTTTTATCCCCATGCAAAGATCAAAGAATCCCCAGCATGTAAAATAAGACTGTGTATGTGGACTTTTTGGAGGATATGATGGCAGGTAAATATCGTCAGCCTTGGAAAGAGTATCTGTCAGTTTTGATAAAGCAGATAATTCGGACAATTGTTCAATAAGGACTGAAACCTTATTTTGTGCATAAATATAAACTGCATGGAGAGGATCATGTTTTGATAGATTATCCTCGGAGACGACTGTTTTATCAAGGGCTCGTGCATATGCTTTGGCTTCTTTGATTTCTGAAAGATTTATTATTTTTCGATTTTTTGCCTTTTTTAACTCATCTATTACCTTTTTTGATATTGGTCCCATTTTAGAAAATATCCCTTCACTTTTTGTTTTTCGATTGGGAAAGCTGATCAAGCAACCGATATGCTTCATCAATAAGCTTACGGCGTATTTTTATATCATCAATGTTCTGAAGTTCGCCATAGATTTCAATATGTCTTTGCCTGATTCTCTGGAATACAAAAGAGTCATACAATTCTTCAATCCAGTTTTTGTCTTCTTGGGTTAAAGCTTCCAGAACTTCAATGGGGAAATAATCGAAATAATCAATGAATTTTTCGCTTGAAGAATGCCAGATATCATATTCTTTAATGTCCCGTCCAAGAATCTTAGGGATCACATACAGGTTTGAAAGCATTAAATCTGCTAACCTGTATTCAGCTTGTTCTATCTTGCCCATTCGATAGAGACTCACTGCCCAGCATAGTTTTTGAACAGGTTCTCCCGAGTCATCTTCAAACTCTTTCTCATACCATTTGAAATATTCTTCTGATTTTTTAAGGTCATTCAATTGAAAATAAAGAGAAAACAGGACATATCTTTTACCTGCACCGTCGTTGATAGAGCCATAGATTTTCTTGTCTCTACTCATGCCGGATTTATAGCTGGAGATTTTGGTTCTTATTCTCTTTTCTGTGCTTGAATTATTTGTCATGTTCTTTTTGTCCAATAATTTTTTTACAAATTCACCTGATAAGTCCCATCCCTGGCATTAAATAAAATCTGAGACATTTTCCAGACAGCCTCTGTATTGTAGAATGGTTATGATACAATTTAACAATAATAAATGTTAACCATAGTTTCTATTTCATTAATAATATTAACAGTAAATTAACGCTCTGTTTGTATAATTAATGTTTATTATAGAAGTATTTTTGTGGATATTATACTTAAATTCAGCATGTTGTTTTTAATATAGTATAACCCATGCATATTGGCACCTTCTTTGCTATATTTATTTTTGTTTTAAACTGTTAACCTTAAAAAGGATATTAATAAAAATGAAAAAAATTCTGTTTCTGATCTCTTTTATTTTTCTATTTGCAGCATTCATTTCACCAACTTATTCGAGTGATCAAAAAAAACCAGATTACAGTGGGCACTTCGGAGATATGGATACTGACGGCAATAGCCTGGTCAACTGGGGAGAGTTTAAAAAATACTTCCCTCATGCAGAAGAGAATGTATTTAAAGATGCTGACGGTGATAAAAATGGTTCCATTGACCATGATGAATGGCACAAATTTAAAGAAACTCAAGGCTATTCTCATGACCATAAAGGATAATGCCCAAAATACCTTGGAAGAATATAACTAACCTCATGAAATTAAATAAAATATTAGTAACTCTGATTTCTATTTTTACAATCAATTTTCTATTTTCTGAGCTGTCATATTCATTAGAAAAAACGGTATCAGGTGAACTGAAGGATGGATACCGCATTTTGAAGGTTTATAAGAATGAAGAGATTCAAAAATTTACGGTGTATCGAGGCGACTATGTCAAATTCATTCTGCCGAAAGGGTTGACCACTGAGCCTGTAGCTTTTTTCCCGACACTGAAAGAAAAAAAGCAGCTCAATCATGATCTTGAATCCACTCAATACTTTAAAATGATTCAAATCGGCATCCATCCTTTTCAGATAGACGCTATTAAAGGTGAAATCACTGTAATTGAATATCAGCGGGCCAACTACAGGGAACTATCATCTCAGGAAACGGATACTTTTATCAAGACAGGTAGCCCTATTATTCTTGATGTCAGGACACCAAAGGAATACGCAATGGGGCACCTTGAAAATTCAATTTTGATTCCTGTCCAGGAACTTCAGAGCCGTATCAATGAATTGAGGGCTTATAAGAACAATAACATATTGATTTATTGTGCTACCGGAAACAGGAGTACGGTTGCATCAAAAATATTAATTGATTCGGGATTTATGAAAATTTCAAATCTTAAAAATGGTATCGCGGAATGGGCAAAAGGACAATATCGGGTTGTCCGATAATTTAAAGGAAGGAAAGTTAAAATTTGAACCTATCCCACAAGCTTTTCGAGAAATAACAGACCGACGATCACATGATTTTCAGGCTTTCCATTGGCGGGTGTCGAAATATGCCGGATCTCTACCCTAAGTTGCTGAGGTTCAGTTGCAATGCCCTTGTGATATTTAGCGGGCAGAATATCCCCGACTTTAATGTTATTCAAAAGATCAGAGTCTTTTTTGACGAACAGACCCAAACCAGAATGAGAGAAATCTCTTAATTTGAAATGATAAGTCAGGGCAGCGGTTGAGGGTTTAAATTCAATGCTTGCAAATTCTGAAGCAGCAGTCCGAACTTCTTTTCGCAGTTCCTGTTGTTGAATGTCCAAATCCTCGTTTGTCATTTGCAATCAATTCTCCTTATCAAAAAGATATTCAAGGCCATTAAGTTTGATTTTCATATAAACGCAACCCTTTATATTTCCCGAATGGCATTCTTTCTGTTGCAAGAGCAATAAATGCTTCTTTATTGGGATAGGCATTTTGCATTTTTAAATTGAGACTCAAATCAGAAAATCAATCATCCAGCATTTTCAAAACAGGGTCATCACTTTTTAATATATTACAGGTCTCAGATTCCGGGTCAAAAACGATAACAGCTTTACCGAATTTCAATTGAGTCAAAACCTGGTTTACTTTTGTTTTTAAAGGAATTTCGATTTCACCATAGTCAGTCCCATCCCTGGTCACAAACTCCTCAATAACACCATGCAGGGCTTCAGGAGATAATTGGTCATATAGTATTCTTAATCCTGTCATTTATGAGAATTTCCAGTTTTTCAATGCTGATATCTTCTTATCCGCAGATAGTTTTTTGATCCAGAATTCTAATTTATATGCTTCACTTTTTGAAAGATCCCTATGGACAGCCGCCAGCTCAATCGGAAGTCTTGCTCGGGTATATTTTGAAGCTGTTCCCTGGTTATGTTTTAATAGACGGGATTCAATATCCTTGGTGACCCCACAGTACAGAGAATCATCAGAACATTTTAATAAATATACGGACCAGGTGTTCATTCTAAATCAATCTTATCCTCTGCCTTATCATCTTGCCCCTCAACCCACCAGGCAA
Source organism: Desulfobacula sp. (assembly GCA_020048635.1). Classification (GTDB taxonomy): domain Bacteria; phylum Desulfobacterota; class Desulfobacteria; order Desulfobacterales; family Desulfobacteraceae; genus Desulfobacula. The sequence continues at coordinate 14,692 of JAIFMF010000021.1, read as the reverse complement.
TTTAAACGTCACAACCCTTCTTTTCTTCAGTATCATATCTTTACCGGTATTGTCTATGGAATGGAATGCTTTCGGCTCCAAGTCCTATCTATGGTGAAAGCAGCGGACAAATCCGGTATCTATCATTTGATCTGATCTGATCTTCTGGCGAGCAGCAGGCAAAACGGTTCGTTTTGTTGTGGTTCTTCATCCGAAAAGGGAAAATGCATTCTGATGTCCACGGATCTGACCAGAGGGCTCGGGGAAGGTTATGAATTTAAATACGACATCCCCTGATCCGGTAAATCCGAATCAGGGGATGTCGTTTAGATTGCTATTCCTAACCTGCAAATATATCCATTCCTGAATATCTACCTCTTGCAGTAAGAATAATTGTATAGGCTTACAGAATCATTAAACCCTGAGTCAAATCCTGCAATATAATCACGGGAAGCATCTTGACTCTTATGATTGCCAAGATTCTCGCCAATAGCGCATGAATTTATAGTTTCTTTTCCTGACTCAAGACCGGCATTCCTGCCTTTGCTAAAATCAAGGGGATCACTCACTTGAGAATCAGAGGCAACACTTACCCTGACATCATTGGTATAATTTCTATCAAAACCACTCAAATCGCCGGGTTCCATATGTGCCAAAACCTGACCTGCTGCAAAAAAAATCATCATTGAAAGTGCTAATACTGCATATGTTATATTTTTATAAGTTTTCATTTTGTATACTCCATTTTTTTTTATTTCAAATTTTCATTAACTTCTCTATTGAGGTTCCAACCCACATCGACATTCTCTTCAGATGACCTATATCCATTTTCATATTATGGGTTGTTCCCTTTTGTAATGGAGACCATTTCATCTCAGATTTTATTCCATATTATTTTTCAGCATATGTCATTGTTTCCTCTCGCTCTTATATTTGTGAGACTCTAAAGACTCCTAAACTGAACAGATTCATGTGCCAGGGGGCGCGTAGCATCCTGGATTACCTCCTTGATATTCCAGTCCTGCCCGGAGATTGAATTCGATCATCATTTCTTAAAAACTCGGATAACATTTGCGTCGGATTTCCAAACTGTGATAAATAGGACATTCATATTTAACTCTAAGGCTGAGGATGCAAAGGACAAATGGAAACAGAGAACAATAAAGGGCATTTTATCGAATCCATCATCAGGGATGATATTGCGAACAATAAGAATAAGGGCAAGATTACCACGAGATTCCCGCCCGAACCCAACGGTTATCTTCATATCGGCCATGCCAAATCCATCTGTCTGAATTTCAATATGGCCGGAAAATTCAACGGCAAATGTAACCTGAGATTTGACGACTCCAACCCGGCAAAGGAAAAACAGGTCTATATTGATTCCATTCAGTCCACGGTTAACTGGCTGGGGTTTGAATTCGGGAGCCCCTATTATGCGTCTGATTATTTTGACAGACTTTACACGTTTGCCCTGGAACTGATCAAAAAAGACAAAGCCTATGTTTGCAGCCTTACACCTGACGAAATCCGTGAATACCGGGGCACCCTGACCGAACCCGGAAAAAACAGCCCCTTCCGGGACCGAACTGTTGAAGAAAACCTGGATCTGTTTTCCCGCATGAAGGCCGGTGAATTTGAAGAAGGGCTGCATACCCTTCGGGCTAAAATCGACATGGCCTCGCCCAATATCAATCTTCGGGACCCCATTATTTACAGGGTCAAAAAAGCTTCCCACCCCAGGACCGGGAACAAATGGTGCATTTATCCCATGTATGATTTCACCCACAGCCTTTCCGATGCTCTGGAAGGCATTACCCATTCCCTTTGCAGTCTTGAATTTGAAGACCACCGGCCGCTTTACGACTGGATCCTGGATGTTCTGGATACCCCCTGCCACCCCCAGCAGATTGAATTTGCCCGCCTGAATATCAATTACACGGTCTTAAGCAAACGAAAACTTCAGCGGCTGGTGGAAGAAGGCCATGTGGATGGTTGGGACGATCCACGGCTGCCCACCCTGGAAGGAATCCGGCGAAGGGGATACACACCTGAATCCATCCGAAAATTCTGCGAACTTATCGGGGTTTCGAGAAAAGAGAGCCGCGTTGACATGGGACTTCTGGAAAGCTGTTTGAGAGATGACCTCAACGAGCGGGCGCCCCGGGTCATGGCCGTGTTAAGACCATTGAAGATCATTATTGAAAATTATCCCGAAGGCATGACCGAAACCCTGGAAGCTGCCAACCACCCCCAAAAGGAAGAGATGGGAAAACGGCCGATCACCTTTTCAAGGGAAATCTATATTGAGCAGGATGATTTCATGGAAGATCCACCTAAAAAATTTTTCCGCCTGGGTCCGGGCCGTGAAGTGCGGCTGCGGTATGCCTATCTGGTCACCTGCAAGGAGGTGGTCAAAGATGAAAACGGCAATGTAACGGAACTCATCTGCACCTATGATCCAGCCACCAAGGGCGGCAACACCCCGGACGGACGAAAAGTCAAAGGCACCCTTCACTGGGTTAATGCCAATGACTGCCTGGATGCAGCGGTAAGGCTCTATGACCGCCTTTTCAAGGATGAAAACCCGGAACAGGACAAACAGGATTTTATAGAAAATTTGAATCCCGCTTCTCTTGAGGAACTGAAAGACTGCAAGCTTGAAAAAAGCCTTGAGCAGGTTTTACCGGAAAAGGTGTATCAGTTTGAACGGATGGGATATTTCTGTCTGGATTCAAAGGACAGCACTCCAGACCATCCGGTGTTCAACCGGACGGTGACCTTGAAGGATACCTGGGCAAAACTTTCAGGCTAAACAGGCGGTCGATAATCTGCGGGAAATCTGTCTTTTTACCATGAAGATCATGAAGGACATGAAGATTTAATCCTCAATCCCTTCATGGTCTTCATGCCCTTCATGGTGATCATTTCTCATTCAAACCGCCAGGTGGTGCCTCCGGAGCCGTCCTCAAGAACAATGTGCATGCTTTGAAGTGTGGCCCGAATTTCGTCGGCCCGCTTGAAATTCTTGGCTTTCCTTGCCTCGGCCCTCTGGCGGATGAGGTCTTCGATCTCGGCGGCCAAGGATGAAGATGAATCGGTGGTTGTGGTTTCGGATGCAGCAACCAAATCCGCCATGCCCTTTTCCTTTTTGGCGGCAAAATACGCTGACGGACTCAACAGGAAGATACCGAGAATCCCGGCTGCGGACCGGATATCATGCAGCATCAGGCCCAGCTCCTTTGAAAGGCTTTCGTCTGGAATACCCTTGGCGTCATCCAGAAGCCGATTGCCTTTTTTGACGGCTTCAAAAACAGAGGCAATGGCTTTTGCAGAATTGAAATCATCATTCATGGCATCACAAAATTCTTCCCACAGCTCGCTATTAAAGGTTTCACAGGGTTTGATGCCGGTATGATCCAGCCGTTCCATGAAGGCATACACCCGGTCAAGGCCCAAAGACACCTCTTTCATGGAATCTTCGCTGTAATCGATGGGGCTTCGGTAGTGATTGGACAAAAGAAACATGCGGATGACTTCAGCCGGATATTTGGCCAGCACTTCCTTGATCATGGTGAAATTACCCAGGGATTTTGACATTTTTTCATTGTTAATGTCCACAAACCCGTTGTGAATCCAGTATTTGACAAACTGCCGGCCAAACAGGGCCTCACTCTGGGCGATCTCGTTTTCATGGTGCGGGAAAATGAGGTCTTTTCCCCCACCGTGAACATCAAAGCCTTCCCCCAGGTATTCATAACTCATGGCCGAGCATTCAATGTGCCAGCCGGGCCGACCCTTTCCCCAGGGACTTTCCCAGAATGGCTCGCCAGGCTTGGCCGGTTTCCACAGGGTGAAATCAAGAGGATTCTGCTTTTTCTCGTCTATGGCAATCCTGGCACCCGCCCTCATATCCTCGGGATTCCGGCCGGAAAGCCGCCCATAGTCGCTGAAAGCATCAATGGAAAAATACACATCCCCGCCGTCAACAGCATAGGCTTTTTTCTTATCAATGAGCATCTGGATAAAATCGATGATATGGGTGATATGCCCTGTGGCTCTGGGTTCAATGGTGGGCCGTCGCACATTCAGGGCATCCATTTCAACGTGGAATTCATTGATATATTTTTCCGTGATAACAGCGCAATCTTCGCCGGTTTCATTGGATTTTTTGATGATCTTGTCATCCACATCCGTAAAGTTCCGGACGTAGGTGACTTCATTTCCAAGTTTTTCAAACCACCTGAAAATTGTATCAAAGACAACAACGGAACGGGCATGGCCGATGTGGCTGGTATCATAGACGGTGGGGCCACACACATACATTTTCACCTTGCCCTCGGTCAAGGGGATGAATTCTTCTTTTCTGCCATGGAGTGTATTATAGACTTTTAATCCCATTGTTATATTTCCTGTTGTATAATAATTTGCTTTGTTTCAACTCTTTTCAGGTCTGGCTTTTAATAACAGCGTGCACTGGGCGGCAATGCCTTCCCCTTTTCCAATAAACCCAAGTTTTTCAGTGGTGGTGGCTTTTACGTTCACAAACCCCCTGTCTGTCTTCAGAATCCGTGCCAGGGTTTCTTCCATGTCTTTTTTATAGGGGCTGAGCGTTGGCTTTTCTGCAAACACGATGCAATCCACATTATTGATTTCATATCCCTTTTCGGCTGCCAGTTCCCTGCATTTTTCCAGCAGGATCAGGCTGGATATCCCTTTAAAAGCCGGGTCTGTATCCGGGAAATGTTCCCCGATGTCCCCACATCCAGCAGCACCCAGGATGGCATCACAGACCGCATGAATCAGGACATCGGCATCGGAATGCCCTTCAAGGCCAAGGGCATAGGGGATATCCACTCCACCGAGGATGAGCTTTCTTCCTGCTACAAGCCGGTGCACATCATATCCTGTGCCGATTTTATATTCCGGTTGATCCATGATCCTGACTTAGCCCTTTACCTGATGGTCCTTTGCTTAAAAAGTTAAGGATAATATATCCATGTTCAAAATAAAAGTCAAAATCCGCGTCTCTGAAACCCCACTAGAATCTTTTTATGCCTGCCTTCAGCCGCATGAGCCAGAAAGACGGGCTGTGAATTTTCTTTAGCGCCTCGGACATACGGGCAATTTCGGCTCCGGCTGATTTCACTTCCCCATAGATTTCAAGGTGAAAAACATGAACAATGATGGAGATTTCATTTTCAAGGGGAAAAAATATCTCACAAAGCCGTTTTGCATATTCTCCCGGTGTTTCTGAATGGCTTCTTTTCACTCCGCTTTTGCGGCCCCAGGCCACGAGCCTTGAAAACCCGGTCTGAGGTGTCTCGATCTTGCTGAAAAATATAAAAACGCTTTTTTTAAAGAAATTCAGTACCGTGCATAGAAATCGTCTGACCCTTGACCACATGGGTCTCCTTTCCCTGGTAGCCGGCAAGGGGGTGGGTTTCAGCAGGAGAAACCGGAACACCCGCCAGGCCATTGCCCCGAGAAGAACCAAAGCTGCCGCGCCCAGCACTATAAGGGCGCCGTATAAAATAAACTCGGCAAACCACCCGGTCTCGCCATGTATCCATGCATTTTGGGGACCCTGAACATCCGGGTCAGGCTGAGTTGCCGTCTCCTTTCCTCTGGGCCCCGGAACCACCAGGATAAATCTGAGCGCCGCAATAAGGTAAGGCCCTAAAGGTCCTGATACCGCTTTTAAAACCGTGTACCCAGATTCTGCAATGGATGTCAGAAAGGGTATCAGGACGAACACAAGACCCATGCCGCACAACAGAAACACCATGCAGAAACTGATGAGCACCCCGACCCCACGAAATCCTTCAACATATTGTTTTTTTAGGGTACTAGAGGCATTGGACAAAAATATGGCGGCAAGACCCGTGAAAAAGAAACCAGTGAGAAGATATAGAAAAAAGGACTCGGTAAACTGTGCCCCAGTCTGGTGCCAGATCAGGAGCTTTAAGAAAAGGAGGGCAAAAAATAAAGCCATACCAAGATCAAAATAATTACACACCATTTTATAAGACATCTGCCTGGAAGAAAGTTTGGTTCCCTTATACCAAAAAACCGCGGCCAGGGCCACGACCAGGCAGGACTGATACCATTGAAAAACATCTTCGCCAAAAGAAAGCCTCCTCCCCGTGACCGACCACACAGCAAATGCGGCTACGCTGCAGAAAAGAATAGCATGCCCCAGGATAACCCAGATAAAACGAGGATTGCTTTGCCTGAACTCGGAAGCCAGGCCAAAAGAAAGAAAATAGGCAGCCGGAAACGAGATAAACGGAACCGGAAGTCCGGCAGTGAAACCCAGCATAAAATCCGCCCAGGCAAAGAGCCAGAAGAGTTCCATGCAGCAGAAGGCAGGGACTAGTCCTTTATGATTTTGTTTTGTCATTGCTGCACGGCCTTTCAAACGAAAATGGACTCAACAGGTTGAGCCAGATTCGAGATGCCCCCGGTATCATCTTCCATATCGCTTACCCTGGAAACAAAATATTTGACTGGAATTCTTTTCCCGGCATAAAAATCCTTCATCTCCATGATGGACGCATCCATGCTGTGGGAGCAAAAGATGCAGTTGATGCCCCACAACACACTGATGTGCTGCGCAAAAACTTCTGAGAGCCGCTTTTCAGGCTTCATTTCCATCCTGGAAAGGGTCTCCAGAATCTGGGAAAGGGTTTCAAAATTCCGGCGCAAGGGGATGAATCCGGGCTTATCCCCTTTAATGGCGGCATTGGTCATGAAGCCCACGCTATTGCCCCTGTCTTCAAAATAAACTGCCATGGAGGCGACAGCTTCCAGCATTCTTTCAAAATCATCCCCGGCATCGTGGAAAGAGAAAAGATCCACATCCACAACAATGAGGATTTTTTCCTGGACCGAGGGTTCGCAGATCTTTTCCTTCAGTTTCGCCTGTCGTGCGCTGGCTTTCCAGTGGATGTGTCGCACCGGGGTAAAACTCTGGTAATCCCGTGTACCCAGGATATAAATCGGGTCCTTGACCGGGCTCCGGGCTCCGGGCACGCCGAAAAACCCGTGCTCGGGTAAAGAAAAAGGCCGAATCGGAAACACTTTCGGGAAAACAATGATATCGGTTGTATCCGTCCGAACCCGCTCTCTCGGAAAAAACCTGAAAAGATCTGAAACCGTAATATGAGCCTGGCCCATATTGAAACATCCTCTTTTCAAGGCCGTGAGATCAAAGGTAAACTGCGTCTCCTGGAACCACAATAAAAAACAGGTTTCAAGAACCTCAGTTTCGGAAACAAGCTCTGTTCCATCCGTCACCACGCCTGCTTCCAGCCATACCGGCAGGACCTTGTTATTTTGTGCCAGAATCTCCACCCGGATGCGCTCGCCCGGAAAAACCCGCGTCTTATCAGGCTTTGATTCAACCACCAGATCTGAAAACCCGTGGCGGCTCCAGAGTTTTGTAAGACCGATAAGGCCGAGGATGAGGAGGATCATTACCGTCATTTGAACCTGACGGGTAAGAAGGGAAACAAAGAGGAAGGCAAAAGCCAGAACAACAATGGGCGGAGCAATGAAAATAGTTGTAAAATGGGTCTGAACCGGTTGATCGTCTGCCATGGATCTTATCCTGTGGCCCCCCCCGGAACCGGTGTCTGCTCCAGGATGTCTTTCAGAATCCGGTCCGGTTTTTCACCCCGCATCCGTTCATTTTCATTCAATACCAGACGATGGGACAGGACCGGCTTTACCAGGACCTTTACATCATCCGGAAGAATATAATCCCGACCGTCAAGGGCTGCCAGGGCCTGGGCCGACCGCATCAGGGCCATGGACCCCCTGGGGCTTGCCCCGTACCGGATCATGGGATGATGCCGGGTGGCCTGAACAAGGGTGGTGATATATTCCCTAACCGGTTCGGACACAATAATGTTTCTTCTTTCCTGCTGGAGCAGAAGTACCTGTTCCGGTGTGGCCACAGGGCTGAGAGACAAAAAGGGGTCTTGAACCTGGAACCGTTTTAAAATATCCATTTCCTCCTGCTTGTCTGGATAACCCATGTCGATCTTCAACAAAAATCGATCCAGTTGGGCTTCGGGCAAAGGGAAAGTGCCTTCCAGCTCCACAGGATTCTGGGTGGCGATGACAAAGAACGGACTCGGCAATGGATAGGTTCGGCCGTCCACCGTGACCTGTCGCTCTTCCATGCTTTCAAGAAGGCTGGACTGGGTTCTCGGCACGGTCCGGTTGATTTCATCAGCCAGGAGAATATTGGCCATGACCGGCCCTTCCTGGAATTTAAACCGCCCTTCATTCTGGTGATAGACATTAAATCCCGTGATATCCGACGGCAACAGGTCCGGCGTAAACTGGATCCTTTTGTAAGACCCTCCAATAGACGCGGCAAGGGACCTTGCCATGAGGGTTTTGCCCACTCCGGGCACATCCTCCAGAAGCACATGACCGTCTGCCATAAGGGCCACCAGCATGAGTTTCAAAGACTCCTTCCTGCCCACAATCACCTTGGATATATTGTCCATGATGTCCCTACAAATACCGGAATCCAAAACCATCCTCCTTTTTTTCCATAAGTCCCATATCGAAAAACCCATACTAATGGCTAATCCTTTATATTTCAAGCGCAAAACATAATCCATCTTTCCAGAAGGTGTGTGGCAAAACTGCTCGCAGCAAGACCGTTCCGCATGGATAGAATAATGTTTCAGCCGCATGATATCCCTTACCTCATCCAGCAGACGCTTGCTTTTTCGGCTTGACTTTGTCTTCCTCCCCGGGATAGAAAATTATTTATGAAAACTTTACCTGGGATTAATACTTTTTTCAATTTACGTATGACCTTCAGATTATCAGGGTTTTATTTTAAGGAGAAACGTGGGGATTCTTTCAATGAAAAGTAAGGATCTTACACCACTGATAATGTGGTTCGTTTTGTTTACCGGCATCATTTTGATTGCTCTTATAAGGATCAATCGAATTTTCGCCGTTTGGAACGAATACCCGGTTAATTTCGATACCATTTTCATCAGTTTGTATATTTTGTGGATGATAATGGAATTACGAGTTTCCAAAAAGGATGCAAATACTGAGGGCAAAAAAACATCTGATTTTATGACATGCCAGCTATATGGGTCTGGACAGGCGCTTACGATTCTCACTGCGCTTTGGTTCCCATCCTTTTGGCAAGTGCCGAATATTGCTCATTTTGTTGGCATAAGTATCTTCCTTTTTGGTATTTGTTATCGGTTATGGGCGATTCGTACGTTGGGATTGTTTTATTCGCACAGGGTTCGAACTGTATCCCAACACCAAATTGTGGTTTCCGGACCGTATCGCTTTACAAGACATCCCGCCTATGCCGGAATGATCCTCGCTAATGCCGGAATATCCATTTATTTCTTCAACTGGGTGACCATTTGTGTTTTTCTTCTTATTCTGGTTCCAGCAATCCTTCTGAGGATCATAATAGAAGAAAAAACACTCTTCGGAATAGAGGGGTACTCTGAATTTGCTAAAAAACGTAAGCGGTTGTTTCCAGCAGTCTGGTAACAACCTATGATCATGATTAATACACCACACAACCTTGATATAGCTCTTGACCGGCAACATACCATTCCTGATGCAATTTCTGCTGATGGCCCCTTGCCCTCAGATAACCATGCCTATGAAAATACTATCAACCGATATTGGATTACAACCCTATTGGATTCAGCCCTCGATGTTGGAGCGTCGTTTTGAATTTTACTCAGACAATAGTTTATTGGGGGAACTGCGCTTTGAGCCAGGTGGAAAGGGCTTCTATAATGGGAATAAGGAATTGCTGTTTGAGCGGAAAACAGTTTTGCCTCGTGAGGCATCCAGAAAAGCAATGTTGCGTTTCTTTTTTTTCGTTATTGATATAAGGCTTTGTTTATGACATATTGTCCCCACACTGATGGTTTAACAAGTCATATGTCATCGTATATTGACTTTGCCGGTATTGAAAGCAAACATATCCATAGTTCGCCAGATCTTTTGAAACTATATTTAGATAAAGGAGACCTCCCATGATTAAAGCAAAAGACATTATGGAAAAAAATATCATTTCGGTTCAGCCGGATACGGATATCACAACAGCAGTTGGAATCCTTCTGAAAAACCATATCAACGGAGTCCCTGTGGTGGATGAAACCGGTGCTCTGAAAGGAATCCTATGCCAGAGCGATCTGATTTTTCAACAAAAAAATATCCCTGTTCCCCCTATTTTCATTCTTCTGGACGGCATCATCCCCTTATCCTCTTCAAAAAAATTCAATGCCGAACTTGAAAAAATGGCAGCGATAAAAGTTGAGCAGGCCATGGTCAAAAATCCGGTTTCAGTTGGGCCGGAGGCGCCAATTTCCGAAATTGCAAGCCTGATGGTTGAAAAGCATTTTCACACCATTCCAGTGGTTGAAGAGGGCAAACTGGTGGGGATTATCGGGAAAGAAGATATCTTAAAGGTATTAATCCCCTGAAGCAGGGGGATATTGTATTTTTCATGCTCTGTCCGCTCCATCCATTGTATCTGGAGCCGGACATCGGCAAAATTGAGGGGCAGGATATCGTCATGAAAGACGGATATTCTGCCCTGAAAATTTCTCAGAGCATCCAAGGGATCGGTTGAATTGATGAGAAGGCCGTCCAGAGGGGACAGAGATTTGAAATCAGAGTCTTCCGGCAGATTCGTTCGGTCCCAGAGAAACACCTGGCGTCTCATCTCCCCTTTAAAAAACAGGTCCTGTTTTTTTGTGATCACAGTGAACTGAACGGCCCGGTTGCCGGGTTCAGGGAAGAGGTATCTTAAATCCTGATCCAGAAAATGGGGCCTTTTAATTTCCATGGCAAAAAGCAGGTCTTCAGTATCCGGAATGCCCTCTGGTTCAATGAAAACCACTTCCATGGGAACAAAGGGATTTTTTTTGGAAATGCAGTTCAGCACAGCCTTTTGATAGGACTTATCGCTGACTCCCGGGCCAAAAAAAACCTGAAAAGGAGAAGTGATCTGTCGGGCCAGGGATTCGATCTCAAGAAGATCACGCGGGGCATCCAGAATCAGTTTTGCAAGGCAACGCCTTCCATCAAGGTCAACATAAAAATCGCCCCCTCTTTCACTTTTAAAGGATACTTCAAGATCCGGGAAGGTGCAGAAACTGGTATCAAATTTTTCTTCCGCCATGTCCAGGGCCTGGAGCATATCACCTGAAGAGAATTCAGGAGTGCTGATCAGGGTGTACGGCGGTTTTCGGTCATATATAAGGCCAAGTTCCCGGCTCTTTTTTCTGAAGGCTGTTCCGGGCAAAACAAGAAGCGGGAATACCTGAAGATGGTCATAGAGATGATGATCATAGACATAATCAAGGGTATGGCTAAACCCTTCCAGAGTATCTCCGGGAAGGCCGAAAATCAAATCTATGGTGGGGTCAATGCCTTCCTTCTGAAGCGCCTTCACACCGGAAAGAAAAGCCGCAAGATTTGTCGGGCGGTTCATTTTTTTGAGAGCTATGGGATTCGTGCTTTGAAGCCCCACTTCAAATCCTTTAAAGCCTGCTTTCCTGAAGCGTTCGGCCATTCTTTCGTCCACGGATTCGGCCCGGATCTCACTGACGAAAGAGACTTTCCCGGACCGGTTCAAATCTGTGATTTTTCCCAGCAGAGACAGCAGGTCGGGTCGTGAATTCAGGGACGGGTCCAGAAGATAGATTTCATCGACCCCCCTTTCAAGGGCATGGGCAATCCCGTCCAGTACAATCTTGTCATCGGCAATGCTGCGGGTTTTTCTTGATTTGTTGTAATAGCAGAACCTGCATCGGTAGGGGCAGCCTCTTTGAGTTTCAATCAGCATGGGATTCCCGGCTCCAGTTGAAAGATAGCCGTTTGCATAGGGACTGCCAAGAAAAAGAAAGGAATTATCTGATGGATCTCTACCCTGTCTTTTTTGCCACAGGGTTTCGGAAGTGAGAAGATCTATAAAAACGCCCTCCCCTTCCCCATAAACATAAAAATCAATTGCATGGGAACGGACAAGTTCATTATCAGGTGTTATTTCAGGGCCGCCGAAAATGATCCGGGTCTTTATTTTCTCCTTTATTTTCTCTGCCAGATAAAGGGAGCGTTCAAGATTCCAGGCAAAAACCGTAAACCCGAGAATGTCGGGTTCAAGTTCCGTGATGATACGGATCAAAGCCTCATCCCCGGCATGGGAGGCTGTATTTTCCGGGACAATATCAACCCGGCAGCCCTGGATTCCGTCTGCCGCCTGCTTCAGGCAGGCAGCCCCCAAAGGAATATTGCCGGTCCGAAGACCGAAATTGAGTTTGGGTACGGGAAGCTGGATCAGTAAAACGTGCGTCACGGTGTTTTAAATATCATTCCCTGGTTGTTCCACTTATGCAGCTTTAGGACAGGAAGGCTGTTTTTGTCAAGAAAAGGATTAAAAATTGCAAAATCGGATTAACTTGACAAAAAATCGTATTCCAATCATATAGAATATGTTTTGAAACTATTAACGGCTGAAGTAAAAGCCGATTCATCAGCGGATGGCAAATGCAAATGCGGATCATTCAAAGAAAATTTATCAGGGATTTACATTTGGTTTTCATTCTTATCTGCATCCTGCTGTCCGGGTTGTTTATCCCCGGAGAAATTCGAGCGGACCTCAATCAGGACCAGGCCAAACTCCAGGTATTGCAATCGTTAAACCTGATTGCCGTCTCTTTGACCCATATCCTGACGTACAATGACAAGGTGGTTCTTGACCAGGAATACAATACCATCATCAATAACCTGAATCTGAGCAATATTCCCGACGCCGACATCATTGCATTGCTTCAGGAACTCATGGACCTGCTCACCAATTCGAAAATTCAGGATCATGAAAGGGAGTACCTCCTGACCCGCTTTGATAAAAATGTCCAGACCGAGCTTAAAAACAGGATGCGGTCGCGCATTTTCGATACGGACCTGGTTCTCAACCCCTATGCGGGCATTTTAAAATCGGTGCTTTACACCGGGTCTTTTTATTTTAATTACCGGTCCCAGATGGATTCATACGCCAAAGAAAAAGAAGAAGGCAAATGGGAGATCGAAGCCAAAACCATGCAGGGGTTCAACAATTTTTACAAAAAGCTGTTGAAATACTCCTGGGATCTGATGCGGCGGTATGATCTGCCCGATGAATGGAGGTTAAATGAAAAACAGCTCAGAGATTATACCGATATTTTAAAGGAACCCGACCTTGAGCGGCGGTACCGCAAACTGGAGCGGATCGAAAACAGTTTCCGGAAATTCCCGCCCTATTGGTATTACCGCGGTCAAGCGGCCCAGGAAATCGGTAATCATAAGGAGGCGATGGATTGCTTCAAGCACTTTCAACAAATCAATCAGAAGATCTTGAGAAAAGATCCTTATGCAGCCTCCGTTGCCATGTGCAAAACCATGTTGAAAGTCGAACAGTCGGATCCCGGCATGCTTAAAAGCGATTTGGATCTGATTTTAGCCAATTCAGATGATGCCGATTGGGGGAACATCCTTTTTGCGGCCCTTCAGTATGGACGTATGAAAGACCCTGACACGGCGGGCAAGCTGATTCTGCGCAATCTGGATAACGGGCATACCGCATTTATCGACTCTCCCGATATGATTCGGGCCGTCGGTCCGGCTTTGCTGCTGAATGCCCGGCCCGATGTTTTCAATCGCATCATGGATATGGTGATGAAAAACGATAAGGTGAATAATTATGATCTGCTGTGGCTCTACGGGGAACTGCGAAACAGTGATATCTTAAAAAAAATACAACCTGAATTTGACCGCGTGTTGCTGCAGGTTGCGGATAAGTCTCTTCTCAACCCCCTCAATGTTTTTAAGGGCGACAATATCACCCTTTTCCTGCCTACACGCTGGATGGCTGAACATTCCCTGGTGACATTGCGTTTAAAGAACGAGGCCGGGGAGAAGGCTTTCTATCCAGCCGATGCGGACGTGATGACCGACTTTCGGGAGATGACTGTGCTAACCTTTAAAGATGTACTTCCGATCAAATCTTTTATAAAGAAAAAGAGTTCTGCACAGATCTCCATCTCTCTTATTCGCGAAAAACTTTCAGCGGACAAGACCGAAAAAAAAGGCTACGATATCGAAATGGTCTTCAGGTCCCAGATAATCCGCTCTGACGAGCAATTATCCAGAACGATAAAGTATACCCATAATCTTTACAAAATCGATGCACCAAGCATCGAAGCTGAAGCAAAGAAGCAGGATTCAGATGATTTGACAATCTGGTTCAACAAAGAAAAAATCATCCTGAACGGTGAGGCTTTCGGGTGGAGCGATGACGGTGTCACCAAGGCCAACACCGAAGGAAATCTGAAGTTTCTCATCATCCCTGCCCCTTCCGGCATTAAAGAATGATTTTCAAAGGCAAGGCGTCGGCTCAGAGTTGCTGCGTTTTGCTGTGAGACGGAGTTCTATTAAAGGCTTATTCGTCCAATTCTGAAATTTCTTTCGGGATCTGAACGAAAGGATGAAAAAATTTATCGGGAGCCCGCCGCACTGTCTCCAATATGCTTTAATGGAAACATGATTCATTTGATTCTGCCCTTTCCCATATATTTGAATTTCCCCACCAGTGCAAAAAACAACCCATACCATAGGTGGTGTTCGGAGAAGTTTATAAAAAAATGAGACTTACATTAAA
>JAIFMF010000031.1 GCA_020048635.1 Desulfobacula sp. | reverse complement strand
GGTTTCCCCGGTTTTATCGGCAATGATGTGCCGGGTTTCTTTCCCTGATTTCGGGGCAAAGAGGATTCCAGCGGCGACCCCTACTGCGGAGCCGATGCCAGCCCCTATAATCAGATTCCGGGTTCTGGTTCGCTGTAATTCCCTTGTTCGTGAATTTCCAAGTCTTTTCACCTGTTTTGCCAATTCATTAAACATCATCATGTAGCCTCCAATTTTTATTACGTTCATTAATACCATCGCTTAATCTCCATCCATTAGTTTTCGTATGGTTTTTGCAATTCTTGACATGGATACCGGGCCGGATTTCCATTAATTTTTCAGACAATCTCGCACCGGTCATCTTCGGCATGGTCATATCGGTAATGGTCTCTTCATCATCTACAAAAAGCACCCGCTCCTTACCGAAAAAAAAATTTTCATGGGTCGTGTTTTTGGGAATCATGTGCACTCACCTCTATCGAGTATTTAAATAAGAATGATGAATCAGATTATGATTTTTATCTTAATGAATGAGTCTAAAATTAATCCCGTGTCGAGTCAACACAATAGATGTACATGAAATAACCGATTAATCGCCTATTCAAAATAGGTGTTATTCGAGAGTCGAAAGAAAGGATCTCAAATTTACTTTTCTATTTTTCAAGCCTGTCTTTTTCCTGATATTCTCACGATGACTGGCTATGGTGTGGATGGAACTGTTCAGGAGTTCCGATATCTCTTTGTTGGATTTTCCGGATTTAATAAGGTTTGCGACATGAATTTCTTTGGGAGTTAAATTCACCATTTTATCGGATAATTTTTTTGAAAAGGGGGAAATGATACGGGTTAACTCTAATTCCAGAATATTCATCATCTCTTTCTGGCTCTTCAGGGTGAGACTTTTTTTCAGATGATCCATGATGGGGGCAAGGATCAGTTTGTGATTGAGGAATATCTTGTCTCCGATTTCATCTTTATCCTCTTCTCTTTTTTTTAACAATATTCTCAAGGTTGCATTCATATCTTCCAGTTCAGCCGTTCTTTCTTTCACTTTCTCTTCAAGAGATATTTTGATCTCTTTTTGTTTCCCTTCATATTTTTTACGTTCGGTAATGTCTTTTGCAATTTCCAGGCGCACAAACCGGCCATCCATCCATGGAATGGCAAGGTCATTCACTTCATACCATTTTTCAAACACGTCATTGTAAAATTCCCAGGAATAGGGCTCCGAGGGGTTACCGGTGTCATCCAACAGTTTATCATTGGTGCAGAATTCACAGGGCTGCTTCTGATTTCCATGAATGGATTCCCAGCAGAGTCTACCGGTGAGGTCTTTTTTATAAGCTTGTTTCATGTACTGATTCATAAAAAGAATCTCATAGGTGCTCATGTCGGCAACATAGATAGAGGCTTCAATATTATCAAGGACGGATTCCAGTTGGCGTTGGCCATATTTCAGCAGACGTTCAGCCCGTCTTCGTTCCGTAACATCAATGATCACCGTGCGATACCTTGCTTCCCCTGTGCAGCAATCCGGGATCACCGTACTTTCCAGTCGCACATCAAAGGAGGTTCCATCGTTTTTTTCCATTTTGAGGTTACAGGCCTGCCGTTCTTTTGAATCCAACAGAGTTTGAAGATGAAGGTAATACGTATCCTGATCCTCGAAACGAATATAGTCGAAAAGCGGCTGGTTGATGAGCTCGGTTCTTTCTGTTGACAGCATAGTGGCCAGGGTCAGGTTGGCATTGAGGATGGAACCTTTTGAATCCAGGGTGACATATCCCACAGGCGTAAAATCAAACAGTTGTGTATAATTGATTTTAAACTCCATCAACTCCCGCTGGGTTGTTTGCAATGCGTCATTCTGAAGTTCGAGTTCAACCTGGTAAGTCTGGAGTTCATAAATTAATCGAAGCGGATCTTCAACATCCACCGGCGTCTTTGAAAAATCCGGCTTTAATATCAATTCTTCAGCCTGTCGACGCAATTGATTGAATTTTTCCTGGGCAGTTTTATCTGGCATCACGGATGATCCTTTCAATGGTGACAACCCCGTTGATCGTATCCCTTTCATCCCTCAGGGCCAGGGCCATCACCCAGACCTCTATCGTCTCACCCGTTCGGGTCCGCCGCCCGGTTTGAAGGCTGTCAAAAAGTTTGCCGGTAAAGGCGGTGTCTATAAATGCAGGCCATGCCTGACGGTGTTCTTCCGGTATCATATCCTGGATATTCATCTGCAGGGCCTCTGATTCCGAATACCCGTACATCTTTACAGCGCCCTGGTTCCAGAAAGTAATATGACCCTTTTCATCCTGGATCAGGATGGCGTCTTTTGAATTCATAATCACGGACAGGCGCTGGGCAGTCATGCGGAACCGCTTGAATTCGGTTATATCTTCAAAGGTCACCACCACGCCGTCAATGACATTCTGCATGGTGCGGTAGGGCATGATCCGGGTTCTGAAAAATTTACCATCCCGGCTTTCCACTTCAAATTCCTGGGTGATCAGATCCTTTAAGACCTGCCGGGCATGATCCGCCAGATGAAAGTCTTTTAATTGTGTGGCCAAATGGCTGATCGGCCTTCCGATATCGCCCATCGCCAATGGAATCAAGTGGATGACCCTGTCGGTGAACCGCCTGATATTCATGTCCAAATCTAAAAAAATCGTCCCGATCTGGGTAGAATTCAATAGGTTTTTCATGTCGTCATTGGCATTGGACAGCTCCTCCACCCGGCTCTGGAGTTCCGAATTCACGGTGGTCGACTCCTCGTTCAGGGACTGGAGTTCCTCTTTTGAGGTCTCCATTTCTTCATTGGCGGATTGCAGCTCCTCGTTAGTGGATTGCAGTTCTTCATTGGCGGATTTGAGTTCTTCATTGGCGGTTTCCAGCTCTTCAATGGTGGTCTGCAAATTTTCTTTGGTATATTGCAGTTCATGCTCAAGCTGGGTGACCATATCGGTTTTCCGGAGCGGCGTTGGTTTTATCCTGGTTTTCGCTTTTCCCGAATCGTTAAACACCACCATGAGCATACCGTGAAGCGTCCCGTATTCCAATAGCGGTTTCACCGTCAGGTCAATCTTGATAAAGCCGCCATCGTCCTCGATATCCACCCCCTTTTTGACAACCTGCTGTTTAAGAATGGCGGCTTTTCGGATGGCCGATGCCAGCACGGTCTTCAGGCTGGGCCGGGCCATGTCCAGGATATTGAAACAAGCCTTGCCTGAGGCAGGTTCCAGATATCTTCCGGTGCGGCCGTGGATATAAACAATATTCAATCTTTCATCAATGATCACGCAGGGCGGTGTGTCACTTTGCCGCAGAATGGTTTGTACCAGTTTAAAACTGTTGATATCTTCGGCTCTTCTGACGGCTTCAGGGGTTTTTATGTCCGGGAGTTCTTCAGGTGCTGCCGAAACCGGCAGATTCACTATGGGATAGGGGGTTGACAGGCTGGGCTGGCGTTTGAATATTTTCCATTTTCGATCGAACGCTTTAAAATGGTGTGTTTCCTGGCCAATGGATTCGGATGAGCCGATGAACAGGAAACCCTCCGGTTTCAGACTGTAGTGAAAGACGGGAAACAGTTTTTTCTGAAGCTCCGGGCCCAGGTAAATCAGAAGGTTCCGGCAGCTCAGGATATCCAGTTTTGTAAAGGGCGGGTCCTTGATCAGGTCCTGTAATGCAAACACCAGCATTTCCCGGATGGATTTTTTGACCCGGTAGTGATTTTCTTCTTTGGTAAAAAAGCGCTTTAACCTTTCCGGACTGACATCAGCCGATATACTGAACGGATAAAGGCCGGATCTGGCGATATTGATGGCATCCTGATCAATATCCGTGGCAAATACCTGGACACTGAACTGCCGGTTCATTTTTTCCATGCATTCCTGTAATAGAATGGCCATGGAATAAGCTTCTTCACCGGTGCTGCACCCGGCCACCCAGATTCTGACCGTAGCCCCTTCCGGTTTATCGGCAAGCAGACCGGGTATAAATTTTTCATTCAGCAGATCAAAGGCTTCCGGATCTCTGAAAAAACTGGTCACGCCGATCAGAAGGTCCTTGAACAGAACATGGACCTCGCGCTCGCTTTTGGTAAGATAGGTCACGTAGTCCAGAATATCGTCGATCTGATGCACATGCATCCGCCGCTCCACCCGCCGGATAATGGTATTTTTCTTGTACAGAGAAAAGTCATGATGCGTATGGGTCCGAAGCAGAATATAAATTTTCTGCAATGCTTTTTGAAATTTTTCCTCATCCACCGTGATCTTGTCCTGGTGGGGCTTGACAATGGTGTGCCGGGTATATTTGATGAGTGTTTCCGGCATCTTGTCCGCAGGCAGGACATAATCCACAAGACCGGTGGCAAATGCGCTTCTGGGCATACCTGCATATTTGGCGGAATCTTCATCCTGGACCATGACCATGCCCAGTTCTCCCTTGATCTGTTTTAACCCGAGACTCCCGTCGCTGCCGGTTCCGGACAGAATAATACAGATGGCGTTGGTGCCCTGGTCCTGGGCCAGGGATTTGAAAAAATTGTCAATGGGAAGATTGAATCCCCTGGGCTGCGGCAGATCCATGAGATGCAGGACTCCGTTTAAAATGGCCATATCCTTGTTGGGGGGAATGACATAGACCCCGTTGGGTTGAATTTTTACCCCATCTTCTACCAGATGGACCTTCATTTTTGTTTTTTTCTGGATCAATTCCGGCAGGATACTGATATGGGTGGGATCAAGATGGGAAATCAGGACAAATGCCATGCCGCTGTTTTCAGGCATGGCCGTGAAAAACGATTCAAAGGCTTCCAGACCACCGGCGGAAGCGCCCATCCCGACAATGGGAAATCTGGGGTTTGAAATTACCTGGGGGATGTCTTTCCCTTTTACGGGTTCTTTTAACGGTGCCTTTCTTTTCGCCGGTTCCTTCTTTTTTGTCATGTTCGGTTTCCTTGTCCTGAAAGCGTTCTGTACCAATGAATGAAGGGATCATATCATGGAGTTGAAGATATCGTCATCATTAATATTTTTTTTAAGTTTCCTTTAGAATGACGCTCAGATCCTCGTCCGGGGTCGTGATGGGGTTGATGTCAAATATTTTGACCAGTGTGGCAAGGATATTGGGGGTCAGAAAAGCGGGCAGAGAAGGTCCCAGCCGGATGTCCGTTATGCCCAGGTGCAGCAGCGCAAGAAGAACACATACCGCTTTTTGCTCATACCATGAAATAATCAAAGACAACGGCAGATCATTGATATCTGTTTTGAATTCTTTTGCAAGTGCCCTGGCAATCTGAATGGAGGAATACGCATCATTGCATTGACCGGCATCCAGAAGACGGGGAATCCCGGCGATCTTACCCAGATCTTTGTCGAAGAACCTGTATTTGCCGCAGGCACAGGTTAAGACAATGCAATCTGACGGCACTTTTTCAACAAACTCGGTATAGTAATTTCTTCCAGGTTTTGCCCCGTCACAACCCGCCACAAGGAAAAAATGCCGGATAGCACCGGACTTGATGCCTTCAATCACTTTATCGGCAATACTCAGGACAGCGTTTCTCGCAAATCCGACCGTGACCTCGCCGGTTGTTTTATCTTTGGTAAATCCGGGAAGTGACAAAGCTTTCTCTATCACAGGCGTAAAATTTAAATCAGAAATGTGCGGAATACCCGGCCAGCCGACCATCCCGGATGTAAAAAGATTGTCCTGGTAGGATTTCTGAGGCCGTTGAATGCAATTGGTGGTCATTAGAATCGCACCCGGAAATTCTGCAAATTCTTTTGTCTGTTTTTGCCAGGCAGTCCCGAACTGACCATAAAAATGACTGTATTTTTTTAATTTTGGGTATCCGTGGGTGGAAAGCATCTCCCCATGGGTATAGAGGTTGATTCCTTTGCCTTCGCTTTGCTTGAGAAGTTCCTCAAGGTCTTTCAGATCATGGCCGGAAACAAGGATGGCCTTACCTTTGATATATCCCAGCGGCACTTTTGTCGGAACCGGATGCCCATAGGTTTTTGTATTCCCTGCATCGAGAATCTCCATGGCTTTTAAAGCGGCTTCTCCACACCTGAGCGTCAGTCCGAGCCAGTCGTCGAGGGTCAGATCCGTTCTCAGAATGGCGGCCAGTCCTTCCTGAACAAATGCATACACGCTATCCTCTTCTTCCCCCAGGATATAGGCGTGATCCGCATAGGCGCTGACACCCTTTATTCCGTAGAGGACCGTGTGCTTCAATGAAAGGATATCCGGGTTATCCGCCGGATAGGTTTTGATCCCGACCTTTTCTCCCTGTTTCACCATTCCCTCGATATCCGGTGAAGGAATAAAATTGACCAGAGCGTCGTTGAAATCATCATATTTGCTGTTGTTCCGGACTTTGGCTTTAAGCTTTTCGTGCAAAAAAACACCTTCATGAACCAGGTTGAAAAATCTGTCAGGATCAAAGTCAACGTTGGTCAATGTTGCAAAAGCAGCCTGTATGATAAAAACATTTACTTTTTCATCATTGATGCCTACTTTGCGAGCTTCAAGCGCAACCTGGGACAATCCCATTAATACATAGAGCAGCAGATCCTGCAGTGCCGCTACGTCCGGTTGCTTTCCGCAAACTCCCTGAATCGTGCAACCCGTTCCCTTAAACGTCTGTTCACACTGGTAACAAAACATAATAAATTATCCTTTCGGCATCCGGTCAACAGGGCAAATAACCGTCCATACCGGGTTTCCTTCTTTCTGGTTAAAATTTCATTTCCGGCAGACATAATTTTCATGCAATGCAATTCCTGCCAGACGATCGAGGTCTGCATCGGTTACTGAGGGCAAAAACCGCTTTCGATAGAGTTCATTGTGTACAATACCCGCGACTGCTACCAGAGGGGCTGCCACCAGAACCCCCAGTACGCCGAAGGTGGCCACACACAAGAGCATGGAAAAAATAACCGCCACCGGATGCAATTTCATTGTGCGCGCCATGATGAAAGGCGAAAGCACATTGTTCTCCAATGCCTGAACGGCAGTATAGGCGAATATAACCCACAGCGGGGTCATTCCTCCCTGCCCCAGCCCTAGCAGGAGTGCGGGCAAAGCGCTGAGGATCGGACCCAGAAAGGGGATCGACTCGAGAATACCCGCTATCAGCCCCAGGACCAACGCATCCATGAAGCCGAAAATCGGCCACATGAGCAGGAATACCAGCAAGCCGATGATCAACATTCCCAAAAGAGTTGACCCGGCCCAGGCAGGGACGAATTTTCCAATGCGCTGCAGGATGATCAGGGCCTTTTGGTGGTGTTCCTCGGGTAATAAGGAAAACATTGCCCCAAACACCGGGCGGGGATTCATGAGCATAAAGACCACCCCGAAAAAAACCGTTCCCAGAACTACCAGTGTTTGAGCACCGTTAAAAGCCCCTGCGGTGAAACTACCGAGCAGATCCTGAGCCATCTCGTTCAAACGGGACCGAAGAGAGTTTGATTCATCAGAAGGGTTGGACGGCTTTGATGCAGCAATTTGAGATACGGTTCCGGGCTTCCCCGGAGGCTTACCCTCACTCCTGTCTTCCCGGGCAATTTCAGTGCTGACTTCAGCCTGGAGTTTTTTCTCGAAAATGACGGCCTGTTGCTCCATTTTGATCAGGGGCTTTTGCAGACGTTCCCAGTACCCCGGTACCGCATCTGAAATTTTTATGACCGAGTCCTTCATGGGGCCAAAGAGAGACCAGCCCACCAGGGCTATAATTGCAGCCAGTCCCGCCACGACCAGCCCTGTCGGTATTTTTCTGCCGCCGGTCACCCCCCGCATCCAGGAAATCACCGGATTGACGGCAAGCGTCATCAGCAGCATCAGCAGAAAAGATAACAGAATGGGAGAAAGCACTGAAAATGTTTTAATGAAGGCAAACAACGCTGCACCCAGTATCACATAGAATGACACCGGGTGTGGCGCTGATTTTGCCTCTGGATTGTTCGGCATGACATATTCCCTTTGGGTGGGCCTATATTTTTCCCAGTACGACCAGGATCAAAAGGATCACCACGATGAGCCCGATTCCTCCGCTGGGTCCATAGCCCCAGGAGCGGCTATGGGGCCATGCAGGGATTGCTCCCACGAGTGCCAGTACCAGTATAATGAGTAAAATGGTGCCTATTCCCATGATAAATTCTCCTCTTTTTTTAATATGATGATGATCAATCCGCCGCCGCAAAACATCTGGCGGCGGGTCCAGCGTCTGACTAAATCCTGAATTCGACTTACTGGACGATCATGTTGTTGTTAACACTCTTTACGCCATCAATATCAGCCGCATATTTGCCGGCCAGATCTTTTTCAGCCGATGTCTTGGCGATGCCTCCCAAGGTGACCACGCCTTTTTTCGTCTCAACGTTGGTGTTGACGGCGCTGGTCGACCGATGATACATCAACGAGGTTTTTACCAGGGCGGTAATAGACGCATCGTCAATCGATTCAATTGCAGTATTCGTCTTATTGGCTACCTTGTTAACACCTGGCTTTGCTGCGCCGGCATCTGACACGGTCATTTCATTATTTACTTTTTCAACGCCTTCCACATCCATGGCGTACTCGGTCGTAAGGTCCTTTTGGGCAAGACTGGGGGCTTCACCGCGTAAAGTGATGGTGCCCTTGTCGGCGAGAACTTCAGTTTTGGTAGTGCTGACGTTCCGATGGAATAAAAGTGTGGTTTTCACTTTGGTGATGAGCCATGCATCCGACTTTTCAGCAGGACGGTTTTCAGCTTTTTCTTCCAGCTTGTTATCCACACCTTTCACTCCGGGAAGGCCTGCAACGGTTTCTCCGGCCAGTGATTTATGGGATGCCTCCTGAACCGTTCCGGTCAAGGTGACCAAGCCGTCTTTTGATTTTATTTTGATGTTGTCGTCCTTCAAATAGGTCTTGAATACATAGGTCTTTTTGGCTGACGATTCGATGCGGTCATCCGTATCGGCTGCAAAAACCGGGACGGTGGTGAACAACATGGATGCGACAGCGGCCAAAACTGCTAAACGGTGAATTGGTTTTTTCATTTTACTTTTCTCCTGTTTTTAGGTTGTTTTTAGGTTGTTTTTAAATATAACGGGAAACAAATAACGGCTTTCCTCGGTATCTCCATTCTATATTCTATTTCAATTCTTGTGCCATGTTGATGCTCCCCTTGTCTTTTTATCTATCCATTTGAATATTAAGAATAATTTATCGAAACAGCATCCGCATGGAGATCGTGGACCGCCATAGAAAAAAGGTACCACTTAACCAAAGGTCACATATGACCTTATTTCAGGGTCCTTTATACAGAGTCAACGGTTCTCGGCTTGAGAGCGTCCCCATAATCTGTCTGCAGGGAAGTGTCGGTTCTTTTAGGATACGGTCTGTCGCTGACATCATAATCTGCTTTAGATTCTCCCTTATCACCGATATCATCAGCTCCTGTCCGTTTCAGGATGTCCCTGCCTTTATTTTTCCACTCTTTATCGTCGGCATGAATGGACAAGAGAATCCCCCCTTCCTTGATATGCCCTTCATACCGGTTGGCTTCATACTCGGGAATCCCCAGGCCGATCAGTGCTCCGGTGACCCCCCCGGCCAATCCTCCGGCTCCGGCTCCGGCAAATGCCGCCATAATGGGACCTGCCGCAATAAATGGCCCAAGACCCGGGATGGCCAGTGAGCCGATACCCGCCAGCCACCCCAATGCGCCGCCGAGGACCGCACCGGTGCCGGCTCCTGCCGCTGCCCCCTCAGGCGCTTTGGTTTCCTTCTCAATGGCGAATTCTTTGGTTCCTCCACTCTCACTCTCAGGGAACAGTACCGAAATGTCTGTGTTGCGAAAGCCCTCATCCTTCAAGACTTCGACCGCATTTTCAACCAT
Organism: Desulfobacula sp.; assembly: GCA_020048635.1. Lineage (GTDB taxonomy): Bacteria > Desulfobacterota > Desulfobacteria > Desulfobacterales > Desulfobacteraceae > Desulfobacula. Next base: position 2,592 of record JAIFMF010000031.1, on the reverse strand, counting down.
CGAACGGTTCTGATAAATCCCATACACTGCTATGTTTTTAGTAGCCATACCCTTTCCTCCCTCGTTTTTATTTGTGTTTTTTAAAATGTTACTTTTTTATTTTCATCCAACCTATTTATTTGCAACCGTTTAGCTATGGATGGATATTTTCGAAGCCTAAAAATCAATGGGAACAAGTTCGCCTTTTATGAAGAAAAAGCCTTTGGCAGAACCCGGACCTTTCCGGTTGTCACGACTGTCGAAAAAGACGTCAGAAATGCTGATGTTTTCCATTATCACCGCACGGTGTGGAGCCAGGGTCTCGGTTCCGAAATATAACTCCGGTTCTCCGGTGATGGTAGCCGGAGAGGGATTTGTAGCTTTCAAGTCTTCCAGAAGCAAAAAGTCCTGGGCAATATTTGATACCGACGATTCCGATCCTGAAGCAGGTGAGTAAAGAAATGCAGTGAATGCTGCAATTATCAGGACAAATAGATGTTTGTGCTTCATTTAAAAGCTCCTTTATCAAATTGTCGGTTCACTGACCCAATATCCTTCTTTCTTGTAATATCGATGCAATCCGGTCTCATACTCCCGATAATCGCGGGTCAGAAGAGAATCCTCTGTGTATTCCGGAGAGTTTTTGATGGTCTCGCGGGTCAGATTGAGCAATACTTTCGACTGGGTCCAACTGACACGGTCAATCCATTGTGTTGAAATCAGAACTTTTTTTCCAGGCCACCAGTTTTTGGTATCAATCACCAGATACCGAATCGCCCACAGATCATCGTCAATGATAAAATCATCCACATGGCCGATTTCTCCGTCCGTTGCCTTAATCTCATGACCATTCACATCCTTGGTGCTGAGCAGATGATGATCCCATGGTTTTGAACCTTCGGCGGTTGCTCTCAAATTATCCTTGCCACGCACAAGATTGGGGCTGGAGCCCCACATATAAGGGCCTTTCCAATACAAGGGCCATCCATGATGCCCGTAATAGATCTCTTCGTATTGTTGTGAAATGGTGTTGCTGCTGTCCAGGGAGGGACTGTCCTCAATCTGTTTTTTAGTCAGATTGACGGCGATGCTTTCCTTTTCTTTATCAACGGCCAGCACTGCATACGGGGAAATCAACACCTGCCTGCCCGTAAGCCAGTTTCCCGTATCGGCAACCAGGTAACGAATTGCCCAGTGCTTGTCATCAAAATAGAATTGGCTGACCTTACCGATTGTCCCGTCAAGGCCTTCCAGTGTAAACCCCTTCAATGTTTTTCCTTTGCTCAGCATGATAATGGCGCTCCTTTGATTCTTTGGCTTTCGTTTTTGTTGATTGCGGATCAGGGTGAGGTAAAAAGGGCGGATCATTTTCTAATCCGCCCTTAACTTTAATGTCTATGATTCAAGACAGACTATTTCTTTTTTCTTCCCAATCCTGCAGCACCGAGGAGACCCAGACCCAGCAGAAGCATTGTGGTGGGTTCTGGAACAACATCTGTTGGTGGCTGATAATTAGGCGGAACCGAAGTCGACAATGTGAAAGTCGACCTCCCGCCGGCACCGGTGGCACTTAAAACCCATTTACTATCGGTATCAGTAAAACCTGTTATGTGAGCAGTCCCCGTTCCATTAATGACTATGGAGTCTACCGCTGCAAATACAACATCAGAGGTTAGTAAATCATAGCTGTATGTTTTACCACCATAAACAATTGTCCAGAAATCTGAAATTTCCGCATTCACGTCCGGCACAAAAGTGAAGGTACTAAGCGTGACAGGTGTATTCCCGAGAACCGGAGCATAATCATCGAGCCCTCCGTGGGTTGAAACGACAACACTGGTGAAGTCTTCAAAAACCGTGGCTAACCTTAAATCTGCCTCATCCGACTGGAATGTCCCGCTAAAAGAGGTATAACCATAAATTGAACTAGCCTGTGCGTTGAACGCAAAGGCGCAGAAAACTGCAATTAAAAACGTGAACCCTAATACTGTTTTTTTCATAACGTGTCCTTTTTCTTTAAATTAATTTTGATGTGAAAACCATTTTACATTCGAATTCATGAATTCTGGAAAAGTAACATTGCACCATATGTGCCAGTTGTTGGCCGCGGTGTTGAAAGGGGAATGCCATAAAATCAGAAAAGCTCACAGGGACGGGGGGTTTCAACTGCCTTTCCGGGAATATTGTTTCGTTTAAAAAGAACTATTTTCAAGTCATTTTCAATCATCTGCAGGATAAAAAAAAGGGGGTCCATTGGTCCGTATTTGACCAAAACTTCATATTTGACCGAAGTTCTTTTATATCAAATCTATTTATTTGACTTATGCTTGTTTGGAGATTAATTTTGTTTGAAAAAACGATAACCCATCAATAACCATGAAAGAGGATATATGACAATAAAAGTGTGTGTTGCAGGAGCAACAGGATGGGCGGGTTCGGCTCTGACCCGGGGCATCCATCTGGCAGAAGATCTGGAAATGGCAGGGGCCGTTTCCAGAACCCACAACGGAAAGACCCTGAAGGAAGTCCTGGGTCTTGACGGGTGTGATGTGGTGATCTCCGGATCTGTAAATAAAGAGTCACTCTCCAATTGTGACGTGATGATGGATTATA
>JAIFMF010000190.1 GCA_020048635.1 Desulfobacula sp. | reverse complement strand
TATAAAGAACATCATTAAAAAGGAGACACTATGGAATTTTTTACTCTCCACGATTTTATGACATATTCCAAGGGTATCACTTACCTTATTATGGGGGCTATCCTGGTTTTCATGCCGATTTACTGGCTATACCTGACAGACCGGGATGATTAGGATGAAAATAAAAGTATCAAAATATATAAGGAAGATGGAGGCAGTATGTACACCTTATTGACAGGGCCTGTATTTTATCTTGCACTTGGGGTCTGTATGATTGGAATGATTGTACGGTTCTACCGGTATTTTAACGGTCTTTCATGGCAACTGGACAGGGTGGCTTACAAAGCCTGGCCGTCCATGGGATTTAAAGGGGCTGTCCGGTCCATTTACAAATGGCTGATCCCTTACGGCACTTATAGCTGGCGATCCCAGCCCGTTATGACGGCAGCTTTTTTCGGTTTCCACATCGGGGCTGTTTTGCTGCCTTTGTTCCTTGTGGCGCATAATATCTTTCTGAAAGAAAAACTCGGGATTTCATGGTTCACCTTAAGCACTTCGGTAGCAGATATCCTCACATGGATGGCGGTCATCAGTCTTTTTTTCCTGATCCTGAGGCGCGTGGTGCTTCCTGAGGTCAGAATCTTAACGGACAGGAAAGACTGGGGAATTTTGCTCATATCCATGGCGCCTTTTATTACAGGGCTTCTGGCCCGGTATCAGGTGGGTGATTATTCGTTCTGGCTCACGGCCCATGTCCTGACCGGGGAAATCGTTTTGTTTGCCATCCCCTTTACCAAGCTTTCCCATGTGTTTTTATTTTTTGCTTCAAGAGCCCAGCTTGGAATGGATTTCGGCATCAAACGGGGTGGCATCAGAGGAACAAAAATGGCCTGGTAGTGTGATGATGAACAAAAATTAGCTTTTAAGGAGATAAATCCATGCCTGAAGGAACATTATGCAATAAAAAACCCGTTGATACGGCTGAAGGGATTACCACCCTTCTGGCGGATCAGAGCGGTAAAAAATATTATGAAGAAATGACAAAACTGGAGATTGATTCCGATTTATTGTGGAAGACCATCCAGAATACCTGCAAATCAAGAATCCGGACCTGGCTTGAAATCTGCGCCCATTGCGGCATGTGTGCGGATTCCTGTTTCCTGTATCTTGTCAATAACAAAGACCCGAAACAGGTACCGGCCTACAAGATTCAATCCACCCTGGGTGAAATCATCAAGAGAAAAGGTAAGGTAGACAATGCTTTCATGCTTCATACCATGGAAGTGGCCTGGTCCCAGTGCACCTGCTGCAACCGCTGCGGTACTTACTGCCCCCATGGTATCGATACCGGAATTATGTTCGGGTATCTTCGCGGACTTTGCTACCAGCAGGGGTTTGTTCCCTGGGAAATGAAGATCGGAGCCGGAATGCACAGGGTTTACAACGCCCAGATGGACATCACCAGCGAAGACTATATCGATACCTTTCAATGGATGGTTGAGGAAAGCGAAGAAGAGTATCCTGGTCTGACACTCCCTGTGGATGTGGAAGGGGCTGATATTATGTATACGGTGAACGCAAGGGAAGCCAAACATTATCCGGAAGATCTGGCTGAAGCCGCCATCCTTTTCCATATTGCCGGGGAAAACTGGACCGTTCCGTCTAAAGGGTGGGAACTGACCAGTCTTGCCATGTTTGCCGGGGACTGGGCCGCTTGCAAAATGCAGGTGCAAAGCGTTTACGATGCCATGGATCGGTTAAAGCCCAAAAGAATGGTGGGAACCGAGTGCGGTCATGCCCATCGCGCCACTGTTGTTGAAGGCCCTTACTGGGCCGGTAGACCGGACGGGCGGACGCCGGTTGAATCCATTCATTATATCGAATGGCTGGCCGAGGCGCTTCGAACCGGTAAACTTAAAATTGATCCGGCAAAACGGATTAAAGAACCCTGCACACTTCAGGATTCCTGCAATTATGTAAGGAACCACGGATTGAGAGAGGTGGCACGGGAAATCATCTCCTATATTGTGGAACCGGGATATTTCATCGATATGTCGCCCAACAAGGAACACAATTTCTGCTGTGGCGGCGGGGGCGGGTTTAACGGCATCGGCCGTTTCCGAAAACAGAGAAATGTCGGTCTTAAATGTAAAAGAGATCAGATTCTGGCCACCGGGGCCAAACTGGTTATTGCTCCGTGTCATAACTGCTGGGACGCCATTCGGGATCTGGAGGAAGAATTTGAAATCGGAATCCGGTGGTCCTTTTTAAAGCCTTTAATTATTAAAATGTTGATCATCCCCGATCATTTAAAGCCTGTTGAGGAAGACGTCGAAGATGACGTTGAAGGCGATGACGAATAGTGTTTCAAACCTGAAAAAACTATAAGCGGGGCAGTATCTGATAAATTGAAGTAGTTTACGGTGCTGTCCCCTTCCTTTGAATCAAAAAACCTATGCGACTGACGACTAAAAGCAGATATGGGACCCGGCTGGTCCTTGATATAGCGATGAATGGAAAAGACAAGCCTGTGCCTTTAAGTGACGTATCAAATAGGCAGAATATTTCAGTAAAATATCTTGAGCAGATTACTCGAAAGCTTAAAAAAGCCGGAATCATAGATAGCTCCAGAGGGCCGACCGGTGGGCATAGACTTGCAAAATCGCCGGATAGAATATCCATTGGCTTGATTGTCAGAACCCTTGAAGAATCATCCGTTATTGTAGACTGCACAAAACGGGAAAAACAGTCTTGCAGCATCTGTATGGGAGCAGGAGAGTGCCTGTCACGCTGGGTCTGGCTTGAAGCAAGTCGTGCAATGTTTGATTGTCTGGATAGAATTACCATCTCAAGCCTTCTGTCGGATGAAGAAAAGGCTTCTGACAAAAAATAATTCATTCATCTTTTCCCCTCCTTTTTTTATCAGCTCATATTATCAATCCTTGGCGATTATTATTCGATTAACACTGTTTGCGACCCCGACCTGAAATTATTTTCTTCTTGACAGGCGGAATTCGGATAAGTAAATATTACTTACCTGTTTCACAAACTTTTTAACGAGGTGATTTATGTCCCCCAGGCTAACGGATCAAAGAGATATCGATTTTGTTTTGTATGAGCAGTTTAAGGCAGATGCTTTTTTACAATCAGATAAATACAAGGCATTTAATAAAAAAATGTTTGATATGGTTGTCAAGGAGGCTAAAAACCTGGCAACAAAGGAAATTTTTCCCACCTATGCCGAATGCGATAAAGATGGCGTAAAATTTGAAAACGGCATGGTTAAAGTGCCGGAATGTTTGAGAAAGCCTCATCAGCTTCTTGTGGAAGGCGAATGGGGCGCTTTGACGGAAAGCCAGGAATATGGCGGTCAGGGATTGCCCTTTACTATTGTTCAGGCGGCCCTGGAATATTTGATCGGTGCCAATTATGTCCTGATGACCTATCCGATTCTGGGTCACGGCGCAGGCAAAATGATTAATCTTTACGGAACTCCAAAACAAAAAGAACTCTTCCTTAAAAAACTTTATACCGGCATCTGGGGAGGGACCATGCTCCTGACCGAACCTGGCGCAGGATCGGATGTCGGTGCATTGACTACTTCGGCCAGAAAACGGGATGACGGCTCATATGACATCACTGGCAGTAAGATTTTTATTACCAATGGTGAACAGAATCTTACAGAAAATATCATCCACCCTGTCCTTGCCCGGATTGAAGGGGCACCGGCCGGGACCAAAGGAATTTCTCTTTTTATTGTTCCAAAATTCTGGGTTAATGATGACGGATCATTGGGCGAGCCCAATGATGTTGTCTGTACCGGTGTTGAAGAAAAAATGGGTCTCCACGGCAGCCCGACCTGTTCCATGTCCCTTGGCAGTAAGGGCCGGTGCAGAGGATTTCTTCTGGGTAAGCCTAACAAGGGCATGGAAGTTATGTTTCACATGATGAATGAGGTCCGTCTGGAAGTGGGAACCCAAGCTTTTAGCAGTGCAACCCTCGCTTACCAGCATGCCCTTGATTATGCAAAGCAGAGACTTCAGGGACGCAGCATTGAAAATCTGGCCGACCACGGCGCAGCTCAGGTTCCCATCATCCGGCACCCGGATGTAAAGCGAATGCTCCTGAAGATGAAAGCCTATGTGGAAGGGTTGCGAAGCCTGATTTACTATGTGGCTTTCTGTTTTGATAAGGAAGAAACCTCCAAAGATGACATGGAAATTTTGAAATACAGTCATCTCATTGGAATTCTGACGCCTATTGTGAAAGCCTATACCAGTGAAAAAGGTTTTGATGTCTGCGTGGAGGCCATGCAGGTATTTGGCGGATATGGATATACAAAAGAATACCCAGTGGAGCAGATGGTCAGAGATTGCAAAATTGCTTCCATTTATGAGGGTGCCAACGGAATCCAGGCCATGGATTTTCTGGGGCGTAAGATATCGGGAAGCAAGGGTGAGATGTTGAAGGCCCTGGTTCATGAAATAAATTTAACTATCGAAACAGCTAAGAAACAGGATCGCCTGAAGGGACTTGCAGAAAAACTTGAATCCGGCGTTGCATTGCTGGAAACCACGTGCACGAATGCGAGCCGGGCTATGTTTTCAACCCATGCAGCTTCGGCCTTTGCCTCGGCCCATCCCCTTATGGAGGCCACCGGTGATATCATCATGGCCTGGATGCTGCTCTGGAGAGCAGTCATTGCCGATGAAAAACTTCAAAGCAAAGATGCCTCTTTTTACAGGGGCAAAATCAAGGCGGCCGAGTTTTTTATTACTACCCTCCTTCCGGTGACCTTAGGGAAATTGAATGCTGTCACATATGAAAATAATCCGGCTGCGGATATGGATGAGGGTTTGTTCTAATAAAAAAAATAAGAATGCTTACAAAAGACAGGAGAAAATAAAAATGGAAGATGTTGTCATTGTATCTGGCTGCAGGACAGCCATCGGCACGTTTGGCGGAACCCTTTTGCCCATGAACGGGGCAAGTCTTGCAGCCGTCACCATGACGGAAGCCATCAAAAGGGCTGGCATAGAACCGGGGATGATTGATGATATCCGCTACGGTTGCTGCATGGAATCCTGTGATACCCTGAATGTGGCAAGGGTCGGGGCGCTGCTGGCTAAAATACCGGATAGCGTGCCTGCCGTCACCGTCAACCGGGTCTGCATTTCCGGAATGGAAGCCATGATTTCCGGCATGGCCATGATCCAGGCCGGTATGGCCGACATCATACTGGCTGGCGGTACAGAGCATATGTCGTCCGCACCCTACAGCGTTCCCAACGCCCGCTGGGGGTGCAGACTCCAGGACCAGGTCTTTGTGGATGAGATGATCCATGCCCTTCATTGCGGCTCCCACATCATCCCCCACCCGGAAGACGGTCCTGTGGATGCAACTCAGCCGCCCTTAAGCCTTTTTGTGGGAAAACCCTATATCATGGGGCATACTACGGAATTCATCGCCCAGCATCTGAACATTTCAAGACAGGAAATGGATGAGGTGGCCCTGCGAAGCCATAACGAGGCGGAACGGGCAACTAAAGACGGATCATTCAAGGATGAAATCGTTCCTGTGTCGATTCCCCGTAAAAAGAAAGAACCTCTTATTTTTGATAAGGACGAGCATTTCAGACCCGGGATCACCATGGAGGATCTTGCCGCGCTTCCTCCGGCCTTTGTTCCGAAAATCGGCAAGGTCACGGCCGGGAATTCCTCAGGCATCAATGACGGATCCACCGGCATGATCGTCATGTCCGCCTCAAAAGCAAAGGAGCTGGGCCTGACCCCCATGGCCAGAATCAAGTCAACCTCACGGGGCGCCTGCCATCCGTCGGTTATGGGGCTGTCCCCAGTGCCTGCGGTTAAGAATCTTTTGAAGTCTTCCGGTCTTGCTTTGTCTGATTTTGAGCTGATTGAAGTCAATGAAGCCTTTGCCGGTCAATATCTGGGTTGCGAAAAAGAATTGGGTCTGAACCGGGAGATCACCAATGTCAACGGTTCCGGGATTGGCCTCGGACACCCTGTGGGCTCCACCGGTGCCAGAATCGTGGTTTCCCTTATGTATGCCATGCAAAAGCGGAAAAAGACACTGGGCCTTGCCACCCTCTGCGGCGGCGGCGGCGTCTCCATGGCCTGCGCCATTGAAATGCTGTAGCAATCAGGGCTGCCCGATTTCCCTTTCGCTGATGCCCATCAGATAGAGCAATCCATCCAATCCCACACTGGAGATGGATTGCTTTGCTTTTTTTCTTACAATGGGTTTGGCATGGAATGCAATCCCAAGACCTGAAACACTGATCATGGGAAGGTCGTTACTGCCATCACCCACGGCAATAGTCTGCTGAAGGTTGATATTTTCCACAATGGCAATGGTTTTGAGGATTTCGGCTTTTCTGAGGCCATCAATGATTTCACCTGAGACATTCCCGGTAATTATGCCTTCTTTGATTTCAAGGCCATTGGTGAACACATAGTCAAGCCCCAGTTTGCTTTGGAGATATTTTCCAAAATAGTCAAACCCGCCGGAGATGATGCCTATCTTAAACCCCAGTTTTTTCAAGGTGCTGACCACACGCTCTGCGCCTTCGGTCAGTTCAAGGGTTTTGGCAACCTCAGCCAGGACACTTTCATCAAGTCCTTTGAGCAGGCCCACCCGCCGGGTGAAACTGTCTTTGAAATCGATTTCACCGTTCATGGCAGACTCGGTAATCCTTGACACCTGTTCTCCCACACCCGCATGTTTTGCCAGCTCATCAATGACTTCACACTGAATGAGCGTGGAATCCATATCAAAAACGATTAATTTGCGGGCATGGCGATAAATATTGTCCACGTGAAAAGAAATATCAATGCCTGTTTTTTCTGCAATTTCAAGTAATTGCCACCGCAAATGATCCGGGTCATCGATTCTGCCCGAGACGGTCAGCTTGATGCAGGCCCTGGGGTGTAGTTCAGAATGATCCAGGGGAATGGACCCGGAAAGATTGGTAATGATGTCAATATTCAACCGGCTTTCCGCAATCACTGCCGTGACGCCGGACAATTGCTCGGCTGTGAGGGTTCGGCCGAGAATCGTGATGATCAATTTTTCATGACCGTTTTTCGCCATCCAGCCCGCATAATTTTCCATGTCAATGGGTGAAAACTGGATTTGGATGCCAAGCTTATGGGCCTGAAACACAAGGTCTTTGAGAATGGATGAGGATGAATGCCGGGAAGGGATTTCAATCAGCATCCCCAAAGACAGGTAATCATGAATAACAGCCTGACCAATGTCCAGGATGGTGATTTCATACTGTGCCAGAATCTGGGTCAAGCTATAGGTCAAACCCGGCTTATCCTTGCCGGTAATATTAATTAAAATGATTTCTCTCATTTGATATCTCCATAAAAAAACCTAAACTAAAAATTGACAGGCAATAAATTTGAATTTTAACGCGATGCCTATCCGGCAAGGGAGCTTGTCCCCGATGTCCGGTTGAAACTGTTGTTGAACGATTTTCATTTCTTCACGCTGAGCCCTAAATATTCTTCCATTGGATCAAAATCTCGATCATTATGAATTAGCTCAAATCCATTTTCTATACAAAAGGTTGCAATCATCACATCGATTGTTTTTCTTACTGTTACTCCACTTTTTCTTAACTTTCTGTAATTTTGTGCTGCTTGTATCGCATTCTCTTTACCTACAAAGTTACGGTATTCAAGGCTTTCCATCATCCGTTTTGCAGTTTGATAATCCTTTTCTTCACGAAAACCCTGCAGGAACTCCATTATTATTATATCACCTGTAATGATCCGGTTATGTTCAAGTTCATAATCCAGCAGGTTGGTATGTAAGGCTTCGACCCCTTTTACATAATCTATCCAAGCAGAAGTATCAACGACGATCATTTGTCGATTCTCATTTCATCTAGATTGCCTTCCCAGTTGAGTTTCCCGCGCAAAGTTCGTATTTTTGCTTGATTTCTTTGTGCTATAAGGAGTTTTAAGCCTTCTTCGACTGTTTCTTTCTTTGTTTTGTATCCTGAAATGACTAATGCTTGATTCATCAAATCATCATCAATGACAATATTTGTGCGCATAAATGCCTCCAGTGTGTATATCAATCCATAAATATACACATTTTAGCAGCACATGGCAAGTTATTTTTATCCATACGGCGCAGGCGTCCGTCCAATTGTAAAGCTCACCGGACCAGGAGAAGATGAAGGTCCATGACATTGGTGAGGGTGGGGCCGGTTATAAAAAGATCGGAAAGCGCTTCAAAAAAAGGATAGGCATTGTTTTCGAAAAGAAATTGTTCCGGGTCAAGGCCAAGGCGTCCGGCTCTTTCAACAGTGGTATGATCGGCTATGGCGCCTGCCGCATCCGTGGGGCCGTCCGTCCCGTCAGTACCGGCGCTCAGGATGACCACATGCTCAAGCCCTTTGATGGATAGAGCCGAGGCCAGGGCAAATTCCTGGTTCCGGCCACCCTTGCCCCTTCCGTGAAGGGTCACCGTGGTTTCTCCGCCGGACAGGATGCAGGCAGGCGGTTTTACCGGTTTGCCTGCGGCAAGGACCTGTCTTGCCAGATCTCCATAGCGGGCCGCAGCCTCCCGGGTTTCCCCTTCAACCGGGATGGACAGAGCCAGGGTATGATATCCCAAGGCTGCCGCTTTTTTTTCTGCAGCCAGAAGGGCATGGATATTGCCTGCCACAATGGTGTGAGAAACGTTATTAAAAATTCCGTCCCCTTTTTTCGGGGTTTCTGGAATCCATCCCTGTGCCCCTTTTTCAAGGTGTCGGAGGACGGCAGGGGGAAGTCTGTGGGCAAGACGTCTTGTTTTGACGATATCAATGCAGTGTCCAAAAGTTCCCGGATCAGCCACGGCAGGGCCGGAGGCAATAATATCCAGATTATCTCCAATCACATCGGACAGCACAAGACAGACCAGGGTTGCAGGATGGATCGCCCTGGCAAGAAGCCCTCCCTTTATCCGGGACAGGTGTTTTCGGATGGTATTGATTTCGTGGATCGGGGCCCCGGAATCCAGGAGTACCTTTGTGGTCTCCTGTTTTTCAAAAAGGCTGATTCCTTCTGCCGGCAAGGTCATCAATGCAGACCCGCCGCCTGACAGCAGACAGATGACAAGGGTTTTTTCATCGGCCTCTCCAGCCATATCCAGGAGTTTTTCAGCCGCATAAAGACTGTTTTCATCCGGGATCGGGTGCCCGGCTTCGGCAAGGGTAATATATCTGAGGGGTTTGACATGGCCGTATTTGACAATGACAAATCCTTTTGTGATCCGGTCCTTTAAAATTGTTTCAACGGCATGGGCCATGGAAGCCCCGGCTTTCCCGGCTCCTAGCACCCATACGGCTGTGTATTGATCCAGGTCATAGGTTTTTTTATCAATGGTCAGAATATGGCCTTCAATGGAGCAGTATCTATGAATACAGGTCTTCGGGTCAACGGCGGCAAGACCCTGGTAAAAAATATCCTGCGCGTCCTGCTGCATTTTTATAAGGATTCTGTTTTCGGCTGTCATGGGTTCAGGACTTCCGGGGTCACAATTTTCTGCTAAATTTTTACATAGCTTACATACCTTTTCTATCTTCGTCATCCCAGCAGATCCAGGGCAAACCGGACAAAGGTTTCCGCGCCTGTCAGCAGAAGGGATTCATCAAAATCAAATTTTGAATTGTGCAGGGGGGCGCAGCCATCAAATCCGGAACCTAGGAAAAAATAGCAGCCTTTTGATTTTTCAAAGACATAGGCCATGTCTTCTCCGCCCATGGTGGATTCCGGCTCCATGATCCGTTCTTGGGGGACCACCCTCAACATGGATTTTTTCATGATGTCCACCATGCCGGGATCATTTTCAAGGGGCGGATATCCATGGGTATATTTGAATTGATAGGAAGCACCCATGGAATCACACACCCCTTTGATGATGGGTTCCATGATGGCGGGGTAAGCTTCCCATATTTTTTTGTCATAGGTTCTGGTGGTGCCGGTTAATACTGCTTTTTCAGGGATGGCATTGTGGGCGGCGCCGGAATGAAAAGAGCCGATGGTGATCAGGGACGGAATCAGGGGATTGAGTTTGCGGCTCACCACGCGCTGGAGGGCATTGACTACCTGTCCGGCCGTATCCAGGGCATCCACACAGAGATGGGGCATGGCGCCGTGCCCGCCTTTGCCTGTGATTTCGATTTCAAAAATGGCGGTGGCAGCCATAAACACCCCTGATTTCAGTCCCAGGGTCCCGACAGGCAGACCGGGCCAGAGGTGACAGGCGATTGAATAATCTACATGCGGCGATTCCAGGATGCCGGCCTCAATCATGGGTTTTGCTCCGCCAGGGCCTTCTTCGGCAGGCTGAAACATGAATTTGATGTTTCCTGAAAACCGGTCTTTCAGCCGGGTGAGGATGCGGGCCGCAATCAAGGCCATGGCCATGTTTCCGTCGTGACCGCAGGCATGCATCATATGGTCATGGGTGGAGGCAAAGGCAAGCCCTGTTTCTTCGGCAATGGGCAGGGCATCCATGTCGGCCCGGATGAGAAGGGTTTTTCCGGGCCTTCCGGTTTTTAAAAGGGCAATAATCCCCGTTTGGGCGATGCCGGTGGTCACGTCAAGTTCCGGGATGGCCTCAAGCTCGGCTGCGATAAATTCTGAGGTTTTTATTTCTTTAAACCCGGGTTCCGGTATTTTATGCAGGGATTGGCGGATGCTGGATAGTTTGTTTTTTTCTTCAGCAATCATTGCTTTGATATCAGTCATGGCAGGTACTCCTGAGATTATGGGTATAAGTGGCAGGCAATCCAGTGATCCGGTTGAATTTGTCTGTACAGCGGCTGAGTTTGGCATTTATCCATGGCCATGGGACACCGGGGATGGAAGGTGCAGCCTTTTGGCGGATTCACCGGGCTTGGCACATCTCCGGATAGAATGATGCTCTCTTCGGTATTGGCCAGGGGATCGGGTATGGGAACCGCAGACAGCAACGCTTTGGTATAGGGGTGCAGTGGGTTTTTATAAAGCTCCTGATCAGGGGCCAGTTCCACAATGCGGCCCAGATACATGACCGCTACCCGGTGGGAGATATATTCCACCACGCTTAAATCATGGGCAATAAATAAATAGGCCAGGTTCAATTCTTTCTGGAGATCTTTTAAAAGATTGATGATCTGGGCCTGGATGGAGACATCAAGGGCTGATACGGCCTCGTCACAGATAATCACATCCGGATCAACGGCAAGGGCTCTGGCAATACCGATGCGCTGGCGCTGGCCCCCGGAAAATTCATGGGGATACCGGCGCATCTGGGAGGGCCGCAGTCCCACCCGTGTCATGAGATCCTCTACTTTCCGTCTCGTTTCGGTTTTGGACAGGATCTGGAAATTTTTCATGGGTTCGGCAATGATTTCCCCCACATTCATCCTGGGGTTGAGAGATGAAAACGGGTCCTGGAAAATAATCTGGAGAGAGGTTCTGGTTTTCCTCAAGGTTTCCCTGTCCATTTGACCGAGATCCCTTCCTTTGTAAAGGACCTTTCCGGCCGTGGGTTCCGTCAATCTTAAAATGGATCGGCCAACGGTTGTTTTCCCGCAGCCGCTTTCTCCCACAAGACCCAGGGTTTCCCCGGCGTTCAGATGAAAACTCACCCCGTCCACGGCTTTGACATGGTTGATGGTTTTTTGAAAAAACCCTTTTTTGATGGGGAAATATTTTTGCAGATTTTCAACTTCCAAAACAGGCATGGGATCAGTTTCCTCCCTGGGCGGTTTCTTTTACAGCAGCGGCATCTATGTCGTTTGATGCAAACCAGCAGGCCACGCGGCGATTTCCATCGAAATGGGTCATGGGTGGAGGTGTTTTTCTGCAGATGTCCATGGCTTTGTTGCACCGGGGATGGAAGCTGCATCCTTGCGGCATGTGCAAGAGATTGGGCACAATACCCGGGATTTCATTGAGTCGTGTTTCTTTATCCCCTTTCAGGACCGGGATGGATTTCAAGAGGCCCTTGGTATAGGGATGCCGGGCATCATGGAACAGGGGAATCACAGGTGCTTCTTCCACCACTTTTCCTGCATACATGACCACGACCCGGCTGGCCATCTGGGCCACTACTCCAAGATCGTGGGTAATAAGGACGATGGAGGTATTGGACCCTTTTTTCAAATGTTCCAGGAGCCGGATGATCTGGGCCTGGATGGTCACGTCAAGGGCCGTTGTCGGTTCATCGGCAAAAATAAGGCTGGGATTGCAGCACAGAGCCATGGCGATGACGGCTCTCTGTCGCATACCCCCGGATAATTTATGGGGGTATTGGCCGGCCCGGATTTCAGGAGAGGGAATCTGTACCATTTTCAGCATCTGGACGGCTTTTTCCCAGGCTGTCTTCCGGTTCAGGTGTTCATGAAGCCTTAAGCTTTCCGCAATCTGTTCGCCGATGGTCAGAATGGGATTCAAGGAGGTCATGGGTTCCTGGAAAATCATGGAAATGGTATTGCCCCGGATCATCCGCATGTCAT
>JAIFMF010000200.1 GCA_020048635.1 Desulfobacula sp. | reverse complement strand
TTTGCCACGGGCCCCAGCAAGTCCAATTCATTGGTGGCTGTATCAACCGGACTGATGCAAAGTATGAATCGGCGGCAGGTGGAAGCTGTCCTGGCCCATGAGATTGCCCATATTGCCAATGGCGACATGGTGACCCTGACCCTGATTCAAGGCGTGGTCAACACCTTTGTGATATTCCTATCCCGTGTTGCTGCCTATGCTGTGGACAGCTTCCTGCGCAAAAATGACGAAGAATCCAGCAGTCCGGGCCTTGGCTATTTCATAACCAGTATTATATTTGAAATCCTGTTCGGCGTTCTGGCCAGTATTGTGGTGATGTATTTTTCCCGTCAGCGGGAATACCGGGCGGACAGGGGAGCAGCCGAGCTGATGGGCGACCGGCAACCCATGATCGATGCCCTGCATGTCCTCGGCAGCATCGCTTCCGGTGAGCTGCCCAAAGAAATGGCTGCCAGCGGGATTTCAGGCCATGGCATGATCGCACTGCTCAGCAGTCATCCGCCGATTGAATCGCGGATTGCCGCTTTACAGGCAGAATCTTGATATGGATTCAATTTGGGTTGAAATCATATTAATCTTTTTTCTTATTGTTTTAAACGGATTGCTTGCATTGTCCGAGCTTGCTCTTGTTTCTGCAAGGAAAACGAGGCTGGAACAATTGGCAAAAGAAGGCAATGAAAGAGCGCATATTGCACTTACGCTTGCCAATTCACCAGACAGTTTCTTATCTACCATACAAATTGGCATTACTTTTATCGGTATCCTGGCGGGCGCTTTTGGCGGGGCCACGATAGCGGAACTCATAGGCCGGCACATTCTCACTTTCCCTTTTTTTGCTCCTTACGCGGAAGCCATCGGCGTCGTAATCGTGGTTATCTCTATAACCTATCTATCCTTAATCATAGGCGAACTGATTCCGAAACGGCTCGCTTTAAATAATCCGGAAAAACTTGCCTGTCTTGTGGCTCCCACAATCCATCGGCTTTCACGGCTGGCCTACCCATTGGTGATGTTGCTGAGCAGTTCAACAAACCTGCTGCTTCATATTTTCGGATTTAAAGCGTCTGACGAGCCAGGCGTGACGGAAGAGGAAATAAAACTGCTGATGGATAAAGGCAAACAGGATGGAACCTTCCAGGAATTTGAACAGGACACGGTTGAGCGTGTTTTTCGTTTGGCTGATCGAAGGGTTTCAGTCTTGATGACACCCAGAGCAGATATTATATGGCTTAACCTGAATGAAAGCGATGAGGAAACAAAGTTAAAAATTGCGCAGCATAAATATTCGTCCTATCCTGTTGCTCAGGATAGATTTGAAAATATTGTGGGTGTTGTCAGGGGAAAAGACCTGCTTTCACTCATCATGGAGGGAAAACCATTCAATATCAAAGAAATCTGCCGTAAACCACTTTTTATCTATGAGGCCGTTCCAGCAGTTAATGCTATGGAATTATTCAAGAAAACCAATATGCATATTGGTTTTGTAGTAGATGAGCACGGAACAACACAAGGACTTGTAACGTTTGGAGATATTTTACGTTCCGTATTTGAGGATGTTGAGGACACAGTTGAGGGCGAGAGAGACATTGTGGAACGTGAAGATGGATCTCTGCTCATATCCGGAAGTTTGCCGCTGGATGAGTTTATGGATTATATGGAAATGGGAAGGCTTACTGAAAAAGAACAGGCAGGGATGAACACTGTAGGTGGATTTGTAATGGCAAGGCTTGGGGCAGTGCCTTCTGCGGGACAATATTTTATGTGGAAAGGGTTAAGGTGTGAAGTTATTGATATGGATGGCAGAAGGGTTGATAAAATTTTGGTGTTCAGGCAATAGCAATTTTAAGGGAATGAACTTTTTTTGTCCTGAATCTGCTCGCATTTTTTATCCATCAGGTTCTTGAGCTCCGTGACCATTCCTATCAATGAACAGAATTTTACACAAGTTTTACATTGCTTTCTTGTAATCAGACAGGTTCTCCATTATATCAGCCCCTATGAAAAAAATGTCAGGAAAAACAGCCGTTGTCGCAATGGCAGGTGTATTCCCCCAGGCCGGGAACACGGAAATCTTTCTCGACCATATCCTTCATAAAAAAGACTGCATCATAAAAGTGCCGGATCATCGATGGGTCGGTCCTGTCCAGGGCTTTATATCAAAGACCCCTGTACCTGATAAGGCGGTTTCAGACAAAGCCGGACTCATTGAAACTTTTGATTTTGACCCTTCTGGTTTCTCTCTCGATGAAAGTCTTCTTTGCCTTCTTGATCCGGTTCATAAACTCGTTCTTCATGCAGGACGGGAGGCCTTTCTGAAATGTTTTCACACAAAGGAAGATAGAAAAAGAACCGGGGTTATTCTTGCCGCCATTGCCCTTCCCACGGAAACCTCTTCTCATTTTTCCAGGCAGATGCTGTGTGAGAAAAATTTCAAAGGCCCTGTTCCGGAAACTTTTTTAAGTACCGGTATGGTTTTTCTTCCTGCCGCCATCCTGTCAAGAGCCATGGGTCTTGAAGGCGGATGTTTCACCCTTGATGCAGCCTGTGCATCTTCCCTGTACGCCATCAAGCTTGCCTGTGAGCATCTGCATATGAAAAAAGCAGATATCATGGTGGCAGGCGGAGTTTCAAGGCCGGATTCACTCTACACCCAGATCGGATTTACCCAGCTTCAGGCATTGTCGCCATCGGGTAGATGTGCTGCCTTTGATAAATCAGCAGATGGTCTTGTGGTAGGTGAAGGCGCTGGTATTGTTATTCTGAAAAGGCTGGAAGATGCCATTGCCTGCGGTGATACCATCCATGCCGTGATTATGGGTGCCGGGGTTTCCAATGATATCGACGGGACCCTTGTCGGACCGGCATCTGAAGGTCAGATTCGGGCCATGATACAAGCCTATGAACAGGCACGATGGTCACCTTCGGACATCCAGTATATGGAATGCCACGGTTCCGGCACTCCTGTCGGAGATGCTGTTGAACTTTCCAGTATCCATGAACTTTGTCATACTTTTGGCTGCCCCAGGACAAGCCTTTCTATAGGGTCCGTCAAATCTATGATCGGTCATCTTCTGACCGCTGCCGGCGCAGCAGGCTTTATCAAAACCCTTCTTTCCATGAATAAGGGGATTCTGCCGCCATCTTTGAATTTCACATCCCCTTCACCTCAAAGCCCTTTAAACCATTCCAATATTAGGGTTCAAACCGAGGTTGAAGAATGGAAACCCGCAAGTCTCAATACAACCCGAAAAGCTGCCGTCAGTGCTTTTGGGTTTGGCGGCATCAATGCCCATGTCCTTATTGAAGAATATAAAACCACTTCAACCCGGTATGTGGTAAAAAACATTGAAAGAACCGAAAAGATTGAATGTGTTCCCTGCGCCATTGTCGGCATGGAGACCATTCTAAAGAATTGCGATACCCTTTCCGAATTTTCGGATTTGATATTTGACAAAAACCAATTAATACCTGAGCTTCCCGGGTCACGATGGAGAAGAACAGGCCTTGATGCCGTCCAAGAAAAAAAAGGCTTTTTCCTAAAACGGTTTTCAACCTATTATGGTGAATTTCACATACCCCCCATTCAGATGGAAGATATTCTGCCTCAGCATATCCTGTTGCTCAAGGCCACCAAAGGGGCACTTGAGGATGCCGGGATCAACCCGAGACCCCTGGACGACGAACCTCCACGGCATCACATGGGTTGTGCCATCGGCATTGAATTTGATTATGGTGCCACGGATTTTCACCTGCGATGGACAGCCGGTTCGGCAGAAGAAGAGCTTAAAAATCACCTGTCTCCTCCGCTGACCTTTAATCGAACCCTGGGGGCCCTTGGCGGCATTGTAGCCTCCCGTGTGGCAAGGGAGTTCAAGCTCGGCGGGCCCTGTTTCACCTTGTCTTCCGGTGCTGACTCAGGCATGAAAGCCATTGAAACGGCAGTTCACTCCCTGAGCGCCGGAGAAACCGATGCCTTTATCTGCGGCTGTGTAGATCTTGCCGGGGATATCCGGCAATTTGCCCTTAATGACAAAGCAAAACTCCATTCTGAAGATATTCAGCCGTCTGAAGGCGCTGCTGCCCTTGTTCTGAAACGACTTGACCAGGCCATTTCAGACAATAACCGGATATACGGTGTGGTCACCGGTATTTCAGGTGCTGCAGGCGGACCCATTCCCGGAGAAAAACACCCTGACCCTGAGATCCTTGAATCCCTTTATAACCGGTCTCTTGAATCCGCACTGGCCGATTCAAAAGCCAAAATTACCGATATCAGCCTGTATGAAGCCTGTGCATCCGGAGTTCTGGATCATGACACTGCCGAATCAAAAACACTAAACAAAATTCTCTCCAAGACTTCCCATGACCAGGGTTTTCATATTACATCCACTACTTCCGTCATTGGGAACACAGGGGCTGTATCCTCTCTGTTCTCGGTTATAAAATCAGCCTTATGCCTTTATCACCGGCGACTGCCGCCGAGTCAATCCGCTCCATCCTTCCGAAGAACGGCCTGTATTGCATCCATCACCATGGCTGGCACCATTTCCCATGTGGTTCTTGAAGAATATGAGAAGGGCGAAAACAGGATTGAAGACCCTTTTTATAGCCAAAAAAAAATAAGCCCGGTGGATCCCCTTGCCACACCCCTGAAAAAACTGATTCTGAAAACAAACAGAGCGCTGATTCCAGAAGACATGGTCCTTAAACTCCAGGAATCCGAGGCTTCTTCTGAACCGGATATCGGTTTAAGTTCCAGCGTTGACACCGGACTTTTAACTTTTGGAAACCCGGAGACAGCCGCTGCCCATGAAAAATTCCTTGAATTTTCAAAAAATAACATGCTGGAGCTGGAAAAACAGTTTGAGGCATTGACCCTTCTTGCTGGCCATGTCCTTAGAAATTCAGATGGGTTTCCCCTGACTCCCTTTCTTTCCAGGGAAGGTTGCCTTGAATATGCCGTTGGGAAGGCAGGCAATGTTCTTGGGAAAGCCTTTGACATCATCGACACCTACCCCGTCAGGGTAAGACTCCCTGCCGAACCCCTGATGCTGGTGGACAGGATTATGGAGATCAAAGGGGAAATGCTCTCCCTGACATCGGGAAGCATCATTACCCAGCATGATGTCAAAGAAGGCGCCTGGTATCTGGATGGCGGCAAAGCCCCGGTTTCCATTTCCATTGAAGCAGGCCAGGCCGACCTCTTTCTGTGTGCCTGGCTCGGCATCGATCATATGGTCAAAGGCAAACGAAAATATCGGCTCCTGGATGCCCGGGTGACCTTTCACAGGACTTTGCCCGAACCCGGGGAAACCATTGAATATCATATTGAAATTGATCGTTTTTTAAAACAGGGGGATGTATACCTGTTTTTTTTCCATTATAAAGGCTATATTGGCAACCAGCTCTTGATTTCCATGCGGGACGGATGCGCGGGGTTTTTCACGGAAAAAGAGGTTGAGAACTCAGGCGGTATTATTCTTAAGGGCGAGGATTTGAAAAAAATAAAAACCCCGGCTGAAACCTCTCTTCTTGTCCCGGTGTCAAAAACAGAATTTTCAGATGAACAGGTCAATGCGTTAAGATCCGGAGATTTATGTCTTGCCTTTGGGCCTGATTTTAAGGGAAAGCAGCTTGGAAAAAACCTTTTTCTTCCGGGCGGCAGGATGCATCTGATAGACCGGGTCCTTGAATTCGATCCCAATGGCGGCCGGTTCGGACTTGGTTCCATTATTGCCGAAGCCGATATCCTTCCGGACGACTGGTTTTTAACCTGTCATTTCATTGATGATCCGGTCATGCCGGGCACCCTCATGTATGAATGCTGTGCCCATGCCTTGCGGATCTTTACCCAGAGAATGGGCTGGGTGAGTGACCGGGAGGATGTCTGTTATGATGTTGTTGCAGGCAATGAAAGCGATCTGAAATGCCGGGGGCCTGTGACACCACAGACAAAAAAAGCCCGGTATGAAATAGAGATAAAAAAAATGGCTTATGGCCCTGAACCTTATGTCCTGGCCGATGCCCACATGTTTTCTGATGATTTGAGGATTGTTTTTTATAAAAATATGGGAATGAAGCTCACAGGCCTGAACAAAACCGATCTGGAATATTTTTGGAGAAGCAAATGAGATATTCAAACGTATTTATTGAATCCTTCGGGTATGAACTTCCCTCCCATGTCATCACAACAGCGGAACTGGAAGAAAAGCTCTTGCCGTTTTACACGGCTGTCGGGTTTGAGCCGGGTCAGCTTGAAGCCTTGACCGGCATCAGAGAACGACGATATTGGGACAAAGATCATACCCTTGCCGAGCATGCTGCCACTGCAGGGCAAAGGGCCCTTGATGAAGCCGATATCTCTTCTGACCAGATAGGCGCCCTTGTCTATTGTGGTGTCTGTCAGGACGGGTTTGAGCCTGCCACTTCCTGTTCCATTGCAGACCGCCTGAAAATCGGTGAAAACGCTCATATCTTTGACGTTAAAAGCGCCTGTCTCGGCATGATCACCGGCATTGTCCACATTGCCAATGAAATCGAACTCGGCAACATTAAAGCAGGCCTTGTGGTCTCCTGTGAAAGCGCCCGGCAGATTGTGGATTCAACCATTGATGAGATCAACGCCCATAAAAGCATTGATTTTTACAAAGATACCATTGCCACCATGACCGGAGGATCGGGGGCGGCTGCCGTGCTGCTGACCAACGGCACCATCGGCAAACCGGCAAACCGAAAACATGCCCTTAAGGGGGGCGTGGTGAGAAATGCCATCCGGCACCACGATCTCTGCCACTGGGGCTTTGAAGAAAAAGGTATGCCCACCGGTTCCAGAGTGATCATGAGAACAAAGGCCCAGAGAGTTCTTGAACATGGTGTGATACTGGCCCAAAAAACATTCATGGCCTTTAAAAAAGAATTCAATCTTTCAGACCATCAGCCGGATAAATTCATCGGCCACCAGGTCGGCGCCATCCACCATCAGAAATTCTACCAGGCTTTGAATCAGGACATAAAAAAAGATTTCTGTACCTTCCCCTTTCTCGGTAATATCGGCACGGTATCGCTTCCCATAACCGCTGCCATTGCAGATGAAAGAGGATTTTTAAAGCCTGATGATGTTGTGGCGTTTATCGGCGTGGGATCAGGTCTGAACTGCTATATTTTAGGTGTAGAATGGTAGAAAAAATCATAAACGGTACATTGACTTCCACCAGGGCTTTTGCCGAGCTTTATCCCTTTGAATCACGGTTTATGAATATCAGGGGGCATGACCTTCATTATATTGATGAAGGCCAGGGAAAACCCGTGGTCATGATCCACGGAAATCCCACCTGGTCTTTTTATTTTCGAAATCTCATGACCTGTCTTTCAAAGAATTTCAGGGCCATTGCATTGGATCATATCGGGTGCGGCTTTTCAGATAAGCCTGATGCCAAAACCTATTCCTACACCCTTGAATCCCGGATAAATGACCTTGAAACCCTGATAAACCGCTTGAACATCACGGGAAAAATAAACCTTGTGGTCCACGACTGGGGCGGCATGATCGGCCTTGGATTTGCAGTCAGGCATCCCGAGAGAATTGATAAGATCATTATTACCAATACCTCCGGATTTTTTCTGCCAAAAGATAAATCCTTTCCCTTTCTTTTATGGATCATCAAATATGTTCGTTTTTTTGCTGTCCCGGCCATTCTCGGGCTGAATGTGTTTGCCAGGGGGGCCTTATATCTTGCTGTTGAAAAAAAATTATCCAACAAGGTTAAAAATGCCCTTGTCGAACCTTACAATTCCTGGAAAAACAGGATTGCCACCTTAAAATTTGTTCAGGACATACCGATATGTGAAAAAGATCCGAGTTATGCGATCGTCGATCAGGTGGGCCGCAATTTAAAGATACTGCCGGAATCGAAGTTACTGTTTTTATGGGGGGCAAAAGATTTTGTATTTGATCTGACATTTTTAAATGAGTTCAAACGACGGTTTCCAGGAGCGAGAACCCATGTTTTTTATGATGCGGGACATTACCTGTTTGAAGACAAACCTGAAGAAACCTCCCATCTGATCAATGCTTTTTTAATTTCATAGAGCTGACCATGATGTTGTATTCAGACGATTTACGGGGGGACAAACAATCATGCTTGAATTTCTAAAAAAGAAAAAAGATACTCCTGCTGTCTCAGGTGCCCCGGTTCCTGGAGAAGAAAAAGCTGAAAAGAAATCAAAATTAAAAAAATGGGTTACAAAAAAACGTATCCTTATTCTTGTTCTAATTCTTTTTGTTTTTGGGGCGGCTGCCGGTGTTGTCTATAAACTACATTTCGCCCCGAAAGACCCTGAAACATTAAAGGTGTCTTATCATAAACTGGAATTAAAGCATATCAGTCTTCCGGAAGAAATGGTCAAATTCTGTTTTGACCAGTTTCCGGAACTTTATGCTGCTATCCTTATCTGCAACAATGAAATCATTTTAATGGATAAAGAAATTGCAAGAATCGATGAGATTGCAAAAAAATACCCGGAGCAGGGGAAAATTGCAGAAAAGGAAAAGGCAGTCTGGGAAAAAACAAAAATAAATCTGCAAAAAGGCTTTTTAAAAATCGAAAAACCGGTTAAAGAAATCTATGTCCTGTTCAATGTAAATAAGGAACAGGCAATGATCCAGATAAACGAAAAAAATAAGGAATTGACTGAACTTGCAGGAGCTGCCCTTGCCCCTGCCCAGGAACTGACTAAAAAATTGATTACGGAAACAGAAACTCCTCCACAGGGCCTTATCAAAGGAACCCTGTACAAGCTGAAAAAGAAATTCTTATGATCCCCTACACCAATATTGCACTGGGCCTTAAAAAAGCGCAGGAAGCCCACCCCTATAAAAGAGCTGTTGTTTACCCTGCCGGAAGAGATAAAGCCGGCAGGGCCCTTTACAGCCAGATGACCTTTACCCAACTTGACCAGGAATCCGACCGCCTGGCCCACGGCCTTGAACGGATCGGCATCATCCGGGGAACAAGGACCATTTTGATGGTACAGCCGGGCATGGAGTTTTTCATTATTGTCTTTGCCATGTTCAAAGTGGGTGCCATCCCTGTGGTGGTCGACCCCGGTATGGGAATCGAAAGAATGCTGCAATGCCTTGAAGAGGGAAAACCAGTGGCCTTTATCGGAATTGAAAAAGCTCATCTTCTGCGCAAGCTGAAGCCTCATTATTTCAAATCCGTAAAACACTGGGTGACGGTGGGCAATCGATGGTTCTGGGGAGGTTATACCCTTGCTCAATTGATGTCGGGTCCCTACAAGCCCTATTCACAAGCCCGGACAACACGGGATGAAATCGCCGCCATTGTCTTCACCACCGGCTCCACCGGCCCTGCCAAAGGCGTGGTTTACACCCATGGCAATTTTGATGCCCAGATCAGACAGATACAGGAGCATTTCCAGATTGAACCGGACGAGATTGATCTGCCGACCTTCCCCTTGTTTGCGCTTTTTGACCCGGCCCTCGGCATGACAGCCGTCATCCCGGATATGGACCCGACCAAACCTGCTCTTGCGAATCCCAAAAAGATAATTGAAGCCATTGAAAACCATGGCGTTACAAATATTTTTGCCTCCCCTGCCCTGTTAAACCGACTTGGAAAATATGGAAAGCAAACTCAAATCAAGCTGCCCTCCTTGCGGCGGGTCATCTCTGCGGGTGCGCCTGTAAGTCCGGCCATTATCGAGCAGTTTTCCTTCATGCTCTCGGGTACAGCCCAGGTTCATACTCCCTATGGCGCCACAGAAGCTGTTCCTGTCATCTCCATCAGCTCCAATGAAATTCTGGCTGAAACAAAAACCCTCTCTGAAAAAGGCTATGGCCTTTGCATCGGCAGACCCATCTGTAACACCCAGGTCGAAATCATCCGGATTACCGACAATCCCATCACTCAGATTCATGACAACATTAAAGCCCCGGAAAAACAGGTGGGAGAAATCATGGTAAAAGCAGATCTTGTTACGGAGCACTATTTCAATAACCGGGAGGCGGATCTCAATTCAAAAATTCAGGATTCCGATGGGAGAATATGGCATCGGATGGGTGATCTCGGATGGCGGGATTCAAAAGGAAGAATCTGGTTCTGCGGTAGAAAAAATCATAGGGTGGTGACGCGCAAAGAAACGCTTTTCACCATCCCTGTGGAAGCCATCTTCAACAATCATGAAAAAGTTTTCAGAAGTGCCCTTGCCGGCGTAGGCCCGAAGAATGATGAAATCCCCGTCATTTTCATTGAACCCTATGAAAAAATAAAAGATGAAAAAATCTTCATCGGGGAGCTGACTGCCCTTGCACGATCCAACCCGCTGACCGCAGGGATTGAACATATTTTTATTGAAAAATCATTTCCCGTGGACATCCGACATAATTCTAAAATATTCAGGGAAAAACTTGCTGAAAAAGCCCGGAAAAAGCTGAAGCTTCAATCCGGCAAAAGATCATAAAAATACATCATGGCATCGGACCGGGTGATGATCCCGATGAGCCTGCCGTCTTTCATAACCGGCAGACGTCCGATATCATGTTTGATCATCAGCTTTGCTGCCTCAACTGCGCTTTTATTATGATCAATGGTAACCACTTTTCTGCTCATGAACGCCTTGACCGGGGACTGCATGTGATTGGTTTTTCTAACTTTCTTGAAATCCCGCCGGGAAATGACGCCTACCACATTCTCATCTTTATCGATAACCGGTACACCGGTGCATCCCATATCCCTTAAAATCATGGCCACTTCTTCTATCTTTGTATCCTCTGTTACTGTAACAACCGGATAGGACATAATATCGGATAATCTGATCGAAGAATATTGGTTTCCTGAAATAAGTTCCATCAGCATTTCTTCGATGGTATCCGGATTGACGCCGTGTAAAAGGGCTGATCCGGCTCCTGGGTGTCCACCCCCGCCCAGGCTACGCATCAAAAGACCGATATTGACTTCATCGACATTGCTTCGGCCGATCACCATACATTTTTTACGTTCCACATCTTTGAAAATCCCAAAGGCAACATCAACGTTAACAATCTCACGGTACATCTGAAGAACCATGGCCAGATTCTGGATTCGCCCCTCAATATCCATCCTGGAAATACTGATGGAGAACCCGGCCACCTCACTTCTTTCAGCTTTCTGGATCATTTCAAAAAGAATGTCTTTCTGCTTTTTGCCATAAGCCTGTCTTAAAAAAGTTGAAAGGATGTTGAGATCTGCTCTGCGATCCAGAAGAAACCCTGCTGCATAGGCATCATTAGCTAGGGTTGAGGGGAACGTCATATTGCCGGTATCCTCATAAAGTCCCATCAGAAAGAGGGTCGCCTGTATGGGTGTGATCAGGGTCCTCTGCTTTTTTATTTCATTGATGAGCAAGGTAACAGTGGCGCCTGATTCTTCAAGATGTTTTTCCGAGGCCTCAATATCTCCTTCTGTATGATGGTCCCAGACCACAATGTCCAGATTTTTTCTATCTTTAAGCTTATCCATCCCTTCAAGCCGGTCCCAGGAATGGGTGTCCACCACCACCAGTTTTTTTACATGGTCAAGGGTGATGTCACTTGGTGAATAAAAATTAAACAGATCTTTATGAATCGATAAAAATGTTTTCAAATTGCCGTTGATGGATGTCGGAAGAACAGGCCTGGCTCCGGGATAAATCAGGGTTGCCGCTACAAGAGATGCCATTGCATCAAAATCCGCTCCTTTGTGCGTTGTAATAATAATCATATTGCCCTCTCTCGAATTAATATCGAACCAATTATAATACGAGAGATTTTTTATTCAACCCTTTGTTGACATCAACTCTCGAAAATGATTGACTATATTATTAATAACATGGAGATCTTAATATGAACAATAACAATTTTGCGGGTCGTATAGCTGATATATGTAAACAAAATATTCTGCTTATACTCGTGACGTGCTTCCTGGCATTGTCGGCAACCCCGGCTTTGAGTGGTGGAGAGCACGCCTGCGATTTCCTCAACAAAGACGAAGTGGCAATGGTGTTAGGAGGCGTCATCGGTGATGTGAATGCACAGCCTGCCAATCCAATGGGACAAAGTGTCTGTTTTTTTGATATTCCCTCAGATAGTGGGGTTCGTTTTGCCCAACTGCAGATGTTCCGCACCGGATGGGGTAAGAGTAAAGGCAAAGACTGGGATGCTCCCTCCCTGTTCAAAAATAATATGAGCTTTCTTGATTCTCTGAAGGAAATCTCCGGGATTGGAGAGAAAGCCTATTGGGGAGGTTCTGGCCTGAAACTGGGTGCCGGCCTGCATGTCCTGTATAAGGATACCTATTTCACAGTTCAGGCAGCAACTGGCACCCCGGATGTCAATCTGGAAAAATCCAAGACCCTTGCCTCCCTTATCATTAAGAAAATAAAAAACTGAAGCTTCTCATGGTGCTGCATTGATCGCATATCATCTGCTCCACAGTATCTGCTACCAGTTGAAACAATCGGATATTCATGCAAGCTGGATGGATGAAACCAATCGTATTTCCAATACTTTTTTTTACATCAAAAAAATGGGTTAAGATCCCGTAAAATTGAAAATATATGAATGATTTCAGGAGAAAAAATCCAAATGACAACTCTTAATAGTCCGCTGACCCTAAAAAATATTTCACTTAGAAACAGACTTGTACTCCCCCCGATAACCACCAATTATGGCTCTTCTAAAGGTTTGGTCACCCAGGATATCCTTCATTTTTACAAGGAACGATCCAGGGATATGGGACTTGTCATTGTCGAGGCAACATCGGTTCACGCGACTGGGCGTATCGTTCCAGGCAGCCTCGGGCTCTGGGATGATTCGCAGATTTCCGGCATGGCCAAACTGGTAAAAACCATACAGAAGCAAGGTGCTGTTGCGATTGTACAGTTGAATCATGCAGGGGCAAAGTGCATACCTGAAAAAAATAAAAGACATGGGTTTTCCCCTTCCAGTGTGGTCTTTCGACCTGATGTTGAGCCGATGACGATGAATGCGGAAGATATCGTACAATTGATCCATGATTTTTCCAAAGCCGCCGTGCGTGCGCAAAAAGCCGGTTTTGACGGTGTTGAGATTCATGGAGCACATCTCTATTTACTCAGCCAATTTTTATCTCCATTGACCAATAAAAGGAAAGACCGCTATGGAGGTGATGCCAAAGGCCGGGCCACACTGGCTTTGGAAATAGTCAGGGATGTGCGTAAAAATCTAGGGCCTGAATATCCCATCTTTTTCCGGATCAATGCCGAAGAAAGGATTTTGGGGGGTCAAACTCTTGAGGATACGGTCGTCATAGGCAGATTGTTGGCTGATGCGGGTGTGGATGTGTTTGATATCACCTTGATTGCCCAGGGTGGTTGGAAAGAGGTTGATAATAAAATATTGCTCACGGGAAGCTCTGCTTTACCCAAAGACCAACCTTCAGGAGCAAATGTCGCCCTTACCATTGCATTTAAAAAAGAAATCGGGCTTCCTGTGATTGCGGTGGGCAAGTTTGGTATCGGCCAGGCTGCTGTTAACGCTGTGAAAAATGAAAAAATTGAAATGATTGCCATTGGCCGTCAAATGATCTGCGACCCCAAAACAGCCGGAAAAATGCTGGCTGGAAACGATAAAGATATTATTGCCTGTGATGAATGCCTGAAATGTTTTGCCACCATTGGAAAAGGTGAACGAATGGCCTGCAAGGTCAATCAAGATCTGCCATTTTAAGAAAGGTTATCGTTTCACCGCAATAACAGCCACAAAACCATCCTTGATGATTCTGTCATGGCCTTCGATTCTTTTTCAGGGATTCCCAGGTATATAAAAACACCCCTGCCCAGATGCAGCCAAATGTTATCAAATTGTAGCGGGTGAATGTTTCCTTATGGACAAAGACGCACAGGCTAAAAAATTCCCGAAATGAACTTTGCAGGGGTCTGAAAAAATTAGGCGGTAGATTTTGGATTACCGGATAAATTGACAAGATCGGTTTGATTTTGTATTGTTCGTATACAAAGGAGTTAATTATGACCCAGAGATTACCTGATGATGTACCGGACTGCCTGATATTTCTTCTGGCCAAAGTATATCAAAAAGCCCACGCATCTTTTAAAAAGCAGCTAACTCCTTACGGGATCACCAATATGCAGCATTTGGTGCTGGAAGGCCTCTGGTTTAAACAGGGAATGACGGCCTCACAGATGGGAAAATTCCTTATTCTTGACAAGGCAACGCTTTCCGATGTTCTTGACAGAATGGTAAAAAGCGGCTGGGTTGAAAAAAAAATGGATAAAAAAGACCGGCGTTTATCTTCCATTCACACTTCAAAAAAGGCCGACGATTTGAAGCAGGAGTTGATCATGGAACGTCGGAATGCCAATGAAGATCTGATGAAGGGCTTTTCTTCAGAAGAAAAAATCTTATTCAGACGATTGCTGATTGATATTATCAACAAGAATTAACAAGTTTGGATACTAACTGATATTGTTAACATACCCTAAATAAAGGATACTACCATGATTTTATTAAATCCAAAAACACAATCTTTTGACCATCTTGATGCTGTATCAAAATCTATTATGCAAAAAACCATTTCCTATTTTGAGACCAGGGGGAAAAAAAAATTAAAGTCGGATTATCATGAAAGAATCTGGTATGCGGATTTTATTTCATTTTTAAAAGAAAATGAAATCTTTGCTACTCTCCTGACGCCTGCAAAATATGCAAACGGTAATCCGAATGCACGCTGGGATACAAGAAGGATCTGCGATTTTAATGAGATCTTAAGTTTTTACAACCTATCCCACTGGTATACCTGGCAGGTTTCCATTCTGGGGCTTGGCCCCATCTGGATGAGCAAAAATGAGGTGATCAAAACCGAAACCGCTCAATTACTAAAAGATGGCCATATTTTTGCTTTTGGCTTATCGGAAAAAACCCATGGTGCCGATCTTTATTCCTCTGATATGTCTCTTACCCCTCTTGGAGAAGGACGTTATGTGGCGGATGGAGGAAAATATTATATCGGGAATGCTAATAAAGCCGGGATTGTTTCCACATTCGGAAAAAATTCCGAAACTGATGATTATGTTTTTTTTGCAGCAAACCCTGAACATGAAGCCTATGAGCTGGTTCAGAATGTAGTAGACTGGGAAGGATATGTGGCGGAGTACGCTTTGAACGGATATCCTGTCACAGAAACAGATATCCTTTCAACGGGCCGGGAAGCCTGGGATTCTGCATTAAACACCATCAATATCGGGAAATTCAATCTTGGCTGGGCCTCCATCGGTATCTGTACCCATGCATTTTATGAAGCCCTTAACCATGCCGGCAACCGGAACCTTTACGGTAAATGGGTGACGGATTTTCCACATATCCGGCAGATGTTTGTAGATTCCTATACGAGACTTGTGGCCATGAAGCTTTTTTCTTTGAGGGCCGCGGATTATTTCAGAAGCGCCTCCAAAGCTGACCGGCGTTACCTTTTATACAACCCCATGGTGAAAATGAAGGTCCCCAGTCAGGGAGAAACCGTCATCAATCTCTTATGGGATGTCATTGCGGCAAGAGGATTTGAAAAGGATGGGTATTTTGAAATGGCGGCCACCGATATCAGAGCCCTTCCCAAACTCGAGGGAACGGTCCATGTCAACATGGCACTTATCATTAAATTCATGGCCAATTATTTTTTTAATCCCGGCCAATTTCCCGACATTACAAAACGTGGCGATGCAGCCTGTGATGAATTCCTGTTTGACCAGGGAGAAACAAAAGGACTTGGGAAAATCCAATTCCATGATTTCAATATCGCTTACAACAGTTTGAATCTGCCGAATATTAATATATTTAAAGACCAGATCTCCCTATTAAAGGAAATGCTCATAAAAGCCACGCCGGATGAAAATCAGGTAAAAAACATGGATTTTCTTTTGTACCTTGGTGAAATGTTCACACTTGTGGCCTATGGTCAATTGATCATTGAAAAATTCAATATGGAACGGTTTGAAGAAGATCTTTTAGAACAGATTTTTGACTTCATGGTCCGTGATTTTTCCGAATTTGCACTGAAACTCTATTCAAAAACAGATACCTCCGATATTCAGATGGAATATTGCAGAAAAATGATCAAAAAGCCTGTAACCGATAAAAACAGGTTTTATAGGATCTGGGAAAACCATGTCATGGCATTAAAAGATACCTATGTCATGAATGCCTGATTAATTCTTAAACTAAACAACCACCGGCTTGAAGCCGGTGGTTGTTTAAACTCGCGGACTGAAAGTCCAGTCAGTGACCTCCGGCAGGAACATTGCCATCTCGAAATTCAATGTGCACAATGATCCCTTGTTCTGCCCACCACGTATTTAACGGCTGGTAGGATTTGAATCCCTTGTAACAGTAAAGGGCATCCTTCTTGTCTGTCTCCACAAGGGTTGCATCCATATCCAGGG
>JAIFMF010000103.1 GCA_020048635.1 Desulfobacula sp. | reverse complement strand
TGCCACCAAGGAAACGCCTTGGCCTGACCCAGGCTGAACTTTCTCTGCGCATTGGGGTTTCAATTGATACCATTCGCAATTGGGAACAGGGAAAACGATGTCCAACGGGTGCGGCCCGATCTTGGTTCAAGATAATTGATAAAGCACCCGAAGCCTCTCTTGCTGCCCTTGATCTCATTTATCGGTTAAGCAGATCAGATCATACAGATCAAAGCCAAAATCCGGTCCTTTTCCACAAAGCTGTCTTTGCTGATCTCAAGCGTTGGAAAGATCCATCAACCCCAATACAGGCCGCCTCTAATTCTTAAAAAACGAATGTATAGTTAATATTGACAATACCCCAATATTTTGATATAGATTTTCAAAAAATACCGGGGTATTCAATTATGCTGAATCGTTTTGCAGAAACCTATCTTGAAACGTGGTTCAAGAAATCCAACCGAAAACCTTTGGTGCTCCGAGGCGCCCGCCAGGTCGGCAAATCCACACTGGTCAGGGAATTTGCCAGAAAAAGAAAAATTAATCTCATTGAAATCAATCTGGAACGTCATTTATATCTTGATGATATTTTCAAAACCCTTGATATTGATATTGCTTTAAGAGAGATAGAAGCGCTTTGCGGAATATCAGCATCTCTTCCGAATACCCTGCTCTTTCTCGACGAGATTCAATCCACCCCGCATGCAATTCAGCTTCTGCGTTATTTTTTTGAAGAAAAAAAAGAATTGCCGGTCATTGCTGCCGGTTCTCTTTTAGAATTTACCCTTGCCGATCACTCTTTTTCCATGCCGGTTGGAAGGATTGAATACATGCACCTTGGGCCGTTGACATTCACCGAGTTCATCGCCGCAGTCGAACCTTCCCTGACCAGGTATGTTGAAAGCTTTTCCATCACCACTCCTTTGCCGTTAACAGCTCATGAAAAACTTCTAAAAAGACAAAGAGAATATATCCTTGTCGGCGGCATGCCTGAAGCTGTCAAAATATGGTGCGACTCAGGATCAATACGGGATGTATCCGATATTCACCGTTCAATTGCCGAGACCTATCAGGATGATTTTTCAAAATACGCCCGATCTCATCAGCTCGCCCTGATGCAAAGAGTTTTCAGAATCATACCGAGAATGATCGGGCAAAAGGTAAAATACAGCAACATCTCCCGTGAACATCCCTCAAAAAACATTAAAGACGCCCTTGAACTGCTCACAAAAGCAAAAATTTGCCACAAGGTGTATCACAGCCATTGCTCCGGACTTCCATTGAATGCAGACGTTAAGGAAACGGTTTATAAATTGTTATTTATGGATATCGGGATCATGAACCACATCTGTGGAAATGACTGGACATATCTTCAGTCCTTTCCGGATCACGAGCTCGTCAATGAAGGCGCCATTGCCGAACAGTTCATAGGCCAGCATCTTCTGTCGGTTCAGGCCCTGTCTCCATCATTGCATTATTGGGTTAGACAGGCTAAAACTTCCAATGCGGAAGTGGATTACGTAATCTCCCAAGGCCCTTTGATAATACCGATTGAAGTAAAATCCGGAAAAAGCGGGTCATTAAAATCCTTGCAGCAGTTTGCAATAAAGAAAAACACCCGGCTGGCTGTCAGGTTTGACCTGAACCCTGGAAATATCCAAGATGTGTCTCACCAGATCAACAGCGAAAGCAGAATCGAACATGCAAATTACAAACTCCTGTCCCTTCCTTTGTACCTGGCTGAAAAACTACCGGACATTCTGAACGAAATCCGGGCAGGGCTACCGCCCAACGGAATGGATATGATCTTCCCAGAAGCGGCGAAAGGATAGTTACTATTTAGGCAGCATTTCCTTTTGTCTCAATGGTCAATGTTAATCCGAGGGTATTTAATATTTTATTTAAACTTGAAAGATTGGGATTGCCTTTCTCTGACAGCATCCGATACATGGTTTCCCTATTGAGATCAGTTTCTTTAGCAACCATTGAGATCCCTTTGGCTTTTGCCACATCCCTGAGTGCCAGCATAAATATTTCCTGGGAACCCTCTCGCAGTGCCTCATTTAAATATTCAGTGGCATACACGGGGTTCTGCAATCTTTCTGAAAGCCCTTCTTGATAATTTGCAGTTGTCATTATTTTCCTCCCATATATTCTTGCCAATAGGCATGTGCATCTTTGATATCTTTTTTCTGGCTGCTTTTGTCTCCCGCACAAAGCAGCAGAACTATTTTGCTGCCTTCAAGACCATAATAAATTCGATATCCGGGTCCAAATTGTATCCTCAGTTCATAAACGCCCTTTCCATTCATTACAAAGTAGCTTTTAAACTACAAGATGTCAAATGCTTTTATCAAATAAATCATTCCATAACGATGCTTCGTTTGGGAATAGGGTCGCTAAGCCTAATCGGATTATCAGGAGAGTACCTGTGAAAAATCAAACAATGAATGAGGTTACAGACGAGGGGCTAAGGAGCCTCTGATGGGCAAAATGAGCTATGAGCTCGATTATAAAACATCCGGGAATTGCCCCGGCATATTATTGCCATCCGCCCTTAGCTCCTTGTCTATGGCCCTTTTCGAACTTTAGTTCGGTAAAGATTTGACCCCAATTCCGCTGAGCGGTAGCAGCAATTCTTGACAAATCAATCAAGTTGGCATATGTTGAGACATATGCTAAAAAGTTTATAGAGGTAACAATAATGGAAACTAAACGACATGTCCGCTTATTTAGAAATGGAAACAACCAGGCATTACGTATCCCAAAAAACTTTGAATTAGAAGGGAATGAAGCTATTCTGCGTAAAGATGGCAATCGGCTGATTATCGAACCGGTGAAAAAAACCAGTCTACTTATGCTATTAGCCAGTTGGAAGCCACTTGCGGAAGATTTGCCGGATATCAATGATTCGCATATTGAAGCGGAAGAAATTTTTTGATATGCCAAAATTCAAGTACCTTTTAGATACCAATATTCTATCGGAACTTATCAAGCAGCCTAATGGATATACTGCACGAAAAATTGCTCATCTCGATAATGAAGACTTGTGTTGCACAAGTTTAATAGTTGCCTGTGAGTTACGTTATGGTGCTCTAAAAAAAGGATCCCATATCCTTATGACCAAGGTAAATCAACTACTTGAAACAATAGCCGTGCTACCTATGGAACAAAACATTGAGTCCCACTATGCTCAAGCATATGCTTTAGGCCTTACCGTTGTTACCGGTAATTTAAAAGAATTTTCCCGTATTCCTGATTTGGTAGTTGAAAACTGGCTGGCATAAGCAAGAAAAAAAATTATGAAATGCGTGCATTGCCGGGGAACTATGGAAAAAAGCGTTGCCCCTTTCCATATTGACCTGAAAGGATACCACCTGACACTGAACACAGTCCCGGCCCGGGTCTGCCGTCAGTGCGGGGAAACTTATTTTGAGGAACATGAGGTGAATTCAATTCAGGATATCATTCAGGCCCTGGAAGACCGAACGGATAAAATGATTGCCGTGGCTTAACGCTGTCTCCGGTTTTTGAAGGAGGATCAGAAATGAGGCTTAACTTCAGATGTAAAATATCGGGGGAGGATCATTCAGGCATTTATCAAACTTGACTAATACTTTTCAATGCTCAATAATTGACACTGTTACTCTGAATAAAATTAAAGACAAAACCATCCTCAACCGGATCATAAGGAGCCGATATGTACGATCGCATTACGATAAATTCTAAAGTCTGTCATGGCCAGGCCTGTATCAAGGGGACCCGGATACCTGTCCACCAGATCATCCGTATGCTGGCCAACGGGGACAAAATTGAAGAACTTCTGGAAGACTACCCGTCACTCAAACAAGATGATATTTACGCCTGCCTGGATTATGCCGCATCCCTTGCCGAAGAACAGGTTACCCCCATTGAACATGCCATATGAAAATCTTCATTGATGAGAATATCCCGCTTGTAACAGTAAAAGAACTTGTCCTTCAGGGATATGATGTCATAGATATCAGAGGAACCTTCGAGATAAACCCCACTACGGCATTTTGATCATCCGTCTGAAGCAACCTTCCCGGCAAAAAATCCACCAGCGGGTTATACAGGCCCTCAAACGATATACCCCTAAACAATGGCCCGGGCTCATGGTGGTCATGCGCAATGCCGTTCAAAGCTCTTGGAAGGCCCGTACAAAATAATAAGAGTCGGATCTATTCACACTTTTCTGTGAGCAACAGGATTTCTGAAACCTGCTTTGCAGTTTTAATGGCGTCCTTGATTTTTTTTACTTGTGCCATAACAGGATCAACCTGATCCGGAAATTTAAGGGTCATACCTAGTTCGATGGCGTCATTCAGTCCTCTGATTTCACCTTCTTTACGAAGTCTTTCCGCCAGTGATGTATGTATTTGTTCTTGAAAAACGTGAGAAAAATTTACTTTTTTTGGTGCAGTTTTAAAAGCCACTGAAATCACAGGGTTTTTAAAATATAGCCTGGAGCAAATTGAAGCCTCAGCGATTTGGGGTTGTTGATGGTGGTCTCGGCCCGGATCAAATAACTTTCTTTACGCGTGACCTTCAGGTTATTGTACTATTTGATGGCATTTCCCCCTGAACCAGTGTTTGATGATGCAGGCGTTGTTATCATACAGTCTCCAGAAAGCTGGTGGCCATTAACCCCTCCGTCTTCTGAAGGCCACCAGTGAACAGGAGCGCCCAATATTTCTGACTGTCCGGAAACGTGAGAATTGAGTTGATCAGTGAAAATACGCATGATTCCGTTGGTACTTCGGGAAAATCCCATTGCCTTCAAAAACAAAACAACACAGGCAGATGAAAATAATTTCAGAACATATCTGCGGATGATGACCCGGTCGAAGCTGGTGTAATGAAATTTGATATTTTCTGAGAATTGATTTATAAAGGTATTCTTCACGGATGCGCTCCTTATAATCGGGTTAGGTTTAATCGCCAACCTCTTATAATGGAAGACCTGTGAAAAATTAAACAATGAGTGGGTATAAACCTGTGATGGCCTTAGGATTTTATATTTAATGAATGTAGAAAGCATACTCGATCTTGTGAAGAAAAGTGCCGCTAAAAGGATATTGTTTCTTCC
>JAIFMF010000191.1 GCA_020048635.1 Desulfobacula sp. | reverse complement strand
TAAAGACGGTAATGGCCGTATCGGCCGTATTCTCATCCCCTTGTTTCTGTTTCAGAAAAAGAAACTTTCCCAGCCCATGTTTTATCTGAGTTCCTATCTTGAAGCCAATAGGGAAGACTATTATTTGCATTTACAGAATATCTCCCGTGAAGGAGACTGGAACGGCTGGATTGATTTTTTTTTAAAAGCGATTAAAGTACAGGCCAAATATAATAATTTTAAAGTCAAAGCCATTATGGAACTTTATGAGGACATGAAGACAAAGATCC
Source organism: Desulfobacula sp. (assembly GCA_020048635.1). Classification (GTDB taxonomy): domain Bacteria; phylum Desulfobacterota; class Desulfobacteria; order Desulfobacterales; family Desulfobacteraceae; genus Desulfobacula. Next base: position 12,424 of record JAIFMF010000191.1, on the reverse strand, counting down.
ATGAGATTACCCACTCACAATATGTGATCCATTTGCTGGATGCTGTCTTTGATCGGCCGATATTTGGAACCACTGATCTTGTAACACGTTCCAAAATGAACAAAAAAACAGTAGGAAATTCTTTGATGAAATCAATCGAAGCATTAATCCTGAAAATGTCAGGTACGAAATGGTTGACGGTTATGGCAAATTAATGGAAATCGTTGAGCCTGTCCGCCCATCATCAATAAATCAAAATTTTTAAATGTAACCACAGGGCATTAACATTATGAACTGTATTGACCCATTGACCATCAAAGCCCCTTTGCAAAAGCAGTTCAGGAACCGGGACCTATCCATTGAACTTAACTGCCGGGGAAACGACCGCTATACAAAGGTCAGTTTCCCTATCAAATACGGTCTTTTTTCAAAACTTGAAACCCGTGATTATATATTTGAATTCAATCTTAACCATGAGATCCGACATGCAAAATCCAAGAAAAAAACCTGGTGCGATCCATCCGAATGGCTGAAACGAAGCATGGGAAATGACTGGGTCTATTATTCCACTGGCGGATATTCAGGGGTTTTTGAAGCTCTGGGGGAATATTATCTTCCCAATTTGATGTACCCGACAAATTCCCTGCTTGGCGGCAAACCCTTTGAAGAAAATGAAATCCATCATATTGTTGCAAACTGGCATGAGATTGTATCCAGCCTGCCGGATACCGGGCTGCCCGATATTTTTTCCGAATGGCTTCAGGACATCAGACAAAAACCCCCTGAAGCGCTTGAAAAAAAAGCCCAAACCCTCTTTGACATCATCGGATCAAGGGTAACAGTCATGCCGCCGGATGCCCGCCATGTGGATTATAATTTCATTCCGCTGACCATTGCGGATGGTTGTCTTTACAAATGCACCTTCTGCAAAGTGAAGAATAAAAAGCCTTTTTACGTCCGATCGGAGGCTAATATCGACAGTCAGATGGTGGCGCTGAATAAATTATATGGAAAGGACATCGTAAATTTCAATGCCCTTTTTCTTGGGGAACATGATGCCTTGAATGCACCCGCTGAACTCATCATTGAAACCGCCCGAAAAGCCTATGAGGGTTTCGGTTTTGATTCATCCTTTATGAAAGGCAGCTTTCTTTTCATGTTCGGAAGTGTTGACTCGTTTTTAAATGCTGATCCCTTTCTCTTCAAGGGACTGGAAAAGCTTCCTTTTCAAACTTTTGTCAATATCGGACTTGAATCCTGTGACAAAACCACTCTTGACCTTCTGGGAAAACCCATCACCCCTGAAAAAGTGAGAGCGGCTTTTGAAAAGGCCCAGCACATAAACGATACGCTCTCCAATGTGGAAATCAGTTGCAATTTTGTTATGGACGACTCCCTGCCCGATACCCATCACGACTCCCTGCTTTCCCTGATCCGGGGGAGCAACCAAAGGATAAGGCCCAAAGGCTGTATTTATCTGTCCCCCTTAAAATTCGGCAACCCTTCCCGTGAAATCCTTTATGACTTTTATAAGCTCAAAGCCTTAAGCCGTTTCCCGACTTTTTTATACCTGATCCAAAGACTATAAAGCCTCGAATGGATGCTGTGCCTGTTGTGAAGTCAATAGTGTAAAAATTTCGGTCTGCAATCCAGGCAGAGGCGACGGCATTGATATGAAAGCCTTGTTTCAAAAATAGATAAACTGCTTTTCTCAACTTCCAGCGAAGAAATATTGATCTAAATTCAAAACCCCTGTATTGAACTGAATACTTATTAATGTAACCGGGAGTAGTTTATGAAATTTGTCAAAGAACCCACGTATAAAAAATATATTACCGGTGAAATTCCACGATTGGATGACCGGAATACCGCTTTGCAGCCGGTGCCACTGTTGATTATGGGGTCAGAAAAAACCTCCTGGGCTGTGAAATGGCGTCGATGTACAATCAGCAGTATCGGTTCAAGTCGACAGACCCGGAATTTATCCCATGGGCTTGACACCTCGGTTGAGACAATCCCTCCAAAAATATGAAATCAGAAGTTTTTTCTTACCCTGAAGCTCTTCGCTCCTGCGTGTGCTGTCCCAGGGAATGCCGGGCAAACCGGCTTTCCGGGGAGCTGGGATATTGCCGCACAGGAGCCGGATTCCAGATCGGGTCCATCTGTCTTCATCAGGGGGAAGAGCCTGTCATCAGCGGAGAAAACGGCATCTGCAATGTATTTTTCACCCATTGCAATCTTCACTGCTGCTATTGCCAGAATCATCAGATCAGCAGGAATGACGGCCCGCAGATCGAATATATCCTGACCCTGGATGAGGTGACCCAGCGGATAGAATCCCTGCTGGATCAAGGCGCCTCTGCCCTTGGTTTTGTCTCCCCCTCCCATGTGATCCCCCAGGTTCAAGCCATCATCATGGCTTTGCAGGAAAAAAGGCAGACACCGGTCACGGTTTACAATACTCACGCCTATGACCGGGTGGACAGCCTTAAATCTCTTGCATCCCTGATCCGGGTCTGGCTGCCGGATCTGAAATACATGGACTCAGGGCTTGCACAAGGTCTTTCCGGTGCACCCGACTACCCCCGGATCGCCACAGCAGCCATCCGTGAAATGGTGAGGCAAAAAGGGCTCGATCTAAAACTTAATACCAGAGGTGAAATCCAGGAAGGCGTAATCGTCCGCCACCTGGTACTTCCAGGGCAGGTGGAAAACAGCAAAAATGTCCTGCGGTTTCTTGCCAGAGAAATATCCCCGGACATCACCATTTCCCTCATGGCCCAATATTATCCCACCCCCCATGTTGCCGGTTTGGATGGACTGAACCGGAGCGTGACACCGGCAGAATACGATGAAGTACTGGATGAAATGGATTGTCTGGGTATGGAAAACGGCTGGGTCCAGGACCTGGACAGCAAAGACACCTATCAGCCTGATTTTGCAGAATCCCATCCCTTTGAATTTTAACCCACTTGATTTTAACCCCTTTTTGATGTTAGGGTGCCGATCATGAAAAACCAATTGCTCGTATCCCTGCACGGCGGCCACAGCGGAGAGTTCTGCAGCCATGCAAAAGATCATCTGGAAGATATCATTTTAAGATATATCGACCTTGGCTTTACCAAAGTCGGGATTACGGAACATATTCCCCCGGCCCATGAAGACTTTATTTACCCGGATGAAAAAATGCTGGGCCTGACAGTCGAGAATCTTGAAAAAAGATTTGCTGCGTATTTCCAAAAGCTTCGCAGCCTTCAAAAAAAATATGCATCAGAGATTCAAATCTTCGCTGGCATGGAAACTGAAACCTATGCAGGATATGCTGCCCATATAAAAACTCTCATTTCAAGATTCAACCCGGATTACATCGTCGGCTCGGTCCATCATGTGAATGATATCTGTTTTGATTATAGCCGGGAAGATTATGACCGGGTGGTTGCCTTGTGCGGCTCCCATGAGGCGCTGTATGAACAGTATTTTGATCATCAGATGGATATGATCCTTACCTTGAAACCATTTGTTGTAGCTCATTTCGACCTTGTGCGGATCTTTGACCCGGAATATGAAAAAAGGCTTTTGATTCCCTCCATCCGGGAAAAAATTCTCCGGAATCTGGGACTTATCAAATCCCTGAATCTGGTTTTGGATTTCAACCTCCGACCCCTGAAAAGAGGTGAAAAAGAGCCTTATATCACCACCTCCATCCGGAAAACGGCCAAAGAAATGGGAATTCCTCTTGTTCCGGGGGATGATTCCCATGGTGTGAGCGAAGCCGGAGGCCATGTGGAAAGGGCAATCACTATCCTGGCATCGGAAGGATTCGGTACAGACTGGCCTGACCCGATTCTTATCACCTGATATGAAAAAAGGAAAACACCAGTAATGAAAGCAGTGGTTCAGCGGGTTAAAAATGCACATGTAACAGTGGATGATCAGATTGTTTCCAAAATCGGCCACGGACTCATGGTTCTTCTGGGCGTATCCGAAGACGACTCGGAAAAGGATGCAGATTTCCTCGTGGAAAAAATCATCAACCTGCGCATATTTGAAGACGATCAAGGCAAACTGAACATCTCTTTGATGGATGTCACAGGAGAGCTTCTGGTGGTGTCCCAGTTCACCCTTCTCGGCGATTGCAGGAAAGGCAGGCGGCCTTCCTATATCAAAGCAGCCGCACCTGAAAAAGCCCATACTCTTTATGAATATTTCATCCGCAAGGCCCAGGCACTAGGGGTTGTGACAAAATCAGGGGTTTTCCAGGCCATGATGGCGGTATCCCTCATCAATCAGGGACCGGTCACCCTAATTCTGGACACCAAAGAAAAATGAACCCGGACACGGACAATCTTTCCATCATTCTTGTAAAGCCTCAAGGCCCCATCAATATCGGTTCTGTGGCGAGGGTTATGATGAATTTTGGCTTTACCCGGCTCCGGCTCGTGGACCCCACTTCGGAATATCTGTCTCTACCGGCCAAAAAAATGGCCTTGACCGCCTTTCCCATTCTTGAAAATGCCCTGGTTTTTGATGATCTCAAAGCAGCCCTATCCGATATCCAGGTGGCCTTCGGCACCACCCGCAGGTTTGGCAAATACAGGGAAAATTTTTTTACACCGGCCGCGGCTGCCGAACAATTCCTTCAGATCCTTGCCGACACAACCTCTGCCCTGGTGCTGGGGCCTGAAGACAACGGACTTGAAACAAAGGACCTGGACCTTTGCCGCCATTTTATCACCATCCCGACCCATGATGGATTCCCCTCCATGAACCTGAGCCATGCCCTGGCCATCCTGCTCTATGAAATTTCCATATCCTCGGCTAAATTTAAAAAACCACCTGGCCTGCCGGGAAAAAAACTTGCCGAAGGAGATGAAATCGAGCACATGTTTGCCCATATGAGAGAAAGCTTCATCAATATTGAATTTCTCGACAAACAGAATCCGGAGCATGTTTTGCGGACCTTTCGGCGGATCTTTGGCGTCAGCGGGCTCACATCACGGGATGTCCGGGTCATCCGGGGGCTCATGAGCCGGATTGACTGGACGGAAAACGAAAGGAGGAAACACACCCATGTTCACAATAGATGACCTTTTGGAAGTGGCCGTAAAGATGGAAAAAAATGGGGAGGCGGTTTATAAAAACGCATTAAAAAAAAGCAAAGACAAAACTCTGACAGACCTTCTCACCTGGATGGCGGCTGAAGAGAACTCTCATGGCCGCTGGTTCCTGGATCAGAAAGGCCGCCTGTCTCTTAAACCGGAAGAAAAAGACCTGAAAAAAATGATTCCTGAAGTTCTTCAGGACATGATGGGAGAAAAAACCCTTTCTCTGGATGATGTGGAGTTTGACAGGATATCCTCACCTTTGGAGCTCCTGAAAACATTTATTGAATTTGAAAAAGACACGATTCAGTTCTACGAACTTCTTGAAATGTTCATTGAAGAGGAAGATACGTTAAAAGGGCTGAAAAAAATCATCCGGGAAGAAAAAACCCATGTTGAAAGACTGACCGTCATGATGAAGCAGACAACAACAGGCCTTTGAAGAACAGATACTTCTTCAAAGGCCTGTTGACTTAAACCTTACTCAACTTGTTCATACTCTATGGAAATAGTAACCGTCCGGTTAAATGACCGCCCTTCAGGGGTTTCATTGTCATATGGCGGATCATGGGGGCCGTTGCCTGTGAAACTGATCCTCTCCGGTGATGAAACAGCGCTGTCCATCACACCCTGGTAAACCGTTTTGGCCCTGCGCTGGGAAAGAGCGACATTGTAAGCTTCCGTACCGATGATATCCGTCTGCCCCACAATCGTTACCGTTGCTTCGGGCAGTTCTTTTATCCTTTTTACAACGCGGTCAATGACAGTTTTGTTCCTTTCCTTTATGTCTGCACTGTCATAATCAAACAAAATTAAGGCATATTTTTCAATCACTTTATATTCAAGCTTCTGGACTTTACTTTCCACTCTTTTATTATATTTGACGGGAATTTTCACCACCTCTGTGGCAAAGACCTCCCCCGTAATATCAGTCATGTTTGCGACGATTGAAAGCTCATGAAAGGCGCCTATTTTTCCGAGCCCGTATTCAACAAGGCTGAAGGTATCGTCAGGAAGTTTGTTTCCCTGACCTTCCACGGTTTTTAAGACTTGCCCGTCACCTTTGATTTCGATTTTCCAGTCCTTGATATCATACCCCGGCGTGATATTTGGCTGAATATGAATATCGTTGGAATCGGCAATTTCAAAGGTATATGTGCTTTTTATGGAATCCAGGATCTCGGGAGAATCGGAATGAATCTCCACCCGCTGGTTTTCAAGCCATGCCGCTTCAACATTGCCGGTGCTCGGTTTTTCAGGCAATTTGCGGGCATTGACGGTAATCCTGCCCGGGTCAACCTCCCATACATATTGCAGGTATGACCGGACGCTTTCCGCACGCGCACGGGAAAGCGTTATGTTATTCTTTTCATCGCCCCTGTCACTGACACATCCCACAAGTTCAATGGCTGCTCCTGGAGCCTCAGAAAGGCGTTTACCGATAATGTTCAGCACATGATAATATTTTGTGATGGTGTTGCGTAACATCTTTTCATCAAATTCCTGTGCCTCGGCCTGGTTTTTCAATAAATTGTAACGTTCCGGAATTTTGCTCTGACCTGTGTCAAAAAAGACATAATTGAGCAGGGGGGAGCTGTCAACTATTGTCAACTGCTCAATGGATACGGCGGACGGACTGACCACCAATGAACCCTGGGGTGGATTAAAAAAATTATATTCAACCACGTACTGATGGAGCAAGGTGGTGGAAATATTTTTAAAAATAGGCAGCAGATTTTCTGCCGAACTTGCTTTCCAGGATTTCCCCCCATTGGTTTCAGCAAAAGAGTCTAAAAATGGGTCCTTTTTTTCAATGGGCATAAAATCAATGGCATAGGCGTTGAAATTCTTTAACCCTTTTGCCTTAGGCGCAATGATATCTTTTTTAATATTGCTGTTCAGGTCTTCCCCATCTGAAAAAACTACCAGGAATTTATTATTTTTTTCAGGCAGTTTTGAAATCAGGTGCAAACCCCCAAGGATACCTTCATATAAAAATGTCTCGCCGCTCATTCCTTCTTTAAAGCTTTTTTGGAAAAAGCGTTGCAGGTCTTTCATATTGTTGGATTTAAAGGTGTTTAAGCGTAAATTACGGCCATCGACCGGAAGACTTTTTTTGCCGTCAAACACAACAACCTGGACCTCATCAATGGGCCTGACGATTTTTAAAAATTCCTCCAGTGCGGCCAAAAGGGGCTCTACAGCTTTGCGTTCTTCCATGGAAAAAGAATTGTCCACCACGAGAACATAATTGATGGCCACATCTTTCCTTGTTTTCAGGACTTCGGCATTGATGACGTTTGCCTTGATATCGCCCTTGATCACCTTAAAATTCTCGGTCATCAGATCTTTGATGGGCTTATCTTCTGCATCCAGGGCAGAAACCAGGACTTTTGTCTCATCAATCGGTTGAAACGTGATTTTTGCCTCACGGCCCGGTATCAGAACTTTTAGCTCCCCTTCCGGGGTAAAGGCAAGGCTCACGCCGGACAATAGAAGACACATCCACAGCATCATAAAAAACATCATTCTTTTTGATTTCATTTTATCTCTCCAATATAAAAGCATGGGTTTTAAGTCATGATACACGCCCGGTTAAAAATGTCAAAATATTTGTCCTTTGCCGTGTTGATCCGACCCTGAAGCAATAACAGGTATAATCGGGCTCCGGTCAGAAAATGGGGGATTACTTATTGTGTTCTCCCATAGCTTGGTATATGACCTGATCTGTGCCATTTTCCTGCTTCGGGAATCATATGCCCGGATGAAGGTAGCCATGAAATTGTTGATCGATAGATGGAAATTGTAAAAGAACCCAATGAAATGCGCCCATTCGTTTGATTCGCAATCCTACGTTGGAGAACATCATGAACTCAATTTGTATCTTTTTAGGTTCCAACCCCGGTGCTGACCCGGTTTATGCCCGGGCCGCCCGGGACATGGGCAGGGAACTGGCCGCGCGCGGCCTCACCTGCATCTATGGCGGGTCTGACACAGGCCTTATGAAACTTCTGGCTGACAGTGTCCTGGAATCGGGCGGCAAGGTGATCGGGGTTACGGTCCAGGCCTTGCGGGATAAGGAAATTTTCCATCCGGGACTCACACAACTTTACGTTGTCCCCACTATGAACGAAAGAAAGGCCCTGATGGTGGACCTGTCTGACGGGTTTGTGGCCCTGCCGGGCGGTGTGGGAACCGTTGAGGAATTTTTTGAAATCTATACCCTGTCTATCCTGGGGTTTCATTCCAAACCCTTCGGGCTTCTCAATATCAATAATTATTATGCGCCCCTGGATGCCTTCCTGGACAATGCCGAGCGGGAAGGATTTCTGAAAGCCCCCCATAAGAAAGCCATTCTGCGGGCAGACAACGTCGCCGACATGCTGAAACTCATGACCGGCCGCCCCTAGCGGAAGAATTGGGCAATAGACTGAAACAGTCTATGCTGAAGGATGGCAATACGACCACCGTTGTTACAAGAGATAGCCAACATGTCCGAATGAACGTCTCCCCAACAGATTATATGCTGCTGCAGAAAGGAACGGTATACTCTGTTTCAAAGGATGATGACGGGAAGTGGATGGTCATGGACATGAGCCAGATGAAAGCCTTTACATCCGGAGGACTTGCAGGCCTCATGGCAGGTGGAGCAGCCCCGAAAGTGCCACAGAAGAAGAATTACACGGCCAGATATGAAAAAACCGGCAAAAAAGAACAGATCGCCGGTTATTCGGGCGAAGTGTATAATGTCAAAGTCATGGAAGGCGGCAAAATTGTAAGTCAGAATGAAATGGTCTTATGCAGTCATGATGATTTGAAAAAAGTGAACGATGCCTGGGAAGCCATTGGCTCAAAGATGGGGACTCTCATGGGTGAAAAAACAGATGGAAGCCTTGAAAAGGCTTTAAAGGAAGCTAAGACCGCCGGTTATGGGGGAATGCTGAGATACGGAGATGAAATGAAGCTTGAAAGCTTGAAAAAACAATCCCTTGACAATTCAACCTATCAGATCCCTCCCGGCGCAGAGATTGTGAAACTCGGTGCAATGCCGGGCATGACAGAGGAAGATTAGATTCGAGCCCGGAAATAAAAAGCCTTTTTTCAATTTTTTGTGCCTGTTCATAAGGTCAGGGGCGTATTCATTTCCGGAATCATGACCCTTATTTCCGGGTGATATTTTTCCATGTCATCAACAAAAGGCTTGATATCAACCATTTTCGAAATCGGCGGGAAAAAGCTGTCGTAATGGTGGGGGATAACGATGGCCGGTTTCAGAAGGTTCACATAGTCAAGACCGATCTTTAAGATATCCGAGTGACCCTGCAACGGCAGCATCAGAATATCAATGGGGTCATCCCCAATCTTTTCAAGTTCAGCCGGAGAAGATCCGGCGCTGCCGAAAAACTGGATGATTCTGTTTTCAACATAAAAGCGCCAGCTTAACACCTGACCGCAGGGAAAGCTGCGAATCAGGGGCAGATACTTGAAAAAGCGGATATTGATTTTCATAAGGGTGGAAAGTACCAGCGGCAGGTCGAACCGGACATGTTCACTGAAAAAAGCCTGTGCTGTAAATTCCGGAAAGTTGAAAACAGCATTATCCAAAAGAACCGGTTTAACTTTTTGTTTATCCATGCCGCTCTCTATAAAAAAATCCGCTGCCGTGTCTGAACAGTAAATATCAGCGCCTGTCTGTAAAGCAATCTGAGGGACATCTAGAATGTGATCAAAATGACCGTGGGAGATGAATATCCCGGAAGCGGTGAAGATATCGGAAGGGGTCAGGTTCTGCCTTGGAAAAGCTCTGGGATTGCGGGAAAGATAAGGATCAATCAGAAACACTTCTTTTCCTGTTTCGATTTGAAACCCTGCGGTGCCCAGCCATTTGATTTTCATGATAAGCGTCTCCTTGAAAAGATGTAAAAAAAACTTGACATATAGCTGCAATGTATCTATTAAGTATCTAATTAATAGCTGGTGTTTTTATACCCGCTATCATACAGGAGTTTAAAGCAATATGGCAATAAGTGATAAAAAAGTTGAAAATATTGAGCCGGATTATACTCGCAGAAAAGTGAAGTTTGAAGTTTATGGTGAGGAGATGATTGAAAAGACGGTCAACTCCAGCGGGAACAGCGGACGTGTCTATCTGCCGCCAGAGTGGATCGGCACAAAGGTCAAAGTTATAAAATGTTGACATGCATAAAGTCCAAAAAAGTGGACAATATCTGAGCGGATTCAGACGAAACCGCAACCCGGTTAAGGGCTGCATTACTTTTAAAAATACTAACGTTTCAACAATAAAAAGGAGAAGAAAAATGACGAATGTACCTGATAAAATTCAGACATGGCAGATGGTAAGTCCTTTTACAAAAAACAAGGAAACCGGGGAAGTCACACCCGGAAAACTTGAAAAAACAGAAATCCCCGTTCCTGAACTGAAAGCCGGGGAAGTTCTGGTAAAGGTTGCAGGCTGCGGCGTCTGCCATACCGACCTGGGTTATTTTTTTGATGGTGTGCCCACCGTCAGCAAACCCCCTTTAACACTGGGCCACGAGATTTCCGGAACCGTTGTAGCCGGTGATGCCGCCTGGATCGGTAAAGAAGTCATTATCCCGGCCGTTATGCCCTGCAGACAGTGCCTTTTATGCAAAACCGGAAAAGGAAACCGTTGCCTTGCCCAGAAAATGCCGGGAAACAGCATGGGAATTTATGGCGGTTTTTCAAGCCATATCCCTGTCCCCTCCATTGATCTTTGCGAAGTAAAAGACCGTGGTGATATCCCTCTCGAACACCTTGCCGTTGTAGCCGATGCAGCTACCTCTCCCTATCAGGCGATTCTTCGTTCCGGTTTTAAAATGGGTGACAATGCCATTGTCATGGGCATCGGCGGTATCGGCCAATACCTGGTACAGGAACTCAAAGCCATGGGCGCAAACACTGTCATTGCCATGGCCCGGCGCCAGGAACAACTGGATAAAATGCTGAAAAACGGTGCGGATTTTGCCATCAACATCAAAGATAAATCATCCAAAGATATTGCCGGAGAAATCAAGGCCATCCAGAAATCCAAAGGCCTCCCCGGATTTGACTGGAAGCTTTTTGAAGCAACCGGTTCAAAAGCAGGGGCAGATCTGACCCTTTCTCTGTTGAGCTTTACCGGAACGCTTGTCATCGTTGGATATGGCGGATACAAAACCGAATTCATGTTCAGCCGCCTCATGGCCTTTGATGCGGATGTCAGAGGAAGCTGGGGATGTCTGCCGGAATATTACCCCATAGTCCTCGGCATGGTCACAAAGAAGAAGATCAATCTCACTGACTATGTCCAGACCAGACCCATGAGCACCATTAATGAGGTTTTTGCAGAAGCACATGCACAATCTCCTGAAAAGAGAATTGTTCTGGTTCCTGATTTTAAATAACAGCATGAGGTAAATATGAAACTTAAAGGAAGAAAAGCCATTGTGACCGGCGGCAGCCGCGGCATCGGAAGAGCCATTGCCCTGATGTATGCAAAAGAAGGGGCAGATGTGCTGGTCAATTATCATTCCAATGATGCAGCCGCAAAAGAGACCGTGGCGGAAATTGAAAAACTCGGCCGCAAAGGTGTGGCCGTGGCAGCCGATGTGGCGGATTACAAAAGCGCCCAGAACATGGTGGATGAATGCGTAAAACAGCTTGGCGGAGTGGATATTGTTGTGAATAACGCCGGCGTTTCCAGACCTTCCATGCTGTTGAAAATGCCGGAAGCAGACTGGGATTATATCATTGATGTTCACCTGAAAGCGGCTTTCAATACCACCCAGGCAGCGGGACGTTATATGAAGGAAAAAAATTACGGCAAGATCATCAACGTGATCTCCACTGCCGGAATTTTCGGTACCATCGGTCAGATTAATTATGCATCAGCCAAAGCCGGGATCATCGGGTTTACAAAATCTGCTTCCCGGGAGCTTGGCAGGTATAATATCAATGTGAATGTCATCTGTCCTGGAATTACAAAAACCGAGATGACAGGCAAGCTTCAGTCTGACGAAAAACTTCGCAAGATCTATGAAGGAAGAATTCAGCTCGGCCGATTTGCAGAGCCCGAGGAAATTGCCCCGGCTTTTGTGTTCCTTGCGTCTGATGACGCAAGTTATATCACGGGTCAGGTCCTTGGAGTGGACGGCGGTTATATCGGCTGATACACCATTATGAAATGGTAAATTAAAAAACAATAATACATCATAAATTAAAGGAGATTTACAATGAGTCTTGAATGGATGCCAAGAGAAAATGAACCCAAAGATCACAGCCTGCACAGAAACCCCCATTGGGGAACGGAAGCACCCTGTGTA
>JAIFMF010000199.1 GCA_020048635.1 Desulfobacula sp. | reverse complement strand
AGCCAATACCGATGAGCAATCCTATTACGGGATAAAAGAACCGTTTACGTTTACAGACACCAATAGCAATGGTTTTTTTGACTTTGGAGAGCCGATAACTGCCTGGACATGGGGTAGTATTTTGAGATCAAATCTTATCAATGTATCAAATGCAATTGTACATGATGATAAAAGAATTGAAAATGTAACCGTATCTAGTGTTCCGGTTGTTTCATGGGATGATCTTATCGATGAAATTGATATAGCAAAGGGGTGGTCCCTGGATTTTGCAATTTCCAAAGAAAGGAACCTCGGTCAGGCTAGCCTATTAGGGGAACTTCTTACTTTTACTACTTATGTTCCTTCAGATGATATCTGCTCTTTTGAAGGTGAAAGCTATCTATATGGCTTGTATTATAAAACAGGCACAGCATTTTATAAATCGGTCATTGGAACGATTCATCATGATATTGATACCGATGGAAAGGTTGATAAAGGTGAACTCGAAATAAAGAAAACAATTTCATTGGGCCAGGGACTTGCAATTACCCCCAATATTCATGTTGGAAAAGGAGAAGGGTCAAAAGCCTTTGTCCAGACCAGTACCGGTGCAATAGAAGTGATTGAGCAGATTAATCCCGGAGCTACAAAGTCAGGAGTTATTTCATGGCAGGAACAGTAGCTTTAAAAAAAATCAAAACACTTGGATCAAATCCGGACGAATAATGATATTACAAAATAAGTATGTCCTTTTAGGCATTACCGGAGGCATTGCCGCATATAAGGCAGTTGAACTCTTACGGCTTTTAAAAAAGGCCGGGGCCTATGTAACGGTCATCATGACGGAAAGTGCAAAGAAATTTGTCGGTATAACAACCTTTGAAGTTTTGTCTGAAAATCCTGTTTTGTCTGATCTCTATTTTGATACCGATGCTTCGGTAAAGCACATCGAGCTTGCTAAAAAAGCGGATGCCGCCATTATTGCCCCGGCAACGGCCAACACCATTGGAAAGCTTGCCAATGGACTTGCCGATAATGCATTGACCACAACCCTTCTGGCGGTCACCTGTCCTGTGATGGTGTGTCCGTCCATGAATTCGGATATGTACCAGAACATCAGGGTTCAGAGAAATCTGGATATCCTTGAAAAAGATGGCTGGCATATCCTTGACCCTGACAGCGGGGTCCTTGCCTGCAAAACTACGGGAGCCGGGAGATTACCGGAACCCTGGTTTATTTTTGACCGGATTGAAGCCATGCTGACCCGAAAAGACATGAAAGGAAAGAGGGTTCTGATTTCCGCAGGGCCAACAGTTGAGGCCATTGATCCGGTACGGTATGTCAGCAATCATTCTTCCGGCAAGATGGGATATGCGGTTGCCAGGGCAGCAGAAAAAAGAGGGGCTGTGGTTACCCTGGTATCAGGGCCGGTACATCTTGATTCTCCTGTTGGAGTGACACGGATTAATGTTGAAAGTTGTGATGAAATGGCGGTTCAAATGCTTTCGCGTTTAGGTGAGGTGGATATTATCATTAAAGTTGCGGCTGTGGCGGATTATAAACCGATTGATCCAAAATCCAGCAAGATAAAGAAAAAAGACGGACATAGTGAACTGACCCTGAACATGGTTGAAAACCTTGATATTTTAAAGCTCATCGGGGAAAAGAAAACAAAGAATCAGTTTCTTGTGGGGTTTGCCGCAGAAACAGATGATCTTGAAAAAAATGCAGTTTTAAAGATCAAGAAAAAGAACCTGGATATGATTGCCGCCAATATAGTGGGTGCAGATGATTCAGGCTTTAAGGCTGATACCAACAAGGTTAAACTGATTTTTAGAGATGGTTCTTTTTCAGATATTCCTTTGATGAAAAAAAATGAGGTGGCTGATATTCTCATCGACCACATCATTGAAAAAATGTTATAGTCCTTGAATGAGTTCCCAAACACCCGATGATCCCGGTTCAATCAAGGCTGATTTTATCAGGATCATACAATCTTTTTCAAACTATCTTTCTTTCCACAAACGATCCGGAATTATATTCCCCAAAATTTCTGAAGAATCGGAAACCATCATCCAGAGCTGGAGAAAAGGGTTTTCTGCACAGCCTTCTTTTTGCTTTGAAGGCCCTGAAAACGCTTCTGTTTTCATCATAGACAGCCAAACAAGTCTTTTCAAAGGGGAAGCCGGTCAATTGTTGTCACGAATTCTTGTTGCCATGGGCTTGTCTTCCGATATTGTCTTTATCTGTAGTAGCGATGAACCACGGGCTGTAAAAGAGAAAATCAGAAAAGTTTCACCAAAAGTGATCATAACCCTTGGGGAAGAAGCAGGCCGGGTTTTGCTGGGCCCTGGTTTTTCTTTTGAAGAACAGCGTGGAAAATTCCATGAATTTGAGGGAATCAGGGTTATGCCGACTTTACATCCTTCCCTTTTATTGGACCAACCCCAATACAAACGTCGGGTATGGGAAGACATGAAGCTTGTGATGGAATATGCAGGGCTTAAAAATGGTTCTTAATGAATTCATTCAAACGCTTAATGCGGAAAAAGGATATTCCAGTCATACCTGTCGGGCATACAGGATAGATATTTCAGAATTTATTGGTTTTACTGTTGAGGCTGACATTCCTGAAGAAACCGATGCAGAAAAAATATTTTTAGAGCGGTTGATGTTGATTGATAAAATATCCGTCAGAAACTATCTTGCTTTTCTTGCAAAAACCAGAAAATCAAAACGAACTATTGCAAGAAAGCTTTCCTCCTTGAAAGCGTTTTTTAATTATCTTGTGAGATCGGGCCGTATGACGTTGAATCCTGCTGATATGATTCCTTTTCCAAAACTTGAAAAAACGATTCCGAGGTTCTTAAGCATTGACGACCTTTTTCATCTTTTAGATTCCATTAAAACCGACACCTGGTTTGATAAGCGGAACCTGGCCATGTTTGAGACCTTTTATTCAACCGGCATGCGGGTTTCCGAAATAGAAGGCATGAATATGGATGACATTGACTTCCAAAATCAAATGATTAAAGTCCTTGGAAAAGGTTCTAAGGAACGGATTGTACCGGTAGGTAAAAGGGCTTTGAATGCGATTAGAGAATACAGAATGTCTTTGAAAGAGTATGTGATTCCGGTTTTTGTGAATAAAGATTTTTCAAGATTGGGTTCCCGGTCCATCCGGCGGATTCTGGATAAAATCGTGAAAGACTGTCAGATAGATGTACCGGTTTCTCCTCACACCCTCAGGCACTCCTTTGCAACGCATATGCTGGATTCAGGCGCAGATCTAAGAGGAATTCAGGAAATCCTGGGTCATGCAAGTCTTTCAACAACCCAGGTCTATACCCATGTGAGCATGGACAGACTCATGCAGGTCTATGACAAAGCACACCCCAGGAAATAAAAACAATAAGGGTTTAAAACATGACGAATGAAATTTTTCACGGGACTACCATTCTTGCCGTAAAACACAAAGATTCACTTGTAGTTGCCGGTGACGGGCAGGTAACCTTAGGCAATATCGTCACCAAGCATAAGGCAAAAAAGGTAAGAAGGATTTATAACGGTAAAATCATTACCGGATTTGCAGGCGCTACGGCTGATGCATTGACGCTTTCTGAAAAGCTTGAGGAAAAGCTTGAAAGATATAACGGAAGCCTGACACGAGCATGCGTGGAATTGGCAAGGGAATGGCGGACCGATAAGTATCTAAGACGGCTCGAAGCCATGATGATTGCGGCTGATAAGGATATCATGTATCTTTTATCCGGCAACGGGGATGTGATTGAACCCGATGGCGGGGTGATCAGCATTGGTTCGGGCAGCACTGCCGCTCAGGCCGCTGCAGTCGCCTTGATCGAAAATACAGATCTTGATCCAAGAACAATTGTGGAAAAAGCAATGAAAATAGCCGCTGACCTTTGTATCTATACAAATCATCACATTACAGTGGAAGAATTTAACAACAAGAATAACCCTCCGGTCAAAAAAGAGAATGAATCCATATGAAAGATCTAAAACCAGGCGAAATAGTCAGAGAGCTGGACAAATATATCATCGGGCAGAAAAATGCAAAAAAATCAGTTGCCATTGCGCTGAGAAACCGATGGAGACGGCAGCAGGTCGATAAAGACCTCCAGGATGAAATAGCACCTAAAAATATCATTCTTATCGGACCCACCGGTGTGGGTAAAACGGAAATTGCAAGACGGCTTGCCAATCTGACGGATTCCCCCTTTTACAAGGTTGAGGCCTCCAAATTTACAGAAGTGGGTTACGTAGGCCGGGATGTTGAATCCATGATCCGGGACCTTGTGGAACTGACTGTAACCCGATTGAAGGCAAAGCAGCAGGAAGACGTAAGGGAAAAAGCCACCCGGATTGCCGAAGAAAGAATTCTGGATCTTCTTTTGCCACCTTCTTCTCCGAGCGGTGCAGGTATATCCAATGATATCGATATCATTACAACAGGAGAAGGGGACCCTGACTCTTCTTCATCCTCAACTCGGGGAAAGCTAAGAAAAATGCTTTTAGGCGGGAAGCTTGATTCAAGAGAGATTGACCTTGAGGTGGCAGATAAATCATCACCCATGGTAGAGATTTTTTCAAACGCCGGTATAGAGGAAATGGGGATCAATATCAAGGATATGCTGGGAAACCTGATGCCGAAAAATACCAAGCGTAGAAAAGTCAAAATCAAAGACGCTCTGAAACTGCTTGCCCAGGAAGAAGCAGCCCATTTAGTCGATATGGAACAGGTCAAGGCAGAAGCTATCTTTATGGTGGAGCAGTCCGGGATTATATTTATTGACGAGATTGATAAAATTGCCAGTAAAGATAAAACCCATGGCCCTGAAGTGTCTAAGGAAGGAGTTCAAAGAGATCTTTTGCCCATCGTGGAAGGCAGCAGTGTTCCCACAAAATATGGTATTGTTAAAACTGATCACATCCTTTTTATTGCATCAGGTGCATTCCATGTTGCAAAGCCATCGGATCTGATACCGGAACTCCAGGGCCGGTTTCCCATCAGAGTTGAACTGACCTCTCTGGGAGCAGATGAATTTGTAAGAATTTTAACAGAACCCAAAAATGCGCTTGTGTTGCAATATATAGCTTTGCTAAGAACAGAAGGGGTTGAAATTGAATTCACTGAGGATGCGGTCGAGAAAATTGCTTCTCTTGCTGTTGAAGTGAATTCTTCAACAGAAAATATCGGGGCGAGACGGCTTCACACCCTTATGGAAAAACTGCTGGAAGATATTTTATTTATGGCGCCGGATATTGAAGAAAAAAAGATTGTGATTGATGCAGTCTTTGTTGAAAAACAGTTGACGAACATTGTGGGCAATGAGGATCTGACGAGGTATATTCTATGAAGAACACTGTGGCTGACATATTAATTGAAGCCTTGCCGTATATCAGGAATTTTTCCGGCAAAACCCTTGTGATCAAATATGGCGGCCATGCCATGGTGGATGAAGATCTGAAAAGGGATTTTGCCAATGACATCATTCTTTTAAAATATATCGGGGTGAACCCGGTGATTGTTCACGGCGGGGGTCCCCAGATCAATAAAGTGCTGGATGCCATGGGGATTACCTCCAAATTCATCCGGGGCATGCGGTATACGGATGATGAAACCATGGATGTGGTGGAGATGGTTCTCGGCGGAAAGCTCAATAAGGATATTGTGGCAAGAATAAACCGCCAGGGGGGGAAGGCTGTCGGCTTGACCGGCAAGGACGGCATGCTGATTACAGCCGTAAAAATGACTATTTATCATCAGGATGATGAAAACAAACCGCCCGAGATTATTGATCCGGGTATGGTAGGGGATGTGGAAAATATTAACCCTGATATTATTCATACACTGACATCCCAGGGGTTTATTCCCGTCATTGCGCCTATCGGGTTTGGAAAAAATGGTGAAACCTATAATATTAACGCTGATGTGGTGGCATCAAAGGTTGCTTCTGCCCTGAATGCCGAGAGATTGATTCTTGTCACGGATGTGGACGGTGTGTTGGATAAGAACCAGAAACTTGTTCCTTCCCTGAATGCAGCCATTATCAATGATATGATTCTTACCGGAGACATCAAAGGGGGGATGATCCCCAAAGTTGAATGTGCTTTGGATACATTGAAAACAGGTGTGAAAAAAGCGCACATCATCAACGGGAAAGTTCCCCATGCAGTATTACTGGAACTTTTCACCGATTTGGGTATCGGAACCCAGGTATTTACAGAATAATCTCAGCTATAATTAAGAATATGATGAGGATATAAAGTGGATTCAGTCACCAAAACAGACAATTTTATTTTTCAGACCTACCAGAGGCAGGGAAAAGCCTTTGTCAAAGGCGAGGGTATTTTTCTCTGGGATGAAGATGGGAAAAAATACACCGATTTTTTAGCTGGTATTGCCGTATGCGGCCTTGGGCATTGCCATCCGAAAATCACAGAGGCTATATGCAGGCAGGCCTCAATTCTGGTCCATGTGTCCAATCTTTTTTATACACTCCCCCAGGCAGAGCTTGCCTCAAAATTATGTGAGAAAAGTTTTAGCAACAGGGTGTTTTTTGCCAATTCCGGTGCAGAAGCCAATGAGGCTGCCATCAAACTTGCCAGACGGTATTTCCAGAAAAAAGGAGAAAAGAATCGCTTCAGGATTATTACCATGCTCCAGTCTTTTCATGGCCGCACCATGGCCACTTTGACCGCAACAGGTCAGGATAAGGTAAAAGATGGATTTTATCCCCTTCTTGAAGGCTTTTCCCATGTGCCTTTTAATGATTTCGATGCCATTGAAAAGGAAATTGATGAAACTGTCTGTGCCGTCATGCTGGAACCGGTTCAGGGCGAAGGCGGAATTGTTCCGGCAGATGCTGAATATTTAAAGTCTGTCAGAGAGCTTTGTACTAAAAAAGGAATCCTGCTGATTTTTGATGAAATTCAATGCGGGATGGGGCGATGCGGTCAACTTTTTGCCCATCAATTATATAATATCACCCCGGATATCATGACCCTTGCAAAAGCCCTTGGTAACGGCCTTCCCATCGGCGCCATGCTGGCAACCCAAGATGCTGCCACAGGATTTGATTTCGGCAGTCATGCCACGACCTTTGGCGGAACTCCTCTTGTTACAGCAGCCGCATTGGAAGTGGTGAATATCATCAGCAGTGAGTCTTTCCTGGATGAGGTCCGTCAAAAGGGTCTATATTTCAAGAATAAGCTGATTGAATTGAAAGAAAAATATTCAAGAATTGTGGCAGTTCGAGGCGAAGGCCTTTTAATCGGATTGGAAATTGACAGGGATGCGGCTTTTTTTGTCAGAGAATTAATGGAAAAAGGCTTTATTATCAATGGAATCCAGGATAAAGTATTGCGGTTCGCTCCTCCACTGATAGTTGAAAAAACAGATATTGACAGGCTTGTTACAGTGCTGGACAGCCTTTTTTAATTTGGGAGAGTATTTTGAAAAAAGATTTATTATCACTGCTGGATCTGGAAAAAGAAGACTTTGAAATTTTGTTTAAAAGAGCCATTCAATTAAAGGAAAGATATGCCAAAGGCATTCTTGATAAATTATTAACCGGTAAAACCCTGGGGTTGATTTTTGACAAGAAATCCACAAGAACAAGAATTGCCTTTGAAACTGCAATGATCCAGCTTGGCGGGCACCCCATTTATATGAGCACCCAGGACACCCAGATTTCCAGAAATGAGCCGGCAAAAGACACGGCCAGGGTTCTTTCACGATATATTGATTGTCTTGCCATGAGAACTTTTGATCATTCACTTGTTGAGGAATTTGCAAAAAGTTCCACTATCCCTGTCATCAATGCATTGACCGACTCTTTTCACCCCTGCCAGATATTAAGCGATCTTATGACCATTATCGAGCATAAAGGGGGATATGAGGGGATTAAAATTGTCTGGGTGGGGGATGGCAATAATGTGGCCAATACCTGGATTAATGCGGCAAGCGTCCTCGACCTTGATCTGACGGTTGCGAGTCCCCAGGGTTTTGAAATTGATGCCCACATTATTAAAGCGGCATCTGCGGACAAAAAATCCCATATCCGATTCACCAATGATCCCAGAGACGCTGTGAAAAATGCCGATGTGGTTTACACGGATGTCTGGGCCAGCATGGGAGATGAACACGAATTGTCCGAACGGATCGAAGCGTTTAAAGGATTTCAGGTCAACAAAGCCCTTTTATCCCTTGCCAGGAAGGATGTTCTGACCATGCATTGTCTTCCGGCCCACAGGGGAGAGGAGATTTCCGAAGATGTGCTGGAAGATAAAAACAGTGTATTCTGGGATCAGGCTGAAAACAAACGGCATATGCATAAGGCCATACTTGAAAAACTGATATTGAAAAATTGACAGGTCATTCATAAACCATAGAAAACAAAAAGGAAGATGAGTCGGAAATGAGTGAAAAACTATGGGGTGGAAGGTTCTCTCAGGATACGGATGAACTGGTTGAAAAATTTCATGCTTCCATTGATGTGGACAAACGACTGTATGAAAGTGACATTGAAGGAAGTATTGCCCATCTGAAAATGATGGCAAAAGAATCCATCATTACCCAGGCAGACGCAGATATTCTGATCGAAGGTCTTGGAAAGGTCAAAGAGAAAATCGAAAATAATCAAATGAAATTTTCTGCAAGCCTTGAAGATATCCACATGCATGTTGAAGATGAATTGGGCAGGGTGGCTGGCGATGTTGCAAGAAAGCTTCATACCGGCCGTTCCCGGAATGATCAGATTGCCTTGGATGTAAGGATATATTTAAAAAAAGAGACAAGAACAATTATTGATCTGCTGATTGAGTTTCAAAAATCCATCGTCAGGATGGCCCAAAAATACCCGGATGTGATCATGCCGGGATATACCCATCTTCAAAGAGCCCAGCCTGTGTTGTTTTCTCATCATATGATGGCTTATTATGAAATGTTTAAAAGGGATATTGAACGATTTCATGACTGTTTTAAAAGAATTGATGTCATGCCTTTGGGTGCTGCAGCGCTTGCCGGAACCACATTCCCATTGAACAGGGAATATACAAGAGAGCTTTTGTCTTTTTCAAAAGTATCGGACAACAGCATTGATTCAGTATCGGACAGAGATTTTATCATGGAGTTTATCTCCCATGCCTCCATTTGTATGATTCATTTTTCAAGACTGTCCGAAGAGCTGGTTCTCTGGTCTTCTTCTGAATTTGCCTTTATCACTATTTCAGATTCCTTTACAACAGGGTCCAGTATCATGCCTCAGAAAAAAAATCCTGATGTGGCAGAGCTTGTCAGAGGAAAGACCGGCAGGGTTGTAGGGAATCTTATGGCCATTCTGACGGTCATGAAATCCTTGCCCCTGGCCTATAATAAAGATATGCAGGAAGACAAGGAACCGTTGTTTGATACGGTGGACACCCTCAAAATCTGCACGGATGTGTATACCCGGATGCTTGAAAACATAGACGTTCATAAACAGAGAATGTATGATGCCTGTAAACAGGGGTTTTTGAATGCAACCGATCTTGCCGATTACCTTACTCTAAAAGGGATGCCGTTTCGCCATGCCCATGCGGTTGCCGGAAGAGCAGTGGCCTTTGCCCTGAATCAGGGAAAAGAGCTGAATGACCTGACTCTGGAAGAATTTAAGAATTTAAGTGATCTGATCACAGAGGATGTTTATGAATTCATTGCCATTGATAAAACAGTTTCAAGACGGATTTCCTATGGCGGAACCGGTTTTGAAAATGTGAAAAAAGCTGTTGCAAAAGCCGCGGGAGAACTTGGCCTATGACACACCCCAAAAATGTGTTTATTCTGTTTTTGATCCTCATGTGCGGAATGATTTTCTTTGGTTTTCAAGGATGTGGGAAAAAAGGGCCTCCTGTGCTGCCGGTAATCAAAGGGGAAAAGATTGCCGCTCCTTTTGATCTAAAATATGTGAATAGTGATAAGGAGATCGAATTGACATGGAATCACAAGGTGGATGAAAAAGAAGCCTTTGTAAAGCCTGAAAGCTTTGAAATATTTTTGGCAAAACAGACCTTTGAATCCTGTCAGGGCTGCCCCTTTGAATTTAAAAAGATTGGGGTTGTATCTATACCTTCCAAGAGATTTGTCACTGGAATTGAAAAAGGATATAAGTATTATTTCAGGGTCCAGGCAAAAGGAAAAGATAATATTGTAAGCGAAGTTTCCGAAACGGTGCTGTTTGAGTATAAATAGCAGAAACCGGGAACATTCGGTATATTTAAGCATTGGTTCCAATATGGGAGATAAGAAAAAAAATCTTGATAATGCCATATATTTAATAGGCAGGCATGAAGAAATTGAAGTGATCTCCATTTCTTTCTTTTATATGACGGAACCCCAGAATTTTAAAGAGCAGGACTGGTTTTTAAATGCTGCTTTGAAAATAAAAACAGGACTGGGCCCCGAAGATCTTTTGGCTGTTTTTAAGCAACTGGAAAAAATCATGGGCCAGGACGGCAAGGTCTTCAGATTTGGTCCCAGGACCATTGATCTGGATATCATTTACTACGATGACCTGGTTATTAAAACCGAAATGCTTGAAATTCCACATCCCAGAATGCACGAAAGATGTTTTGTGCTGGTACCTCTCTGTGATATAGGACCAGAGGAGATTCATCCGGTTTTCAATTTGCGGTCTGATGAATTATTAAAAAATATAGAACAACAGAAAACCCAGGAGGTGATCCTTCTGAAGGAGGAGGTGTAAATGAAATTTTTTATTGATACGGCTAATATTGATCAGATCAAAGATGCAAATGATATGGGGATGGTGGATGGTGTTACCACCAATCCTTCTTTGATTGCAAAGGAAACAGGGGAATTTAAGCAGATTATTGCCGACATCTGTAAGATCGTTAAAGGGCCGGTGAGTGCCGAGGTTATCAGTCTTGAATATGAAGGCATGATTAGAGAAGCAAGGGAGCTCGCGAAAATAGCAGACAACATAACCGTGAAAATTCCCATGACGGTAGAGGGATTGAAAGCTGTTAAAACCCTTTCAGATGAAGGAATCAAAACCAATGTGACCCTTATTTTTTCAGCCCTTCAAGCACTCATGGCAGCCAAGGCCGGTGCAACTTTTGTCAGCCCGTTTGTTGGAAGGTTGGATGACCTTGCCGAAGTAGGGATGGATCTGGTTGAAGAGATTGCCCAGATATATGCCAATTATGATTTTAATACTGAAATTATTGTTGCAAGCGTCAGAAATCCCCTGCATGTTCTGGAGTCTGCCCTGATCGGCGCAGATATTGCCACTATTCCTTATTCTGTTTTAAAGAAACTTGCTTCCCACCATATGACCGACAAGGGAATAGAGGCATTTCTTTCCGACTGGAATAAAAAAAAAGGATAATCTGAGATGCTTTTTTCGGAAAAAGTAAAGAAAATGGTTTTGACCCCTAATTTTATGACCTTGTCCAGAATTATTTCTGTTCCTGTAATTGTCATCCTGCTGATGTATGAGACAAGGGTTACAACTTTTATTTCAGCTTTAATTTTTTCAATTGCATCCATAACTGACTATTTTGACGGGTATCTTGCACGAACCAGGGGGCTCATGACAAAACTCGGTAAAATTCTTGATCCTTTGGCAGATAAACTCCTGGTGGCTTCAACCCTGGTGATGCTCGTGGATCTTCATTTCATCGAGGCATGGATCGCTTGTGTTATCATTGGAAGAGAACTTGCCGTCACAAGTCTAAGGTGTGTATTGATTGAAAATAAGCAGGATGTTGCAGCCTCATGGCTTGGAAAATATAAAACCGGTTTTCAGATTGCAGCCATTATTCCATTAACCATGCATTATAATTATCTTGGAATCAATTTTGATTTTATCGGGCAGTTTTTTCTTTATGGTGCTTTGATCTACACCGTTTGGTCAGGAGTGGACTATTTTATTAATGCCAGGAAATATTTAATCCTCTAAATTTGCCATTGACAAAAAAGGTGTCCAAGTATATAAATCACCGTTGTCTGATGAGCGGGAATAACTCAGTGGTAGAGTGCGACCTTGCCAAGGTCGAAGTCGCGGGTTCGACTCCCGTTTCCCGCTCCACACGCACACTATGGCGGCTTGGCCAAGTGGTAAGGCGACGGCCTGCAAAGCCGTTATTCTCCAGTTCAAATCTGGAAGCCGCCTCCACAGTAAATCAAGGGTCTTGAGAGTTTCTTAAGACCTTTTTTTATTGGGTAAAATTTTTATTTCCAACCATATTTCCAACCCCAAAGCAAATTCCAGTTAATATTCTATGCAGAAGGTGACTATTCCAGTGGGGTTTTCATTTCATATGGCCGATGCTATTTATGGTACTCGGGAGTTTGTGGACCATGCACCAGGTATTTTGAAAGGTGTCCAGGTCATAAGTCAGGTCCGTGCTAATCAACTTACGTGCGACCTTCAGGTTATCCGGTTCAGAGATAAAAATCGGACTGTAGATAATTATTTTGCCGCATTCCCTGAAAGGAATTTTGATTGGCGATTTCCATCAATCTGTTGATCCCTGTTTCAAAGTCTGCCAAAGGAAAGGACAATGCTCCAGGCAGGCGGCCCAGTTCATAAAAATCAAAAAGACAGACATCCAGAATAATTCTTTGCTTTGTCCGGACAATCTCTTTACATTTCAGGATTATTAATTTCAATGGATGCATTCATATCCTTGGCCTTTGACACTGCATTTACAACTCCATCGGATTTTTGCCATTGCCCGTATACGGCAATACCAAAGGGAGAAACATGGTTCAAAATAAAAGCCGTAACCACCGCTACAAAAAAAAGAAAAACCGCACCTTTGATATCTTTTTTCATTGTCATCAGGAGAGTCTCTTTTTGATTTTAATGAAATTGTCCAGCCGATGCCTTAATACCATGAGCATCAGCCATTTTTCAAAAAGAAAGGATATTTTTTCTTCAGGATGGGTTTGGTGCCCGGCATCCTCCATTTTTTTATGCATGCGTTTTATCCCTGCCTGAATCTCACTTCCATTTTCATGGTCTTCAAGATGCAAATAAATCTCAAGGGCATCTTTATTATACCCCTGACGCTCATACAATCTTGCAAGTTCAAGTGTCCAGATATCCAGATTCATGGTGTATTCCCCTTATTATCCAGTTTATCTTTAAAAATCAGCTCATCTTCTTCGATCATATCATGTTCATGTTTTGCCAGGTGTTTTATGTATTCCATATCTGTTTTCAAGGCATTGACTTCATTTTCAAGTTTCTGATTTTCCATTTCAACCTCTCGGGTCTGATTCAGAACCCCCTGTTCTTTCTGTCTTATGCTCTTGAAATCCAAAATGCCATTTTCAGAAAATACAATCAGGCATAACAGGGCGGCAATAAAAACTGTAGCCGAATAAAGTCCTGCCTTTTCAACCGTGGTCATGATGTCTTATTTTTATTCCTTTTTTTATAAGTTCCAATTCAGGGTTTGATATTACCAGGTTGATTCCGAGGTAAAAAATCATTCCAATGCTTATGCAAGCTGCAACCCCTATCACAAATCCAAGTCTTGAGGACAATAGAGGCAAAACTAAATCCGCCGTCTGTTTAACAAGTAAAAACATTATAGCAGATACAAAAAAAGATCTGCAAGCAGAAACAATGATCTCGGTTCTCCGAATGTTCATTGTCCCTGGAATATTGATAAACAAAAAGACAAAGCCAGCAACGGCAGATGCAGATACGGAAAAGATAAGCCCTTTCAACCCGAATAGTTTCATCAAGACAGGGCAGAGAATCAGGTTCAGACAAATAGTGATAATCCCGGAATAAAAAGGAATAGATATATTCACAAGAGAATAATAAAGGGTTACAAACAATCTTACCCCGGTAAATGCCCATAACCCCATGGCAAGGAAAAAAAGACAATCAGCCGTTTTTTGAACAGCCGGAGCATCAAAAACCCCATACCCGAATAAAATTTTGACTATAGGCTCATTGAGCGCCATAAGCCCTGCCATAGCGGGGATGGTGATAAAGAACACAAGTTTTACGCCCCTTGAGAACAGTTCACCGACCTCATCAAGTTGACCCAGCACAACTTTTTTTGATATCTCCGGTAATAAAACCGTTGCAACGGAAACCGCAAAT
Organism: Desulfobacula sp.; assembly: GCA_020048635.1. Taxonomy (GTDB): domain Bacteria; phylum Desulfobacterota; class Desulfobacteria; order Desulfobacterales; family Desulfobacteraceae; genus Desulfobacula. Next base: position 20,367 of record JAIFMF010000199.1, on the reverse strand, counting down.
AGGGCCAGAGGAAATTGAACCAGTCGATCAGCATAATAAACAAACGACACACTGCCTTCATCGAGTTTAGAGGTAAAAAATGACGCCACCATAATATTGATCTGATAGGAAGCGGCCCCGATCATTGAAGGAATCATAATTTTTGCAACTTTTAATACGCCCGGGTGGAAGAAACGGGAAAAAGAAATCTTGAGCATGCCAAGACGAATCATTGATGGAATCTGGAGGGCAAGCTGAAGCATTCCGCCTACAGTAACGCCCACGGCCAATCCTCTCACCGAAACATTAAATCGACTTGAAACAAAAAGAGTAAACACGATTACGACAAGATTAAAAATAAGAGGGGCAACGGCAGGAACACCGAAATTCCCGAAAGAATTCAACACTCCCATACAAAGCGCAGTGATTAGAATAAAAAAAATATAAGGAAGCATTATTTTCATCATTATCAGCGTCAGTCCATACTGATAAGAATTTTCAATATATCCGGGAGCTATGATTTTAATTACCAGAGGAGCAAAAAGAATCCCCAAAATAACAATTAAAATGCCGATTATTGAATAAAAGAAAAAAAATGAAAAGACCATTGCCGCAGCCTGTGATCGTCCTTCTTTTTCAAGGGTTTCTGAAAAAACAGGGATAAAGGATATGTTTAAGATTCCTTCAGAAAAAAGTTTTCGTGCAAGATCAAAAGGACGAAATGCAATGAAAAAGGCATCACTTTGAGATGATGCCCCAAAACAAATGGCAATAAGGGAATCCCTTACAACTCCGAAAATGCGGCTCCCAAAAGTCAATGTACTGATTAAAGCCGTCTTTTTCAGTATCCTGCCCACAACTTTTCCTTGACAAAATTTAACAAACTCTATATCTTTCCTGATTTGAAATATGACTGAATATTAAATTTATCACACTAATAAAGGAGCTATATTAAGTTGGCAAACCATAAATCTGCAATAAAACGTGCTAAACAGAGTCAGGGAAGACGGCTTAGAAACAGGTCCGCCAAAACCACCCTCAAAACCCTGGAAAAAAAGCTTCGAGCTGCAAAAGAAACTGGAAGTGAAGATAAGAATGAAATCCTGAGAAAAAACCAATCTGCACTTCACAAAGCCGCTAAAAAAGGCATTATTCATAAAAAGACTGCTTCCAGAAAGATTTCCAGACTGTTCAAATTTATGAACGTATAAGTATTCACGATTTTTATTTTTCAGATTATTAATTCTGAAGACAGGATTTGCACGAATCATTGATCGTAAATTCTGTCTTCAGATGCTATTAAAAATTACTTAGCATTCTACTGACCACTCTTTCAGCACTTCTTACAGCAATTTTTTCCAAAGCCGTTCCTTTGTTGCTTTCATCTGCAGCTCTATCCTGGGATGCGTTATAGCTTTCATTTGAGCGTAAATCCATGGCAGACCAGATCACTTCTCCGTCTTTGCTCACCATCTTAAAATCCATGACGGCGGAGACTCTTCTTTCAGTTACAGATTCTACAGTTGCCCGTGACAGGGAAGAAAACGTAATTGCTTTGATGGTCCCTTCAATTACTGCTGTGGCGGTGGCCTCATCCACGACTTTCGTATCCGTTTTTTGCAGGATCTCCCTGATAAGGGCGTTTGTAAATATAACATCAGCCCCTGTTTCAGCGCTTTTATTCCCAAGAACTTTTACAGCCACACGCGTTACATCTTTATTGATGTATCCACCGCCCTCAAACTGATACCCGCAAGCTACAATAAAGGAAAAAAGACAGATAATTATAAAATTTTTCATGTATCTCATATTAGACCACTATGTTCACAAGGGTTTGCTTTTTTGTAATGACAATCACCTTTTTAGGCTTTTTATCCCCAATGTATTTATTTATTTTCTCATCAGAAAGAGCAGCTTCTTTAATGACCGACTCATCACTGTCTGCTCTTAATATAAATGTTGACCTGAGTTTTCCATTAATCTGGACCACAACAGTCATTTCACCTGATTCTAGAGAATCCCCCCGGTATTCCGGCCAAGGCTGCAACAGGATGGAACCTTTATTGCCGAGCTTTTCAAATATTTCTTCACAAAAATGCGGAACAATTGGAGATAAAAGTAAAAGAATATTTTCAAGGCTGAACAAAAGAATCCTTTTCAGCTCTGTATCGGCTGACTCAAGGTTAATAGCATATATATCGTTTACAAGCTCCATGACAGCAGAAATAGCAGTATTAAAATGAAAACTTTTATCAATGTCTTGAGTAACCTTTTTAATGGTCTGATTTGCCTTGATATAAAGCTTTTTTGCCGGATCCGACACTATGTCTGAGGCAGGACCTGAAAAGGATTCAACACCTTTTATCTTTTCCATTGAGTCCATGGCCAGCCGCCACACCCTGTTGACAAATCTGTTACTTCCTTCAACCCCGTCTTCACTCCATTCAAGATCTCTTTCAGGCGGTGCGGCAAACAATGAAAATAATCGGGTGACATCAGCGCCATATTTTTCTAGCAGCTCATTGGGATCCACAACATTTTTCTTGGATTTGGACATCTTGATTACCCGACCGATTTCAACATTTTTGCTGCATTTTGTGCAGATGACATTGCCGTCTGCATTCTTTGCTGCTTCTTCAGGAAAAAGATAGCCATGATCCGGACACATCATGGTTTCCTTACATACCATTCCCTGAGTAAGAAGCCGTGTAAAGGGTTCTTTGAAATCAATCATCCCAAGGGTGTTCAATACTCTCATGAAATACCGGGAGTAAAGAAGGTGAAGGACTGCATGTTCAACTCCTCCGATATACTGATCCACAGGCGCCCAGTATTTTACAGCTTCAGGATCAAACATGCCTTTATCATATTTTGGGGAACAATATCTTAAATAATACCATGACGACTCAACAAAGGTATCCATGGTATCGGTATCTCTTTTTGCATCTTTTCTGCCGCATCTTGGACAGGTGGTGACTGCAAAATAGTCAAGTGTCCGCAAAGGCGACCCGCCTTTTTCAAGGAGGTTTGCCTCTTCAGGAAGTCTTATGGGAAGATCATTTTCAGGAACCGGAACGACACCGCAGTCAAGACAATGGATAACAGGGATCGGCGCTCCCCAGTAGCGTTGCCTGGATATTCCCCAATCTCTTAGCCGATAGGAAATGGTTTTCTTTCCCCGGCCTTCTTTTTCTAACCATATGGTTAGCGCTTCCATAGCGGTTTTATTGTCCATCCCAGTGAATTCACCGGAGTTGACCAGCACTCCATCGCCCGTAAACGCCTCTGACATGCTTGCCCCGTCAAGATCATCCCCCGACGGTTGAACTACTATCCGAATTTCAAGCCCGTATTTTCTTGCAAAATCAAAATCCCGCTGGTCTCCTGCCGGAACTGACATGATGGCACCGGTTCCATATCCCATCAACACAAAATTGGCCGTATATACCGGGATTTTTCCTTTGGTTGCGGGATTAATGCAGAACGCCCCGGTAAAAACGCCTTCTTTTTCATATTTTTCAAGGCCTTCAGCAGATCTTTCCTGCCTTGATATTTTCCTGATAAAGTCGGCCACATCCTCTTCCATCCGGGTCCCTCTGGAAAGGGTTTCTACGAGTGGATGTTCAGGGGCAAGGCACATGAAAGTAGCTCCAAAAACCGTATCCGGCCGTGTGGTAAAGACTTCGATATCCAGATCACATCCATCCACTTTAAATTTGATTTCAGACCCTACGCTTTTCCCGATCCAGTTTCTCTGCATGACCGTTACTTTTTCCGGCCATCCCGGAAGCTGATCACAATGAATCAGAAGGTCTTCCGCATAATCCGTAATTCTGAAAAACCACTGCCACATTTTTTTTTGCTGAACCGGTTGGGAACATCGCCAGCATTTATCATTTTCTACCTGTTCATTGGCAAGCACCGTCTGGCATTTTTCGCACCAGTTAACATAGGATTCTTTTCGATATGCCATGCCTTTTTCCAACATCTTCAAGAAAAGCAACTGCTCCCATCGATAATATTCCGGAGTACAGGTTGCTATTTCCCGATCCCAATCATATGAGAAGCCCATTTTTTTAAGCTGTGCCCTCATGGCGCTGATATTATTATAGGTCCAGGTAGCCGGGTGGGTATTATTATCAATGGCTGCATTTTCAGCAGGCATGCCAAAAGCATCCCATCCCATGGGATGTAGAACATTAAACCCTTTCATCCTTTTATAGCGGACCACTACATCTCCTATGGTATAATTACGCACATGGCCGATATGGATTTTTCCTGATGGATATGGGAACATCTCTAGAAGATAGTATTTTTCTTTTGACGGGTCTTCCGTGACTTTGAATAATTGGTTCTCTTTCCAGTATGCCTGCCATTTGGGTTCTACTGATTCAGGATGATACCGTTCCTCCATTGTATTAACTCCTTGTGCAAACTTCTAAATATATTGAATGATAAAACTGATTTTTTAAGCACTCATAGATGCCACAAATGGATGTAAATAGCAAGAAAATCAATGAAATTCCATGCTTTGTTTTTTCTTCTCTTGTGTCATGTTTCTATTTCTGGTAATTCAGTCTTTAACACATAAGGCCCTGTTCTGAGAACCAATTGAGGATATTTTATGCTGAATAACGGAAAATTCTCTGAAAACTCCAGAATTAATATTGTTATTGAAAATATTCTTGATGAACTTTGCCCGTTCCTCGAAGAGCAAGCAAGAGAAATATCAGAACTGACCGCCATTGGTAAAGCACTTGGTACAGGGAAAGATATCCGCGCACTTTTAAAGATGATTCTTTCCATTGCAAGAAGGTTCTCAAAAGCGGACGGCGGAACTTTGTATCTGGTTGATCAGAAGAAAAAAAAATTGGATTTCCATGTTTTTCATAATGATTCCCTCAATATTGATGAAGACGATGAAAAAATTGACCTTCAAGGAGTCCCACTCTATCATGTAGATGATACACCAAATCTTTCAAATGTCTCCTCCTATGTATTCCATACCGGGAAAATCATTAATATTGATGATGTTTACAAGACAAATCAATTCATGTTTGACGGGACCCGGAGATTTGATGAAGCCCTGCACTACCGAAGCAAATCCATGGTTGTCATACCCATGAGAAATCATGAGGATGATATTATCGGGATTCTCCAGTTGATCAATTCAAAGGACCCTTCTTCCCGGAAAATCATCTCTTTCGGCAAAGATGCCTTGGAAAAAGCCGCAGCACTTGCCAACCAGGCCTCGGTCATCTTAACCCAGCAAAGGCTCATCATTGAGATGAAGGAATTATTTGAAGCCTTTATAAAAGCTATCGCCGTATCCATAGACGAAAAATCTAAACATACCGGGGGCCACATCCAGCGGGTAACGGAACTCTCTATCATGATTGCTCGGAAGATAAATGAGGACGATATCATTTTTAATAATATTCATCTTTCCGATGATCAGATGGATGAACTCAGAATAGCGGCCTTAATGCATGATACTGGCAAAATAACAACACCGGACCACATTATCAGCAAATCTTCGAGGCTTGAGACGGTTTTTGACAGGATAGAATTAATCAGAACACGGTGGGAACTCTTTAAAACCAATTTAAAACTCATAGCAGCCCAAAGAAAGCTGTCTTTGTTGGATCAGACAGAAAAACATGAAGAAATGGCACGGATTGATTTGATGTGTATACAAAAAATTGAGACCCTGGAAACAGAAATGATGACCCTTTCCACTATTAATTCAAGCAAGGAATCACTTGATCAGGGACTTATCGACCAGCTCGAGGGAATAAATGAAAAATCCTGTGAGATGTCAAAAAATCCCTATCTCACAGAAGATGAATTTGAAAATTTATGTGTCATAAAAGGAACATTAACAGCCGGGGAAAGGGAAATCATTAACAATCATGCTCGTTTGACTGAAAAAATATTAAATAAGCTACCGTGGCCAAAAAAACTATCCAATATTCCTTCCATTGCCGGAGCCCATCATGAAAAACTTGATGGATCAGGATATCCATTGCATCTGAACAAGGAAAATATCAATATTCAGGCAAGAATACTCGCCATTGCCGATATTTTTGAGGCCCTGTGTGCCAGAGACAGACCCTATAAAAAGCCCATGACGTTGAGTAAAACCGTTGCCGTGCTTCAACAGATGAGCGAAAACCATCTGATTGATGAAGATATTGTTAAGCTTTTTTTTGAATCCGGGGTGCATATCGAATATGCAAAAAGACATCTGTCCCCGGACCAAATCGATCTTTAATACGGATTTGATGGTCTTGATCCTTATCAAGATCATCAAATCTGATATGTGCCTGTTTTTTTATTGACTAAAAAGGAGACCCTGTATGGCGACATTCCGTGATCTTCGTAAAACCGTCCGAGAGGAGCTGGATGACCCGAGACTTGCTGTCGTATTTTTTGAAACTGAAAATTCAAATACCCATTATTTTGTAAATGTTCTCAACCTGGGGATTCAAGGGGTTTTGATCGAATCCGACAAAAGCTTTGAAAACGGAACCAAACCAAAGCTCATGATAAAAAATACAGAGCTGAATCAATGGGATACTTTTTTCTGCAGGGTCGCCTGGGCACAAATCACAGAAAGTGAAAAACAATATAAAACAGGCCTTGAATTCCTTTTTCCCGTGGAAAATGGAGTTGAACCTGAAACAGGCAGGAATGGAGAAATCACTCCAGAAGACATTGAATTTCTTTTAAATACAAGAATGCTTAAGGCTATATCCAAAGACGGGCTTTGTTCTTTGTTAAACTGTATGTCCAAAAAAGCCCTCGGCTATGGTACAACATTTATTTCTCAAGAGAATCATCTGAATTGTCTTTACCTTATTCAGAAAGGGCTTTGCAAGGTTCAGTGTAAGAATGAAAGCGGTTCCTTTCAATATGCCGGGAAGAGAAGAGAAGGTGATATTCTCGGAGATATGGCCCTTCTGTCATCCGAACCCTTCATGTCTGATGCTGTTTCAGAATCTGAAATGGTAGTCTGGGAGCTGCCGAGAGCCAAATTTGATATGGCTTGCACATTACAACCCGTTTTGATTGATTTTCTGACCGGATTGTCAACCAACCGACTTGATAATCCAACGGATTCAGAAGTAAAATATGTCGGCCACCATCTAATAACACAAACGCTCGGAGAGGGAAGAACCAGTTTTGTCTATAAAGGCAGGCATAAACTATTAAACATACCAGTTGCCATAAAAATGATGAAACACCATCCAGTGATGAAGAAAGAGGATTTTAACAATTTTAAAAAAAGAATCGACCGCATTTCCAGCCTGAAACACCCCAACATTGCTCAAATTTATGATATTGAAGAACAATATCGAACTTTTTTTATTATTATGGAGTACATTGAGGGTGATTCATTGGATTCTTTCTTTGATAGGAAAATTCTCTTTTCATTCGATAATATCATGTTTTTTCTGGCTCAGATATGCTCTGCTATAGCCCATGCTCATGATCAAAAAATAATTCATAACCATTTGACCCCCTCCAATATTTTTATTTCAAAAGACAGACATGTAGTGGTGTCGGATTTCGGATTTACCTCTCCCATTCCGACAGAGGGTTTTGTAGAGGATAGAAATAATTATTACATAGCACCTGAACAAATCAAGGGTGGAAAAATCGATCTTAGATCAGACATATACAGCCTTGGCATTCTGACCCATGAAATGTTAACCGGCCGGACGCTTTTTTCAAGCGGAGACTGCTCAGCCGCCATGAACATGGATACCGCCAAAAGAATAATTGCTCCGCCTTTGAGAATTCCAGATTTTCCGGAACCTTTAAAGAAATTTATTCTCAAGGCCTGTTCAAAATTACCGGGACAAAGATATAGCTCGATGCATGAAATCATTGAAGAATTCTCTAATGAAAGCGATATCTTTAAAGAAGCTCTGAATATGAACAAAGATACGGAACAGGAAGTTTCTGCCCTGCTCATTTCGCATAAAAAAAATCAACGCCTTTCCCTCTTCAGACTGCTTGATGAATTCAGTCAGAAAGCCTTGAATTTAGGATTAGAGGTTAATATTACAGGAAAAATCCAGCTTTATTAAAATTACAAAAAGTTAATTACTTTATTTCCCGGACGGATTGTCAATAGTATTTTAGCAATGAATTTATTAAGCTCGGGAATATTAATATTGACCCTATTAGACATAAATGATATAGAAAATAGTTTTTATGCAGTGTTTGATCGGCAGGCATTGCTTTGTGACTAATCCTTGCTCCGGCTTATGGTCAGGGCTTATATCCGTAAGGAGAGAAAATGAGAAAATATGAAACAGTTTTTATTTCTGACCCTGACATTCAGGATCAAACACGGACAGACCTGTTTGATAAAGTCAAAAATATCATTGCAAAAGAAAATGGCTATTTAATCGATTTCGATGACTGGGGAAACAAAAAACTGTCCTATGAAATTAAGAAAAAACTGCGTGGTCATTATGTCTGTGTTACATACGGCGGATCAGGAGAACTTGTTAAAGAGCTTGAGAGAAACATGCGCCTGAGTGATGATGTCATGAAATTCATGACCATTCTTCTTTCTAAAAATGTAACTTTAGAACAACTTGAAAAAGAGGCTGAAGAGGCAAAGAATAAACCTAAAAAGTCGGATGAAACAGATGATATATCTGTTAAAGAAGAAGGTGCGGCGGAGGATGACGCTTCTGAGGAAGATGATGATGATACGGAAACTGAAGAAGAATCAGAATAGTTAAAACCGGGAGAAAATAACCATGTATAATAACAGCAGCAGCAGCACTATCAGTAGCAAAAAACCCCAAAAAGGCGCGGGTAAAAATAAATTCTATCAACGCCGTAAAATATGCAGATTCTGTGTGGATAAAGAACTTGATACCGATTACAAAAACCCAAAAGCGCTCCGACTGTTCATTACGGAACGAGGAAAAATTATTCCCAGAAGAATCACAGGGACCTGCGCCAAGCATCAACGTGAGCTTACGGTCGCAATCAAACAGTCCCGCATGATCGCACTGCTTCCGTTTGTCGGTAAACCCATGTACTAAACAGATCCATCCTGAGGAACAATGCAGATGACGGGTACGCAAATACAATCAACATTAATTAAGGATATTTTGATCGGTATCCTTTTATATATATTGATTATTACCACCATGTACATTATGCCGTTAACAGGTGTTGCAATCTGGTTATTTCTTCCTCTGCCGATATTGTTTTACAGGTTGAAAACAGGCAGAAACAGCGGGATCGTGATCATGCTGGCAAGTCTTGCAATACTCATGCTTGTTACCCGTAACATTGCGATGATTACACTTTACTTTGGTTCCCTTTTGATGACGGGTTTTATTCTTGGTGAATGCATTGAAAAACATTTTTCGGTTGGAAAAATAATGCTTTTCACCTGCCTTATTGTATTTGGGCTCTGTCTTGTGGGCGTCTTTCTTTATTCTACCATCCAGAGACAGGAGATTCAACAACTCATATCCAGTTATGTTTCAAATTATCATGCAATGTCAGGCGAGTTTTTTTCAGAATTAGAACGTCTTTACCCTGAAATGAATCTTGACCGGCAGATGTTTGAAAAGGAGAATTCAGTCATTCTTCTTGCCGCTCCAGGCATCTTTATCAATTCATATCTGATGATGTTGTGGCTGAATATCCTTTTAATGAAGAAAATTTTATTAAAAAAAGGGATCGTAGTAAAAACCATTGAAAATTTAAGCCGCTGGAAGGCCCCTGACTATCTTGTATTCGGCCTGATTGCCATGGCTGTTTTAATTTTCTTTGCCTCGGGTGTATTGAAATTTATTGCCGTAAACTTGTTGATCGTTTTATTGTTTGTTTATTTTTTTCAGGGAATTGCGGTTGTATCATTTTTTTTTCAAAAGAAGAGGACGCCATTTGCCGTCAGGTTTTTTTTTTATTTGCTGATTGCACTCCTGCCTCAGTTCCTGTTCCTTGTCATCGGATGTGGATTGTTTGATACCTGGATTAATTTTAGAAAACTTGATACAGCTACATTATAAGAATAAAAGTCATCCGCATGATATAAAATCAAAGGATTCACTTTTTGGAGGTTTAAATGAGAGTAATATTAAAAGAAACTATTGACACACTTGGCATTGCCGGGACGGAATGCATTGTGGCCGCAGGTTATGGCCGCAACTATCTTCTACCCCAGGGGAAAGCCATTATTGCGACCCCTCAGAACAGAACAGTCATGGCACAGGCAAAAGCAAAACTTGATCTTCAGATTGCTAAAGAAAGAAAGATTGCTGAAGAACTGGCAGAAAAAATTAAGAATGTTGTCATTACCATAAAGGCAAAGGTTCATGAAGATACCCTTCTTTATGGGTCAGTGACGACCCATGATATCAAGGAATCGCTCAACAGTAACAATATTGAATTGGAACGTCGCGCCATTCTTCTGGCTGAACCCATCAAAGAAATTGGTGAGTACAAAGTCCCCATCCGTCTTTATAAGGACGTTGAACCGGAAATCACTGTTAGAGTTATTGCTGAAGAAAACCAGGAAAATTAATATTTAAAGCATATCCGGGGAGATATCTTTTAAATCTTACCGGATATGCTTTTTATTTTATAATTTTATGGTAGCAAAAAAAACAAAAATATCGGAAGATCCGCTTCTCAATAAAACCCCGCCCCAGGACATGGAAGCGGAACAATCCATATTAAGCGCTATCTTTATTAATAACGACAGTCTTCATGATATTATCTCCATCTTATCTCCGGAAGATTTCTACAAAGGGTCTCATCAGAAAATCTACCAGGCCGTTATTGATCTTGCCCACAAAGGTGAACCTGCAGACCTTATTACCATCGTCAATCGGCTGAAAGAAAAAGGTGAGCTTGAAAGTATCGGTGGTGCTTCCTATCTTGCAGCGATTTCCGATTCAGCACCGGTAGCAGTCAATGCCGTTCATTACGCAAATATTATAAAAGGCAAGTCCTCTCTCAGACAATTGATTAACGCCTCATCCGGTATAATAGAAAAATGTCTGAAAGATCAGGGTGACTTTGAAGATATTATTGATTTTGCCGAATCATCCATTTTTCATATATCTTCAAAAAAAACCGATGGAGGTTTTAAAGCTCTGGGAGAGCTTATCAATCTGAATATTGATAAACTTGAAGCTCAACAGGGGAAAGATGGTGGCCTTTCAGGACTTTCTACAGGGTATACAAGGTTAAATAAAATTACGTCGGGATTACAGAAATCCGATTTAATCATTCTGGCTGCAAGACCCAGTATGGGAAAAACCGCTTTTGCTCTGAACATTGCGAGAAACGTGGCTCTTTATGAACGTAAACCCGTTGCTGTATTCTCCCTTGAAATGTCTAACGAACAACTTTCCATGAGACTTCTGACGTCTGAAGCACGAATTGATTCGAACAGACTTCGAACTGGTTTTATCAGTCAGGAAGATTGGCAGAATGCAACCGATGCGGCAGGTATCCTAAATGAACTTCCGATCTTTATTGATGACACTCCAAACATAACCACAATGGAGATACGGGCAAAATCAAGAAAACTATGTCAGAAACACAATGAGCTCGGTTTGATTGTTGTAGACTACCTCCAGCTTATGAAACCGCCCTTCCGGACAGATAGAAGAGATCTTGAAATTGCTGAAATATCAAGATCATTAAAAGCTCTGGCAAAAGAATTGAATGTTCCCATCATTGCGCTATCCCAGTTAAACCGCATGCTTGAACAGCGCTCAGATAAACGGCCCATGCTGTCGGATCTCCGAGAATCTGGAGCTTTGGAACAGGATGCAGATATTGTTGCTTTTATTTACCGGGATGAAATCTATAACAAAGAACCGGATAATCCCAAAAAAGGCATGGCTGAAATTATTGTGGCGAAAAACAGAAATGGGGCAACGGGTATGGCCATGATGCATTTTCTGGGTCAGTACACGCGTTTTGAAGAGCTCTCGCCTGACTCCTTTCAGGAACTTGAATGAAAAAACTGCTATATGGCAATACAGAAGGCCTGAGAAATACCCAGATCAAAATTATAGAAAATCTTTACCAGTATCAAACCCTGCCGGAATATATTGCTGATCCTGAACTTGTCCGGGACCTTGTCAGGCTTTCCCATGAAACCAAAAGACAGATAGGCATTCTGATTGACCGGAATGGGAAAATTCTCCATGTCATTGTCGGAGATTCCCAGGGGATTGTTATTCCGGTGATCTCTGATTACATGGCTCATCCGGGAAAATTAAAAGGCCTCAGGCTGGTTCATACACATTTAAAGGAAGAACCCCTGACAAGAGATGATTTGACCGACCTCGCCCTTTTGCGTTTGGATTATATCACGGCAATATGTACCAGACAGGATGGAGAACCGGGACTCCTTTTTTCCGCGCATATCCTCCCGGATGAGGATTCCGATCCTTATAAAGTCCTCAATCCTATTACCATTGAAGATTTGAGGATCAATTGCCTTGACCGGATTCTGGCCCTTGAGTCTGAATTGACCCGAAAAAATTCTTTATACAGGCCTGAATCCGGTCAAGAAAATGCATTTCTGATCAATGCCGTAACTCTGGATCAAAAAGACACATCTGCTTCCATCGATGAACTAAAAGAACTCTGCAAAACCAGTCATATCAATGTCATTGGAACGGTCATTCAAAAACGAAAGCTTATCGATCCAAAATTTGTGGTAGGAAAAGGCAAATTATCCGAAATAGTGATTCAGGCCATTCAAAAGCATGCCACCCTTCTGATCTTTGACAGGGAATTGACCTCTTCGCAAATCCGTTCCATCACAGATTTTGTTGAAATGAAAGTCATTGACCGTACTCAACTGATTCTGGATATCTTTGCAAAACAGGCTAAGTCAAGAGAAGGCAAATTCCAGGTAGAACTTGCCCAACTGGAATACATACTGCCACGACTGATTACAAAAAATACTGCTATGTCGAGGTTAACCGGCGGTATCGGTGGCCGAGGGCCTGGTGAAACAAAGCTTGAAATCAACCGGCGACGTGTCAGAGAAAAAATTGACCGACTAAAAAATGAAATCGGCAAAATCAGAAAACAGCGGCGGCAACAAAAATCCATGCGGAACAAAAAAGGATTGCCTGTCATTTCCATCGTGGGCTATACCAATGCAGGTAAATCCACTTTGCTCAATACCTTGACCCAAAGTAATATAATTGCAGCCAACCGCCTGTTTGCCACCCTTGATCCCTCCAGCAGACGGTTAAGATTCCCAAAAGATGTAGAGGTTATCATTACGGATACGGTCGGATTTATTCAGAATTTGCCCAAAGATTTGATGGAAGCGTTCCATGCTACCCTGGATGAACTTTTAGATGCCGATGTAATCCTTCATGTTATTGATATCAGCAACCCGCGTTATAAACAACAGAAAGAAACTGTTGAACAGATCCTTAAGAATTTGAAACTCAATACCATTCCAACTCTTTTTGTGTTTAACAAAATGGACCGGGTTGAGCTTGATACCTTTGATGATCAATGGCTCTTAAACCAGGGCATTTCAATCTCCGCAACACAGAAACAAACATTGAAACCCCTTGTTGACAAGCTGGAATCAATGATCACCATTTTTTAAATGAAATAGGGGTTGACCAAAGGTTATTTTTAACTTAAATAAGGAAAAAATTAATCTATTTATGGAATGAATATGGAAATTAAAAAATTAGATCAGATTATCATCACTACTTCGATTAAAAAGGACTCCATAGACATACCGGATTGTTTTGGTGAGTTTAATAAAAAGAATAAACTTTGTTATAAATATTGTTTAATCTCTATTCGATGCTGTGTCATGCGAAGTAGAAATCCAAAAATTGATATTTTAGAAAAACTTCTGATACACAACCATTACGCTATAAAAATGCATTGATCCATTTTTTTATCCATAGATCTAATAGTTCAAAAAACTTCAGATATGGTTCCTATTCAAATATTTTACCTGGGTTTAATATATTCAGTGGATCAAATACTCTCTTGATACCCCTCATCAGTTCTATTTGAGTTTCTCCAATTTCAATTGGCAGAAATCTTCTTTTTGTAATTCCCACCCCGTGTTCTCCGGTTATGGTTCCGCCCAGACGCAATGTTGCATTGAACAGTTCTTCAACCGCCTTTGTAGCTCTTTCAAGCTCATTTTTATCTGATTTGTCATACATAATATTGCAATGGATATTCCCATCCCCTGCATGACCAAAACTCACCACTTTCAATCCGGATGTCCTTTGTATTCTTTGTGTCACTTCAACCATATCCGGTATTTTATTGATGGGAACCACAATATCCTCATTGATCTTATTCGCTGCTATTTTATATAAAACCGGGGATAAGGCTTTCCTGGCCTCCCATAATGCTTGTGCTTCTGTTGTATTTTTTGCCAGTATCACATCCAGGGCATCGCATGAAAAACAAAAATCACTAATCCGGTGTGCATCTTTTTCAACTGTGTCGAGATCACCATCCAGTTCAATTATCAGAAGGGCCTTAATATTGTCGGGCATATCAAAACTCAAATGATCCCGGATTAGATGAAGGCATTCTTCATCAAGATATTCAACACATCTTGGTATGATTGCGTTTTTCATGATGCCGGATACTGTACTGGCTGCCTTTATCATACTGTCGAAGAGAACAGCCATGGTTTTTACCGTTGCAGGTTTTGGCAAAAGCTTTAATGTTATTTCCGTCACCACCGCCAGGGTTCCTTCAGATCCCACAATCAGGCGTGTCAGATCATATCCGGCAACCCCTTTTGCCGTGGATACACCGGTCTGAATCACCTGGCCTGAAGGAAGTACTGCTCTTAATCCAAGGACATAGTCACGGGTGACACCATATTTCACTGCCCGGGGGCCTCCGGCACACTCACCGATATTCCCGCCAATGGTGCAAACCGATGCGCTTGATGGATCAGGGGGATAAAACAATCCTTTTTCTTCAACAGCCTTATGAATATCAGAAACGATAACTCCGGGCTGAACCCTGATAATAAAATTGTCCTCATCAACGCCAATTATCTTATTCATCCGGGTTGTGACCATTACAAGGCCACCTTTGACGGGAACAGATCCTCCCGTCATCCCGGAGCCGGTCCCACGGGGAACAACAATCAATTTTTCTTTTGAGGCCAGTTGTAATATCTTTGAAACTTCTGTTTCCGAGCCTGGGAAAACGACAACATCCGGCAGATACGAAATCCCTGTTGCATCGTAAGAGTAACAGAGCCGTTCTTCTTTTTCTTTTGTAACGTAAGGGTTTCCTGAAATTTTTTGAAGCTCTCTGAAAACAGACCTGGAAAATCCCATCTATAATTTTCCTGCTTCGATTTTCTTGCAAAGGTAGTTGATTTGTTCGAAAAGAACAGTTTTTTGTTTTAGTTCTTTTTCAATGGAATTAATGGCATATATAGCGGTTGCATGGTATCTGTTAAAACTGGTGCCGATGGTTTTAATCGGTTGGTCTGTGTATCTCCTGGAAAGATATATGGCAATCTGTCGTGGTTTTACAATTCTCTGATGCCTGGAAGCGGATATAATCTCTTTTTCCGATATGGAAAATTCATCACATATGAGTTTTTTAATTGACTCTATAGTGATTCGTTTTTTTATGTTGATGATATTTGCGAGAACGCTTTTTGCAAGTTCAATATCAATGTCATATCCCATAAGCTGCCCTTTTGCGGCAACACCGAACAGACCGCTTTCAAGCTGTCTGACATTATCACTCAATTCCTGAGCAATATATTCCGTCACCTCTTTTGGGATAGCATAACCAAACGCTTTTGATTTCTTTTTTAAAATCCTGACCCGGGTTTCATAGTCCGGTGCTGATATCTCCGTCACAAGCCCAAGGGTAAGGCGTGATTTCAATTGATCATTGAGTTTAGGAATATCATCCGGAAGTTCATAGCCTGACAATATGATTTTCTTATCTGCCTCAAAAAGATAATCCAGCGTAATGGCAAGCTCCTTTTGTGTTGCATCCTTCCCTGCCAAAAAATGAATGTCCTCAAGGATAAGAACATCACATTTTTTTCTGTACCGTTCTTTGAACTGATCGATTGTGCTTGTTTTAATAGAATGGATCATTTCATTGGTGAAATCTTCCGCAGTCACATAATAAACACTCTTGGATTGACTGTGGGTAATTATATGATGTCCGACAGCCTGGGACAGATGGCTTTTCCCGAGGCCTGTTTTTCCTAAAAGATAAAGAATATTTGATCCATTCCGGCTTCCATGAGCAAGGGAAAGGGATGCAGAATATGCAAAATCGGAATTATTACCTACAACAAAATCATCAAATGTAAAGCCTTTTTTAAGCAATCGTCCATTATTGAATCTCGTGTTGAGCCCAGGCAGGTGCATTTGCTTTGGATTATTAGATTTCAGTGCAAGCGCTGGATAAAATCCTGATTTTTTTACATTTTTTCTTGAAACATCTTTTTCCGAAGAAGCTACTTTGAATTCGATTTGAATATTATTATGACCCAGCTTTGAAAACTCTTCAATAAATATCGGCAGATAATTATCCTTCAAACGTTTGACAGAATATGAATTCGGACTAGACAGTTTAACATGATATCCGTCATGCTCCAGGAGTTCTATCGGGTCGATCCACATTCTATAGCTGTGATCCGGTAGTGTCTTTTTAATTTGACATTTTACTTCTTCCCAGAACAATTCTAATTCTTTCAAAGAAAACCTCTTTCAACCAATTACAAATTGAGACACTGATTAATAAAGCAAATTTTATAAATTTTATCGGAAAACAACTGATAACCAAAAAGTATTGTTTTTTTTATTTTAATATCTGCCATAGGTCAAACCTGATCTTAAGTGTTGATGAAATATGAAAACTATTCCTGGCATAATTTTTTAATTATCTGATTTTATTATATTTTATTTGTGAAACAGACAATTTTTAAGAAATTCCAACAACTTCGACAACCGCTTATTTTTTCAGGGCTTTTTAAGATTTTCAAATATATTCTCATTTTCAAGAAAATAATTTATCTCTTATTTTTTACGATTTGCGTTTAATTACTTCAAATTTAATAAAAGTTATGAGTTTTTTTTGATCTGAATTTAACAATAGTTTCACAATTTCATAACACAAATTGTATTTACTCTTTTTTTTTCCAATAGTATATTGCTCATAATTTTTTTATTCTCTAACCTTGTTGATAAGACATTAATCATGAAACAACGATCTTCTCTGCCAATTATCGGAATTACCATGGGCGACCCTGCCGGGATAGGGCCTGAGATCATTCTAAAAACACTAAATGACCCTGGAATCTATACCATCTGCCGCCCTCTGATCATTGGGGATTCACATATCATAAAAAAAGCTCTGGATCTCCTTTGCTTTCAACATCAGATTCGCTTTATAGATGACCCTGAACAGGGATATTTCAAATTTAAAACATTAGATATGATTGATGTCTCTCTGATTAATATTGAAAATTTTAAACCAGCAGAACCCGATATTAAAACAGGAGCCGCCATGCAGGAGTATGTCATCAAAGGGATTGATCTTGCATTGAGTCGTAAGATCGATGGACTTGTCACCTGCCCCATTACAAAAACGGCGTTAAAACTTGCCGGTTCTGATTTTCATGGGCATACGGAATTACTGGCACACAGAACCAATACAAAAGACTATGCCATGATGCTGGCCGGCAAAACGCTTAAGGTTGTTCTTGTGACCATTCATATCCCTTTGGCACAGGTGCCGACTAGCCTGACCATTGAGGATATCATAAAGAAAATCAGATTAACCCATACTTATTTAGATGAGCGTTTCAATATCAAAAAACCCAGAATAGCTGTCGCAGGGTTAAATCCACATTCAGGGGAAGCGTCCATGTTCGGCCGCGAAGAAGAAGATATCATTCTTCCTGCTGTCAGGTTTTCAATAGAACATGGCCTTGATGTTCATGGACCTCTACCTCCAGACACGGTTTTTTACCATGCCGTTCAGGGACGGTATGATGCAGTGGTCTGCATGTATCATGATCAGGGCCTGATTCCCTTTAAACTCATTCATTTCAAGGACGGTGTCAATACAACCCTGGGGCTCCCCATCATCAGAACATCGGTAGATCATGGAACCGCATATGATATCGCCTGGAAGGGTATTGCTGATCCTTCAAGCCTCATCGAGGCCGTAAAAATGGCTGCGTTTCAGGCTGATAATGGAAAAATCCCACAAAATGAATCCTGATAAAATCATTATTCAAGGCGCCCGGGAACATAATCTTAAAAATATTAATGTTGAAATCCCCAGGAACAGCCTGACAGTTATTACAGGGCTTTCCGGATCAGGCAAATCTACACTGGCCTTTGATACATTATTTGCGGAAGGCCAAAGAAGATATGTTGAATCTCTTTCTACCTATGCCAGACAATTTCTTGGGCAGATGGACAAACCCGATGTGGATGCCATTATCGGACTCAGCCCGGCCATTTCCATAGAACAAAAATCAGCCGGGCATAATCCCAGGTCTACCGTTGGTACCGTCACTGAAATATACGACTATCTCCGACTCTTATTTGCAAGAGTCGGAAAAGCATATTGTTATCAATGCGGTCTTCCGATTTCTTCGATGTCAATAGACCAGATTACCGACAGGGTAATGAGCTTGGAAGAAAATTCAAAAATAATGGTTTTATCTCCTTTGATCACAGGTCAAAAAGGAGCTCATGAAAAGCTGTTTTTAAAAATTAAAAAAGACGGATTTGCCAGAGTAAGAGTTGATAAAAAAATTTATCTAATTGAAGATCTTCCAACGCTTGAAAAAAATCAAAAGCACACCATTGATGCAGTAATCGACCGGCTTGTAATAAAGCAGGGAATAGAAAAACGTCTTTCTGATTCTTTAGAACTTGCATTATCCTTATCCGAAGGAAGAGCTACTATTCTTGACCTGAGCCATAAAACCGACATCCTTTTCAGTGAGTCAACATCATGCCTTCATTGTGGAATCAGCTATCCTGAATTTACACCGGCATCTTTTTCCTTCAACTCCCCCCAAGGAGCATGCCCCAAATGTGATGGCCTTGGCACTGTTACAGAATTTGATCCGGATCTGATAATTCCAGATAGGACTCTTTCATTGAGACAAGGCGCCGTTCTTCCCTGGGAAAATCGTGATTCGGTTCAGTTTATGGAATTTCTTGATGCCTTGGTCATCCATTATAAAGAAAATATTTACAAACCCTTTAACGAACTTTCACCCCAATTTCAGGAGGTTCTGCTGTTTGGTTCAGGAAAAGAGGAAATCTCTTTTTATATAGAGAGAATGGATAAAAAAATTGTCTATAAAAAATCCTTTGAAGGGGTAATCCCTATTCTGAAAAGGCGTTATCTTGAAACAGAATCCGGTTCCATGAGGGAAGAAATTAAAAACTTTATGAATTTTAAAATCTGCCCTTCATGTAACGGGGCAAGGCTTAATAGACCTTCGGCATCGGTCAGGGTCGGAACCAGGAGCATTTTTGAAATCACTTCTCTTTCCATACAACATTCTTTTCATTATATGTCATCCCTTGAGTTGAAAAATAAAGATCGGCTGATTGCTGAAGGTATTCTAAAGGAACTAAAAGAGAGGCTATGTTTTTTACAGAATGTCGGTCTTGAATACCTTACACTTGACCGGTCCGCTGCCACGCTCTCCGGCGGGGAAAGTCAGAGAATCCGACTTGCCACTCAGATTGGATCCAAACTGAGTGGTGTTCTCTATGTTCTTGATGAACCCAGCATTGGCCTTCATCAGAAGGATAATGCAAGATTATTAACCACTCTGATGGATCTTCGAAATATCGGCAATACTGTACTGGTTGTTGAGCATGATGAAGAAACTGTTCTGTCTGCTGACCACGTGATTGATATGGGACCCGGTGCCGGAATCAATGGTGGAGAGGTAATTTTTTCAGGCTCTCCGGAAGAGCTCATAAAAAGTGAAAAATCATTAACCGGGTTCTATCTTTCAGGGAAAAAACGTATCCATATCCCTGAAAAAAGAAGAGCCGGTTCAGGTAAATTGCTTACCCTTTATGATGCATATTCCAATAACTTGAAACATATCGATGTTTCTTTTCCTCTTGGTTGCTTTATCTGTGTTACAGGTGTTTCCGGATCAGGAAAATCAACCCTTGTGCTTTCTACCCTTTACCGAATTCTTTCAAATCGAATCAACCGATCAAGAAAGTCTGCCGGTCATCATAAAGATATAAAAGGACTTGAATACCTGGACAGGGTTGTCCATATTGATCAATCCCCCATTGGTAAAACCCCGAGAAGTAATCCCGGCACCTACACTCA
>JAIFMF010000064.1 GCA_020048635.1 Desulfobacula sp. | reverse complement strand
AACCGTCCAGATTTGATTTCAGAAGTGGTTTGAGGGTTCTATTTGGAACACGCTTTTTTTTCTGATTTATGCGTCTGGATGGAAAAATCCTGACGGCTTTTTTAGAAGATTTAGGATAATGTTCAAATAGCCAGGTCTGGTAGAATCCTGGTAGAATTTGAATATTACGATTGAATTTGTTGGACTGGTTGGATTTATTGTAATCCATATAACCATCTAAAATTATAGGTTTTTATTGGAAAAGCCTTATGTATCAAAAGATTTAATTTTGGGTGATTGAACGGGTTCGAATCCCGGTGGGATCACCACTCAGAACAGCAAGGCTTTCAGCAATTTTCTGAAGGTCTTTTTTATTGGTAATTTTTTATTTCCCAACTCTATTTCCAACTTTATTGAATGTTTTCATTGGATGGCTGGCTAATGTGAATCCATCAAATTAGTGAATCCCCTAATATTGATCAAGACTTGTGTTGGTATCTTTTATAAATGCAGCCTCACAAAAATTTCGATTGGGATAATTATACTTGAGATTCAGGAGAGGCCTATTTTCAAGAAATATCGTTAAACCGTTTGTCTGTGGGTAACGATCTGTTCTTAAATTTTCCCATACCTGTTCCAAAGCTCTTCAACACTTGCTTTTTTTTCTTGCCTTCACTTGATTAGACCTGATACAGGTACAACATATTGCAACTGTATCAGGTTGGAGGTAATATTTTGAATGATTGTTTATGGTTTGGTCAACAAAAAGATAGTTCTTATCCCTCCCGGCAGCAGCGGACACCCCTGAAAACAGAGGAGGAGGAATTGGACCTGATCACGCTGATGTCCCGCAGTTCCTTTCAAGCAGAACTTCTCTTTTACCGGAACAGCACGTTATCCAGGAGGTTGCGATCATGAGTCCTATTTCCCGTTTTTTTGTCGGCAATGATGGTCTGGTCAGAGCATCGTTGAATTCCCCGCCCATTGCCATGGGTTCCATGGACCGTCAGGCAATACGGCTCATCCAGATGGCATTGGTGGCCCTTGGGCACCCTATGCCGCGCTCCACCAAGCCGAATGGTACGCTTGACGGCATCTTCGGTGCAGAAACCCACAAGGGCGTGGTGGCGTATCAGCTTAAAAACGGGCTGTCCGCCGACGGAGTGGTTGGCAAGAATACCGTAAGCAGAATGGATGGGCAGGTGGCCAATGTTCTTCCCGATCCTCCGACCAATCCAGATTTGAAACTGCTGGCAAGCTACTATATTCCGCGGTCGGTAGAGCGCATGCGGCAGCCTGATGGCGCATCTTGCTGGGCCACCTCGGCAACCATTCTTGAAAAATGGAATCATCCCGAGAAATTCAACACGTATATCAATGAATGGTCGGTGTCGGAACAGATCGAGCGGGTATTAACCGAGGCGGGCAAAAATGTCAACGGCCGGCCACCGGATTATTTTGTCAAAGAATTTCAGAGGCAGAGGGGGCTGCGCACTGACGATAACGAGCTGCTTTACGGACAGGGACTGAAATTCACCAAATTCACTCCGCCCATGAGCCGCTTTTCCGATCCGTTTAACAATTTCCGCGGGGCATATTCATGGATGGGTCTGCTGGCTTTGGCCAAACGGCCGCTGGCAGTCAATGTCGTAAGTTATCTACACCTTTGGAACCACTGGCTGCTGATTACCGGCGTAGACCTGACCCGCTCCATGGAAAACCGGTTTGCATCGAAGTCACAGTTCCCCTTCCTGAATGTTGGGATCATCCATTACTTTGATCCCTTCCACGCCAATCAGGCTATCATGTCGTCCGAAGACGTGGATTATCTGGTTGGACCGCTGCCGAATTTCGCCTCACCTGCCGACCAGCACCGGGCGAGGGTGTTCTTTTAACACAAAGATAGAGGTTTCGATATTCATATGGCAGGACTGAAAATGTATTGCTGTTCCCCTTTCCTGACAGGTAAAGCAAAACCTGAGACTCAATGGCTTGGTTTAAAGGTTCTGAGGATAAGAAAAAGAACAGGCTGATCAGGACGTAGCATATGTCGAATTTGCAGCTTTTTATAAAACCAATGATACACAGGTCGAAAGTATTTTATACATTTGCTATTTTTCGTCATATCTTTAAATAAAAAAAGGGGTTGTATCCAAATCATGGCGCCACCTGGATCTGATCATCGAATTCCTTTGACAGAGCCATGCTGAGGCTTTCCATAGTGGCTTCGCCGTCGCATTCCACCATGAGTTCCCCTCTTTCTCCAACCACAAGTTTCCCATATTTTTCAACGACATCTGCCACTCGTTCCGGTTCCACAGTCCACCAGCCGCGGGTGCGCATGAGAAGTTCTTTTCCCTTAAGTTTTCTTGGTGTGACAAGGTCAATGTCCCGGAACCAGGACGTCCATCCGATTTCTGCCGGAGCTTTTAATACCGGGCTCACCGGGTCATGGTAAATGCGGCACCGCCCGAACAGTCTTAAGCGGATCATCGAACACCTTCCTTTGCAAGCGCTACCAGCTCCGGATCAAACACTGTTGAAGATGGGGTGGCTGATAATCCATTTTTTTGAAAAGCCAGGTCCTGACAGATTTCAAAAAGCGCCATGGTTTTGTTTTCATCCATGAGAAGGCCTTTTTTATAAGCCAATGAGCAGGCGCTTTCAAAAAGGCTGAACCGCATTTCCCTGGCCGGGCGAAGTTTTGCATCAAACCGTGAAATGCCCGATCTGTCTATCAGCCGGGAATCCAGGGCTTCCATGTGTGCGAAATACGCCCGGGTTCGCTGAACCCCCGGATCATGGCCGAATTCATCTTGCTGATGCATGCCCACCCCCATCTGAACATGATCCGAATGTCCCTGTGAGGCGGACCATATTCTGTGAAAAGATAAGATCCCTGTCCTTTTCTGAAAATCCTGCTTTTTCAACCATTTGGTTTTGAAGCCCACGTTCCCCTTCATGGGTAAACCAGGGCCAGTCGGTTCCAAAAATGATGCGCTCAGGACCGTGGACTTTCAACAGATAAACAAAGTCGTCTTTTGAAAGTACGTGGGCTGCATTGGAAGTATCGAGATAAAGGTTGTCCATGGGAACAAGATGGGTTTTGATCTCATGGAACGGAGCTGCCAGCCCGCCCATGTGGGCGGCGATAAAATCAATCCTGGGAAAGCTTCTGATCAGATTTGCAAAAAGAGAAGGCGTGGTATTATGTTCCGGCCGGCTGCCGAAAAATTGATCCGCACCAAACAGAGTATCCAGTTCCACAAAAAAGCCTGAACCCTTATTAATATTAAAAGCCTGAATCAGTTCAAACATCTCCAGGGTTTTAGGTGCATCCAGGGAAAATTTCTGGGAAAATGAACAAAGCTTGATTCCCCTTATTTTTCTGGTTCTGAAGGTTTCGAGCTCTTCCAGAATGCCGGGATAATCAGGGTGGAGCGTTCCCGCAGTAGAAAGAAGATCCGAGGTTTCAGAAAGCTTGTAAAATTCATCATTGATACTGCCGACTTCATCAACCAGAGCCGTAGGAAGAATAAAGCCGCCTTGAATTCCGGCGTTCTTCAGTTCATTTTCTAGAAACGGCACTCCCACTCGGTCTTCGGCTCCGTCGGTCTGAAGCCCTAAGATACGGACCATTTCCACTCTTTTTTTAACATTCAGGATCACCTTGGGGTGAAACAAATGGATGTGACCATCAATTATCATTTTTTACTGTATCAACTCCATATTCAAAATTCCTAAAACCATAATACTCAACAATGCCAAAATACTTCAGCCCAGATCCTGCTGTCAAACGGTTTGTCTTATTATTCCCTTGATTCAACAGATCATATTATACCCGGTTCAAGTTTCCCGAAATGGTTTTGTTGACTTTTTCTATCTTTCCATAGTAGCATTCTTTCCAATTTACATCATTCCGATGTTGAATGCCTCCGGATAAATCCATGCCGGAAAGATAAACACGAAAGGAGATACTATGAAAAAATCAGTTTTTATTTTAATCGCAGTTCTTTTCACCGCATCTGTCATGATTTTTACGGCTGGTGCAGAAGACAAAGATGCCGCCTTTGTAATTTCCAAATGCAGCGTATGCCATAAGATAGAAAAAGTCTGCGGGCAAATCGGACAAAAAAATGCTGAACAATGGGCCGTCACAGTAAAAAAAATGGCTGAAAAAAAACCAGGAATAAGTGACGTCGAACAAAAACAAATTGCAAACTTTCTGTCCACTGCAAAAGACCGCAAGGCGCTTTGTACAGAATAATATCGATACATAAGAGGTAAGTCATTGATGCGGGCTCATTATTTGCAGCATGTGCCGTTTGAAGGCATCGGCAGTATGGCAGCGTATCTCAAAGACAAAGGCCATGATTTGAGTTCAACCCGGCTCTACGAGGGTCAGGTTTTGCCTGACCCTCAGTCCATCGATTTTTTGATTGTCATGGGCGGGCCCATGGGAGTTCACGACGATTTGCAGTATCCCTGGATGAAAAAGGAAAAAGATTTTATCAGGGCCTGCATGGATAAAGGCAAAACCGTTCTCGGGATCTGCCTGGGGGCTCAATTGATTGCCCATGTGCTGGGGGCAAAAGTTTATAAAAACAAATGTGTGGAAATCGGCTGGTTCCCGTTGACCATTTCCGATGAAACCAGAGATACGGTTTTCAAGGATGTGTTTCCTCCCGGAATGGAGGTCTTTCACTGGCATGGAGACACCTTTGATATCCCGGAATCCGGCGTTTCGATTGCCTCAAGCCCGGCCTGTACCCACCAGGGATTTATTATCGATAACCGGATTGCCGGGTTTCAGTTTCATTTGGAAACCACGCCGGAGTCAGCCAGGGCTCTCATTGAAAACTGCGGTGATGAGCTGGATGGCTCGGCTTTTGTCCAGACAGAAAAAGAGCTGATGGCCGATGAAAAAAAATTCATCCGGATCAATGAAGTCATGACAACCGTCCTTGAAAGACTGGAAAAAAGCCGGGCATGAAAAGCAGAAGGTTTTAATAAATGGGCTTCATGGCGCTCATATAAGCCCGGAGTTCTTCGCCAATCCATTCAACACCGGTGGAGCGGATGGCCGCATTGACCCTTATCAGCTCAATATTGTCCACGCTGTTGTTCCGGACATCCAGCCCTTTGCCGATAACCCCGGCATCGATTTTTTTCATGAATCCAGAAAGCAGGGGCAAGGCTTTGTGGTTGAAAAGATAACATCCGTATTCAGCCGTGTCCGAGATGACAACATTCATTTCATAGAGCTTTTTCCGGGAAATCAGGTTGGCGATGAGGGGTAGCTCATGCAGGGATTCATAATAGGCGGATTCTTCGCCGATTCCGGTTGACACCATAGTATCAAAGGCAAGTTCAACCCCGGCTTTAACCAGGGCGATCATCAGAATCCCCTTGTCAAAATAATCCTGCTCCGGGATGGTCTGATCCATGGGAGTGGAGTTTTCAAAGGCTGTCTTTCCAGTTTCTTTTCGCCATCTTAAAAGGTCGGCATCATCGTTTTTCCAGTCCAGCATCATGGTCCTTGAAAAGTGACCGGACATGATATTGTCCATATGCTCGTGATAAAGAGGCTCAAGAATGGTTTTCAGCTCTTCTGCAAGATTGAAGGCCTGGATTTTGGCTGGATTGGAGAGGCGGTCCATCATATGGGTGACCCCGCCGTGCTTCAGCGCTTCGGTAATGGTTTCCCAACCATACTGAACAAGCTTGGAAGCAAAACCGGGATCAACGCCCTGTTCGATCATTTTGTCATAACAGAGAAGCGACCCGGTCTGGAGGACGCCGCAGAGAATAGTCTGTTCGCCCATGAGATCGGATTTGACCTCGGCCACAAATGATGACTGAAGAACCCCGGCCCTATCTCCGCCGGTACCGGAGGCATAGGCTTTGGCAAGTTCCATGCCTTCTCCCCTGGGGTCATTTTCCCTATGAACGGCAATGAGGGTCGGCACACCGAATCCTCTTTTGTATTCCTGTCTGACTTCCGTCCCCGGTGATTTGGGGGCCACCATGATGACGGTGATATCTTTTCTGATCTGCATGCCTTCTTCCACGATATTGAACCCGTGGGAATAGGAGAGGCAGGCATTTTTTTTCATGAGCGGCATGACGGATTCAACAACATGGGTGTGCTGCTTGTCCGGGGTCAGGTTGATCAGAAGATCTGCCTTGGGAATCAGCTCTTCATAGGTGCCCACATGGAATCCGTTTTCCGTAGCGTTTTTCCAGGACTGACGTTTTTCTTTGATGGCGGCATCCCTCAGAGTATAGGACACATCCAGCCCGCTGTCTCTCAGGTTCAAGCCCTGATGAAGGCCCTGTGCCCCGCATCCGACAATGACGATTTTTTTGCCTTTCAACGCTTCAACCCCGTTGAATTCCGATGAATCCATGAGCCGGCACTGTCCCAGCTCCTGAAGTTGCAGCCGCAATGGCAGCGAATTAAAATAATTTTGACCCATATGACTCTCCTGCTAAAAAAATTCTTTTCAACTTAAATTTAACCTGCCGTATTTATGCCCTGATTTTTTCATTGCGTCAAATGAATCATTTGCAATATGATATTTCAACAATTGAAACGATTTTGCTTTACAATATCCCGATGTTTTTTTAAATAGACAACATGGATATCCGGAATTTAAATCTTTTCAGACACCTTGCCGCCACCCTCCATTTTGCAAGGACGAGCCAGGCCTGTTTCATTACACCATCAGCATTGACCCGGGTGATCCAGCGTATTGAGTCGGAGCTGGGGGAACCGTTGTTTCTCCGGAGCAACCGTTCCGTTGAGCTGACCCCTGCCGGGGAGGCCTTCAAACAATATGCCGATGACGTGCTCCAGCGATGGGACAGGCTTCAGGATGAGCTCTCCTCCGAGACCATCCTGAAAGGGGAATTGTCCATTTATTGTTCGGTCACCGCATCCTACGGCATCCTTCCCGACATCATGGCAAAGTATCGCAGGGCCTATCCCCATGTCCGGATTCATCTTGAAACCGGCGATCCGGCAAAGGCTCTGGTAAAACTTTTTAATCAGGATGCAGACATGGTGATTGCCGCCCTTCCGGATACCCTGCCCGAGGACCTGGTGTTTCAGGTCCTGTCGGAAACGCCCCTTGTGTTTATCGCCCCGCTTCTTTTTCCTGAAATCATCGTTGAAACCGGAGGCCGGATAGACTGGGAAAAAACTCCTTTGATCATCCCGGATCACGGGCTTAGCCGGGATCGGATCGATCAGTGGTTTGCGAGGGAAAATTTCATTCCCCATATTTATTCCGAAGTGGCCGGCAATGAGGCCATCATTGTCATGGTCAGCCTGGGGTGTGGTCTTGGTCTTGTTCCCCGGATGGTGCTTGAAAAAAGCCCTTTTCTTGATCAGGTCCGGGTCCTTGATGAGAGTCCGCAACTGCCGCCCTTTGTCATCGGGATGTGTACACGGGGAAAAAATCTGGTCAACCCCAGGGTCAACGCCTTGTGGCGCATAGCCGGTGAACGATGAGATGGCAACGCTCCTGCCCATAGAGGAAGGGCTTCCCGATATCCGGAAAGCCCTGAGAACCCAAAAATGTGCCGTGGTTCAGGCGCCTCCGGGGGCTGGTAAGACCACTAGGGTGCCTCTGGCCCTGTTGTCCGAACCTTGGCTCGGAAAGAAAAAAATAATCCTCTTGGAGCCAAGACGTCTGGCCGCTATCACCTGTGCCGCCCACATGGCCTCCCTTCTCAAGGAAAAAGTCGGTGAGACCGTAGGATATCAGATCCGCCTCGATAGAAAGATCGGCCCCAGAACCCGGATAGAAGTGGTCACGGAAGGGATTTTCACCCGGAAGATCCAGGCAGATCCCTCGCTTGAAGAGTTCGGCCTTGTGATTTTTGACGAATTCCATGAAAGAAATATCCACAGTGATCTTGGCCTTGCCCTGTGTCTGGAATCCTTTGAAATTTTGCGAAACGATCTTCGTATTCTGGTCATGTCCGCTACAATTGATATCCAGGGCGTATCAGAACTGATGAATCATGCGCCAATGATCGTTTCAAAGGGTAAAAGCTTTCCTGTCAACACCCATTATTGCCCTCCTGTAAATAAACTCAAAAGGCCCGTCCCCATTGAAACGGCCTGTGAAGCCGTGCTCCGGCAAGCGATTCTGGAAACCCACGGGGACATCCTGGTTTTCCTGCCGGGTGTGGGCGAGATTAAAACGCTTTTGTCCCGCCTTAAGGAAAGCCTTGACACGGGTTTTTCTGTTCTCCCTTTATATGGAGATTTATCCGCTAAAGATCAGGCTCGGGTTTTTGATTCCCCAAACCCGGATGAACGCAAAATAGTGCTTTCGACCTCCATTGCCGAAACTTCAGTGACCATTGACGGCATCACAGTCGTCATTGATTCGGGCCTCATGCGGGTGCCAAGATTTTCTTCCGGAACCGGAATGACCCGTCTTGAGACCATTCCCGTGTCCAAGGCGGCGGCGGACCAGAGAAGAGGCCGGGCAGGCCGGACCGCACCGGGAATCTGTTACCGGCTCTGGTCTGAATATGAGCATGGCCTTTTAAAACCTTTTACACGGCCGGAAATCTCAGGTGTTGATCTGACCGCCCTCGCCCTGGAGCTTTCAGCCTGGGGTGTGAATGATCCAAGGCAATTAAAATGGCTGGATCCACCAGACCCTGTTGCCTATGAGCAGGCAAAGATCCTTCTTAAAAACCTGGGCTCTCTGGATGAACAGGGGCAACTCACCTCCCACGGGAAAAAAATGGCGGCTTCAGGACTCCATCCAAGGCTGTCCCATATGATCATCAAAGGAATAGAAAAGGGCGAGGGGCATCTTGCGTGCAGGCTTGCCGCATTTCTCAATGAGCGGGATTTTTTGAACTTTGACCGCAATGAAAATGATCCGGATATCCGTCTGCGCCTTATGCTGATGGAGGATGAGAGCCAAAAGAAAAAAAATTTTGAAAAAGACTTTAAACTTCATAAAGGGATTATTAAAAGAATTCTTGAATCTGAAAAAAAAATTATGAGGGATTTTAATATCCATCCCACCCGACCAAACCTCGAAACAACAGGCGCTCTTTTAGCCCATGCCTATCCTGACCGGATTGCAAAAAAAAGGAATTCAGGGGACCATACCTTTTTGACGGCTTCAGGAAAAGGGGTATATTTTACCGGGACCAACAGCGTTTCCCTCAATGATTATATTGTGGCGGTTCATCTGGATGGAAACCCCCGCAATGCACGAATTTTTCTTGGCGTTCCCTTTTCACGTGAGGGCCTGGAAGAGGAATTTGAAAACCAGTTAAAAATAGAGCAAACCCTTTTCTTTGATAAGAAGACAAGTTCAGTCAAGGCAATGGAAGAAATACGGTTCGGCGCCATCGCGGTGGACGAGCGACCTGTCATGGATATGGATCAGGACAAAGCCTGCGATGTCCTGATGAAGGAAATCCAAAAAAAAGGAATCTCCTTTCTGCCCTGGAGCAAAAAACTTTTAAGCCTCAAAGACCGGGCCACCTTCCTTAAAAAATCAGGTATTTTCCAGGATTTTCCCGATGTTTCGGATGAAACCCTGCATCAGGAAATGGCCGCTTGGCTTAAACCCTTTCTTTTCGGTATTCTGTCCTTTAAAGAACTGGAACGTATGGATCTTGAAGCGGCTTTTTTATCTCTTCTTCCCTGGGAGATGCAAAAAAAAATCGAAACCCATGCCCCGACCCATCTGGTCGTCCCGAGCGGGTCAACCTTGCCCTTGGCCTACAGGAGTGAACACGGCATTCTGGACAGCCCTGTGCTTCTCGTCCGACTCCAGGAAATGTTCGGAAGCAAGGCAACGCCAAAAATCGCAGGCCGGGCCATCACCCTTCATCTTCTATCACCTGCCGGGCGGCCGGTCCAGATTACAAAGGATCTGGAAAGCTTCTGGAAAAACACTTACAGCGAAGTGAAAAAAGATCTCATGGGTCGTTATCCCAAACATTTCTGGCCTGAAAATCCTTTGGATGCCGCACCCACCAACTGTGTGAAAAAAAGGAATCCCTGAAACAGAAGAACATTTCCTTGCACTAAAGCCGGAAACAGGTTAAAAATATGAAAAAAATAAGGTGATGTTGCAAACCCATGAAATGAAGATGACTGATGGATATTAAATTCTGTACCGCCTGTGGGTCTTTGACACAATTGAACGTCCCGCCGGATGATGATCATGTCCGGGCTGTGTGCTCCAATTGCGGCCTTGTCCACTATAAAAATCCTAAAATGGTGGTGGGGTGTATCCCGGAATGGCAGGGAAAGATCCTCCTCTGTAAACGAAATATTGAACCGAGGATAGGCAAATGGACCCTGCCGGCCGGATATCTTGAAAACGGAGAATCCGTGCAGGCGGGTGCGCTTCGTGAAACAAGAGAAGAGGCCATGGCAGAGGTGAGAATCATCAGCCCCTACCGTCTGTTCAATATCCTGTTTGTGGATCAGATTTATTTCATGTTCAGGGCAGCCATGACATCAGATCAATTCGGGATTACCAGTGAAAGCAGCGATGTCCGGCTATTTGACGAAAAAGACATCCCCTGGGGGGAGATTGCCTTTGACGTCATCCGGCAGACCCTTGAACACTATTTCAAGGACAGAAAAAAAAGGCGGTACCCGTTCAGAATCTATGATCTCGGTTAGGATTTTGGCCTATTTTATCAGTATGTCCTTTAAAATATCAAACCGGTCAAAGGGTGGCATAATGCAGGCCCCGGAAAAAAAGGCCTTTGCAAGGGAAAGCATCTGCCTTGACTGAATAATTCCTAAGACCACCGGGTCTTTGGCCTTTTCCATCTCTTTTCTCAGGTGTTCCGGGATTGCGATGCCAGCCACTTTATCATTCAGAAAAACCGCATGTTTATAGGACAGGAGGGGCAGGATGCCCATCACGACGGGGACCTTCAGGTGTTTTACCGCATCATGAATTTTCTTGGCCGTGTCTTCATCATATACCGGCTGGGTCACGATGAACCGGGCGCCTGCGGCCACCTTTTTTTCAAGGCGTTTGGCCTCGTGCGAAAGTCCGTTGATTTCCGGCCTGAAATCCAGAACTGCTCCGGTGAAAAGTTCGGAATGATCAGCAAGGGAAATGAGGTCATATACATTCAAATCCGCCACAGTGGTGGTTGTTTCTTCTGAAGTGGCCGCCGATGGATCGCCTGTCACAGCGATCACCGTATCAATCCCCAGGGCTTTGGCGCCCCAGAGTTCACTTTGCAGTCCAAGGCGGTTATGGTCCCGGATGGTAAAATGAAGGATGGCCCGCCTCTGGGTGGTTTTTTGTATCAGATGGGCAAAGACCATGGCACTCATCCTGGGTTTTGCGACAGGATTGGATGCCACACTGAAGGCCTGAAAATTTAGATGATCAAGGCTTTGGAGCTTTTCAAGAAGAGGCACAGGGTCATTGCCTTTGGGCGGTACCACTTCAATGGTGATGATAAATTTATTCTCATCTGAAAAAAGAAACGACATCGGCACCCTTCCTATTCAAAAGGATTAAACGTGTTTACAACATCTGGTTTTCCGTATCAGCCTTATTACGGTCACTATCCTATTTCTTTCAATATGCGTCAAGAGCGTTTTTCCAATATGAGGGGTGAGTTTACATTGTTTTTAAAAGATGTTAATAAAATGAATAAAGCAATAAGGATTCGGTAGTCAGCTGAATCTTTTATGCCGGGGTCTCATCCGGAGGGAGCCGTCATGGACGATGACAAGACATGGAAAATAGTATTAATTGATGATGAAGCCGACATCCGTGAGGTTGTCTCCATTGTCCTTGAAGATGCCGGGTTCCAGATTTCAACGGCTCCCGACGGCGAATCCGGACTGGCCCTGTGTGACCGGCTTCGCCCCCAGATTGTGATGACGGATGTACGCATGCCGGGGATGGACGGCATCCAGGTGCTTCAGGCGGTCAAGGAACGATATCCTGACATGGAAGTGATCGTGGTTACGGCCTTTGGGGAAATGGAGCTGGCCGTCAAAGCGCTTCAACTGGATGCGTCGGATTTCATTGCCAAACCCATTCAGGAAGATGTCCTTCTGGTGTCCCTGAACAGGGCCAAACGCCGGTATACTGAAAAAAAAGACCTCCGGGATTATGCCCGTTTCCTGGAAAGGCAGATGGCGGACCAGGCCGGCATCCTTCACCAGGATAAGATGATGTCCCTTGGCCGGCTTTCCGCCAGCGTGGTGCATGAAATCAACAACCCCCTTTTCGGCGTTCTTAATTACGTGCGGCTTATGATCCGTATCCTGGCGCGGGGTGATATGACGGCCGAGACCACCCGGAAGTTTCAGCAATACCTTGATCTGGTCGAAAAGGAAACAGAGAGATGCTCCACGATTGTCTCAAACCTTTTGACCTTTTCCCGCAAATCCGAACCCGCCTTTGGCTTGCTCAAGATGGAAGAATTGTTTCAGCGGTGTGTCCTGCTCAGTCAACATAAGCTTGAATTAAGTAATATTCATCTATATACCCGCCTTTCGCCGGACCTGCCTGCCATCAAGGCGGATTTAAACCAGTTGCAGCAGTGCCTGATCAACCTGATTTTCAATGCCGTGGACGCCATGCCTGAAGGCGGGAACTTGACGCTGGCCTGTGACCCGGACCCGGAGGGGAAAAAGGTGGTCATCACGGTTCAGGACACGGGAACGGGGATTCAGGAACAGGATCTTCCCCATATTTTTGAGCCCTTCTTTACCACCAAAAAAGAAGGATATGGCGTGGGACTTGGGCTTTCCACGGTTTACGGAATCATTGAACATCATAAGGGGACCGTGACGGTGACCAGCCAACCCGGCCACACGGTTTTTATGCTGAACCTGCCGGTATAAGGGGAAAACAGGGCATGATGCACTCCATTGAATGGAAGATTGTTGTTATTGATGATGAAGAGGATATCCGGCAGGTGGTTTCCATTGTT
>JAIFMF010000017.1 GCA_020048635.1 Desulfobacula sp. | reverse complement strand
TTCCCATGATCAATGTGACCAATTGTGCCTATGTTCACATGCGGCTTTGTCCGCGCAAATTTCTCCTTAGCCATCTTCTTAATTCCTCCTGTGGAATGTTTTCAGGATATTCAAAATATAATTACCACCTGAAATGAGCAAAAGCCTTATTGGCCTCTGCCATTTTGTGTGTATCTTCTTTCTTTTTCATTGCCCCGCCGCGCTGGTTATATGCATCAAGCACTTCTGAGGCAAGTTTTTTTGCAAACCCTTTTTCAGAGCGTTTACGGCTGAAATCAATCAACCAACGAAAAGCAAGCGCCATCTGTCTGCCTGATTTAATATCGGTAGGCACCTGATATGTCGAACCACCAATTCGTCTGGATTTAACCTCAACCGTCGGCTTGATATTATCAAATACTTTTTTTAATACAACCAGAGCAGGCTCGCCAATTTTCTCTTCTGCTATCAACAAGGCTTCTTTCACAACTCTACGAGCTGCATTCTTCTTACCGTTTTTCATGACGCAGTTAACAAATTTTGCTGCAAGCTTTTCTTCCTGTGTTGCATTTTTTGTCGTATTATCAAGGTCGATTTCTTTTACCACCATCATTCATGTCCACCATAACTAAAATAATTTAAATTTATTTAGGCCTTTTTGCACCGTATTTTGATCGGCCCTGTCTTCTATCGTCAACACCTAATGTATCAAGGGCACCTCTGACAATATGATAACGAACACCAGGAAGGTCCTTTACTCTGCCTCCTCTTACAAGGACGACGGAGTGTTCCTGAAGGTTATGCCCCATACCTGGTATATATGCTGCGACTTCCATTCCCGTAGTTAATCGAACCCTAGCAACTTTTCTCAAAGCTGAATTCGGTTTTTTTGGTGTTGATGTATACACCCTGGTACAAACACCACGTTTTTGTGGGCCACCTTTTAATCCAGGCGTACTGATCTTTTTTTCCGCTTTTTTTCTACCTTTTCTAACCAATTGATTAATGGTCGGCATACCTTTTCCAACGCTCCTTATCACTATTTAACTATTGCCATACACGACAAAATGTAGGATTCTACGTCCACATCCTGAAAAAGTCAAGTTTTTTCTTGATATTATACGTGTGCTATTTCTCCAAACGCGACCTCAACTTTGTCATATCCTCGAAAACCTGTCCCGGCTGGAATCATCCTGCCCATGATAACGTTCTCCTTAAGCCCTTTGAGATCATCCTGCTTTCCTTCAATGGCTGCAAGCGTCAATACTTTGGTTGTTTCCTGGAAGGATGCAGCAGAAAGAAAACTGTCCGTTGATAGAGATGCTTTTGTAATTCCTAGAATCAAGGGCTCCCCTTTTGCCGGCTCGCCACCCTTCATTGCGACTGCCCGATTTGCTTCTTCAAACTGTACCCGGTCGATCTGCTCATCCGGTATAAAATTGGTGTCTCCTGTGGAAACAACTTTTACCCGCCGCATCATCTGCCGGATAACAACTTCAATGTGCTTATCATTGATTCTTACACCCTGAAGACGATATACTTCCTGAACCTCATCCACAAGATATTTGGCCAGAGCGACTTCCCCTTTAATATTCATGATATCCTGAGGATTTGCGCTGCCAGCAATCAACGGATCGCCCGCCTTGACATAATCGCCATCATACACGGTCACATGCTGGCCTTTAGGAATGGAATATTCTTTATTCCCTCCTACATCGGTCGGGGTGATGGTCACCTTCTGCCTGCCCTTAGTGCCCTTGGACACAGCTACGTATCCGTCAATTTCAGTCAAAACTCCAGGATCTTTCGGCTTTCTGACCTCAAAAAGTTCTGCAACCCTGGGAAGACCGCCAGTGATGTCCTTTGTCTTTGTTGTCGCTCTCGGCAGTTTTGCAATAACCTCGCCTGCCATTACCTGATCATCATCTTCAACTTTCAAAATGGCGTTCACCGGCAGATAATATCTTGCAGCCATTTTTGAATTTGGAAGCTTGACACCCTTACCTTCCTTATCCTTAATTGTGATTCTCGGTCTTATTTCACTGTCCCTGCCTTCAATAATTGTTCGAGAAACTTTGCCGGTTACAGGGTCTATCTGCTCCTGGACGGTATTACCGACTTCAATATCCGCAAACCTGATTCTTCCGGATACTTCTGTAATAATCGGCGTTGTAAAGGGATCCCAGGTGGCAATAATATCCCCTGGTTCCACTTTCTGGCCATTTCTAATATGAAGGGTTGCCCCATAAATCACCGTTTCTTTGGCTCTTTCTCGCCCTTCTTCTCCAACAATAGTTATCCCACCGCCCTTACGGTTCATTACGATGATTTCATTCTCAGCAGATACAACTGTCTGGATATCCTCATTAAACTTTAATATCCCACCAACCCTTGCCTTTATTTCAGCGACCTCAACCTTTCTTGAAGCAGTTCCCCCAATATGAAAAGTTCTCATGGTCAACTGGGTCCCAGGTTCACCAATGGACTGTGCTGCAACGATACCAATGGCCTGGCCGATCTCAACGGTCTCTCCATGCGCAAGATCCCTACCATAGCACCTGGAACAAACACCGTGCTTGGAATTACAGGTCAGAACGGAACGAATTTTTACCTTTTGAACCCCGGCTTCCTCAATCTTTTTAACATCGGCTTCAGCCAACTCTGTATCTACCCCAACTATAAATTCATCAGAGTACGGATCACGGATATCTTCCTGGATAACTCTTCCAAGAATCCTTTCCCCAAGGGTTTGAATGACCTCGCCCCCTTCATACAAGGATTCAACCTCTATACCATTAATTGTTCCACAATCTATTTCAACAATCGTGCAATCTTGGCCGACATCAGCAAGGCGCCGTGTAAGGTATCCGGAGTTGGCGGTTTTCAAAGCTGTGTCTGCCAGACCTTTTCGGGCACCATGGGTTGAGATAAAATATTGAAGGACTGAAAGACCTTCCCTGAAACAGGCTGTAATCGGGTTTTCAATAATTTCCCCTGACGGTTTAGCCATCAATCCGCGCATGCCTGCCAACTGACGCATCTGATCCTTGCTTCCACGGGCGCCTGAGTCTGCCATGATATAGACAGCATTCAGATTTTCGGCTGAATCCTCATCCTTGGCACCTGTCGGATTTTTCATGACCTCCATCATGGCATTGGCGATATCATCAGTACTTTGAGCCCAGATATCAACCACCTTATTATATTTCTCACCCTGGGTGATCAATCCTTCAGAATATTGATTTTTAATATCTTCAATATTCTTTTCTGCTTTGGCGATGATATCCCATTTCTGATCCGGGATGATCATATCGTCGATACAGATAGAAAGCCCACCTATAGTGGAATATTTATAACCGATATCTTTCAATCGATCAGAAAGGATGACGGTTTCTTTAAGTCCGATATTTCGGTATGCATAGTCAATCAGTTTGACAATGGAAGATTTATCCATCAGTTTGTTTACCAGATTAAAGGGGAGAGTGGTTTTACGCTCATCCACCTTGAATATGGTATAGTATTCACCTATTTTTCTGATATCGGTAAATTGTTCCTCTTTCAATCCAAAAAGCTGTTCAACAATAATTTCAGAAACCTGAAATGAATTTTTAAATTCTTTCCGGGTTAGCAGATCTGTTTTTCCTTTGGTCTTTTTAACCTCATCATCCGAGTATTTTTTTAATATCTTATCAAATCCTTTGCCTGCCTTTAATTCCTCCAAAGCGGCTTCACAGTCTTCCAAAGAACGGGTTCTGATCCTGCTTAATGATAACAGGGTATCACCAGGGATTGTTTCCCAGAGAAGAATTCGACCTGTTGTTGTATCATGCATTTCATCATCAATGCGGACTTTAATTTTTGCATGCAGCGAAAGCTCCCCTGCATCAAAAGCATATCTGACTTCATCAATACTCGAAAAATGAATTCCTTCACCTTTTTGGTTCCGCACTCCACGGGTCATGTAATAAATACCCAGAACAATATCCTGGGTGGGTACGATAATAGGCTGCCCATTTGCAGGGGAAAGAATGTTGTTGGTGGACAGCATCATAATTCTTGCTTCCAACTGGGACTCAAGGGAAAGCGGAACATGCACGGCCATCTGATCACCATCAAAATCTGCATTAAATGCAGGACATACCAGAGGATGAAGTTGAATGGCTTTTCCTTCAATCAGTACCGGCTCGAATGCCTGGAAACCCAACCTATGAAGGGTCGGTGCTCTGTTGAGCATGACAGGATATTCTTTTACAACAGATTCAAGCGCATCCCAAACTTCAGTTTCTTCGCGTTCGACCATTTTTTTTGCACTCTTAACGGTCGAAACGAGACCTTTTCGCTCAAGATAATTATAAATAAACGGTTTAAACAGTTCCAGGGCCATTTTTTTTGGAATACCACATTGGTGAAGTCTCAGCTCAGAACCTACGGTAATAACCGTACGACCGGAATAATCCACACGTTTACCCAAAAGATTCTGTCGGAATCGCCCCTGTTTCCCTTTCAGAGTATCGCTCAAAGATTTCAGCGGCCGTTTATTGGTGCCAGTTACCACCCTGCCATGCCGACCATTATCGAACAGAACATCTACGGCCTCCTGGAGCATTCGCTTTTCATTTCTAACAATAATATCAGGAGCATTCAGATCAACCAGTCTTTTTAGTCGGTTATTTCTGTTTAAAACCCTTCTGTACAAATCATTCAAATCAGATGTCGCAAATCGTCCTCCTTCAAGTGGAACAAGAGGTCGCAAATCCGGAGGAAGAATAGGACAGGCCGTTAATATCATTCGTGCAGGCTCTATTCCGGAAGTTAAGAAAGCGTCAATGACCTTAAGACGTTTTGACATTTTCTGCTGTTTGGCAACGGATTTTGTCGATTGAATTTCTTCTTTCAATTCATCATGAACTTGTTGAAGATTAATCTCATTCAGCAACTTTAAAATTGCTTCAGCACCAATTCCGGCTTCAAATCCATCCTCTCCGAATGTCTCCTGGGCTTCATAATACTGGTCATCTGAAAGAAGCTGAAATCTTTTAAGAATTGTTTCTTTTGGATTAATGACGATGTAAGAATCAAAATACAAAACTTTTTCAAGGCTTTTCAGCGTTAAATCAAGAACATTACCAATTTTACTGGGAAGGCTTTTTAAAAACCATATATGCGATACAGGTGATGCCAATTCGATATGCGCCATTCTTTCCCGGCGTACTTTTGACTGAATAACTTCCACACCGCATTTTTCGCATACAACACCGCGGTGTTTCATGCGTTTATATTTTCCGCAATTGCATTCGTAATCCTTGGTCGGGCCAAATACCTTTGCACAGAACAACCCATCTCTTTCCGGCTTGAACGTCCTGTAGTTGATTGTTTCCGGCTTTTTGATTTCACCATGAGACCACTCTCTAATCTGGTCTGAAGATGCGAGGCTGATCTGAACAGCCTGATAAATCTTAGGATCTTTTGGTTTTGCGAAGAAATCGTATATATTATCCAATGTCTTCTCCTTATCTGCTTCCTTCTATAAGATTCATATCCAAACCCAGACTATTCAATTCTTTAATAAGAACCCTGAAAGATTCAGGCATTCCAGGTTCAAGAACGTTCTGGCCTTTTACGATTTTTTCATACATTCTGGTTCTTCCAGTCATATCATCGGATTTCACAGTCAAAAATTCCTGTAATGCATGAGCAGCCCCATATGCTTCCATTGCCCAGACTTCCATCTCACCCAACCGCTGCCCTCCGAACTGAGCTTTTCCGCCGAGTGGCTGCTGCGTAACCAGTGAATAGGGTCCAATGGAACGGGCATGTAGCTTGTCATCTACCAGATGATGAAGTTTAAGCATGTACATGGACCCGACGGTTACCGGCTTGGCAAAGGGTAAACCGGTCCTGCCGTCATAAAGTACTGCTTGCCCGGATGAATCAAATCCGGCCATTTTGATAAGATGTTTGATTTCGTCCTCACTTGCCCCATCAAAGACAGGGGTGGCCATATGCACACCCCTCCGGTAAAGTGTTGCAAAATCAATGAGTTCCTTGTCAGACATTTTTTTAATATCTTTTACAACGGTATCTTCTCTCCTATTGTCCTTCTGGGCCTCGGTCAAAGAGAAAATATCCGTTACTTTCTTTCTTAATTCCTTCAGTTTCATTTGGCTCAGCAATTCATCGATCTGCTGCCCCAAACCATAGGCTGCATGTCCTAGATGAATCTCCAGTATCTGGCCCACATTCATTCGAGAAGGAACTCCCAACGGATTCAGGACCATGTCTACAGGCCTGCCATCTTCAAAATAAGGCAAGTCCTCAACCCGCAGAATCCTTGAGACAACTCCTTTGTTTCCATGACGTCCCGCCATTTTATCACCCACGGAAAGAACCCTTTCCATAGCAACACTGATTTTGATCATTTTCAAGACACCGGGCGGCAAATCATCCCCTTTTTCAAAACGGGACACCTGTCTGTTAAAATGTTCCCTTGCTTTCTTAATCTGGTCCTGGGCGCTCTCAAGAATAATCTGAGCCTTTTCAGTAGCAACTGCATCTTTCACTGCAACATGGACAAGAACCGAAACCGGGATATCCTTAAAAATTCCGGCTTTCACCTTTGTTCCT
The DNA here is from genome assembly GCA_020048635.1 of Desulfobacula sp. GTDB lineage: Bacteria > Desulfobacterota > Desulfobacteria > Desulfobacterales > Desulfobacteraceae > Desulfobacula. The sequence continues at coordinate 7,950 of JAIFMF010000017.1, read as the reverse complement.
GATTTCACCAGGACTTTCCCTGTTTTTTCAAGATCAGTGACCGTCTTCTGGCCATCAAGGATAGCTTCAACTCTTTCAAGCGCCACATTAGAAATTATTTTAATTTCATCATCCCTGTCTTTTTCAAGCCTTTCAATTTCATAATCTTCAATCAAGCGCGTTCGGTCATCCTTTGAAAGACCCCTTCTTGAAAAAACCTTGGCATCAATGACCTTACCTTTTACACCCGGCGGTACACAGAGTGATGTATCTTTTACATCACCGGCTTTTTCACCAAAAATAGCCCGCAATAATTTCTCTTCGGGAGAAAGTTGGGTTTCTCCTTTGGGTGTAATTTTGCCGACAAGGATATCACCGGACTTAACCTCAGCACCAAGCCTAATAATTCCGCTTTCATCCAGATTTTTGAGAGCCTCTTCACCTACATTGGGAATATCACGGGTTATTTCCTCTTTCCCGAGTTTTGTATCGCGTGCCAGAACCTCGTACTGTTCAACATGGATAGAGGTATATACACCGTCTTTAACAAGCCGCTCACTGACAAGGATTGAATCTTCATAGTTGTAACCATCCCATGGCATAAAGGCAACCGTCACATTTTTCCCGAGAGCGAGTTCTCCCATCTCTGTGGAAGGGCCGTCGGCAATTACCTGGCCTTCCTTGACCTTTTCCCCTTTCACAACGATCGGACGATGGTTAAAACAAGTATTTTGATTGGAGCGTACAAATTTTGTACAATTATATATAGATACTGCTTTTTCAAAACTGCCTTCCTTGGTATCACTGTTCCGGACAACAATTCGTTTGGAATCCACATCAACCACTATGCCGTCATAGTCTGCCACAATAGTAACACCTGAATCTCTTGCCACAACACTTTCCATCCCAGTCCCAACAAGCGGTGCTTCACTTCTTATCAAAGGGACAGCCTGACGCTGCATATTTGAGCCCATTAAAGCCCTGTTGGCATCATCATTTTCAAGAAACGGGATTAAGGATGCAGACACAGATACGAGCTGGTTGGGGGATACATCCATGAATTTGACTTCCTGATTCTCGATCATTTCAAATTCACCACCAACTCGTGAAGATACCAGAGGATTTATGAATTTATTGTTATTATCAAGAGGCGCATTGGCCTGAGCAATGGGATGCTCTTTTTCTTCAAAAGCTGACAAGTGTTTGATAACATTGGATACATTACCTTCACTAGCAATTCGATAAGGTGTTTCAATAAAGCCGAAATCATTCACCCGGGCATAGGTGCATAACGAAACGATCAGCCCAATATTAGGTCCTTCCGGGGTTTCAATCGGACAGATTCTGCCGTAATGGGATGGATGAACGTCCCGAACTTCAAATCCGGCTCTTTCTCTTGTCAAGCCACCCGGGCCAAGAGCAGATAACCTTCTTTTATGGGTTGTTTCAGACAATGGGTTGGTTTGATCCATAAACTGGGATAACTGAGATGTACCGAAAAATTCCCTGACAACTGCGGACACAGGCTTGGGATTGATCAAATCATGAGGCATCATGGCATCTACTTCTTGCATGCTCATTTTTTCTTTAATTGCTCTTTCCATCCTGACGAGCCCTATCCGATAATGATTTTCAAGAAGTTCACCAACTGCTCGAACACGACGATTCCCAAGATGGTCGATATCATCAACCTGACCCTGTGTATCTTTGAGCTCAATCAAAGTGGAGGCAGTCAGCAGAACATCTTCTTTCCGCAACGTCTTCACATCAATCATGGTGTTGATACCCAGACGATGGTTCATTTTTAATCTGCCAACCTTTGACAAATCATAATATGCCTGCCTGAAAAAAAGATGATCAATGAAATCCTGTGCAACTTCAACTGTAGCCGGATTTCCAGGCCTGAGCCGCCTGTAGATATCCATCAAGGCTTCCTCTTTTCTTTCAATTTTGTCGGACACAAGCGTTTTTCGCATGGAATCCGAACTTCTCGGATCAACATAGAGTATATTAAAATCGTGAAGTCCTTTTTCTTCCAACCGCTCAAAACTTTCTTCGGAAATCAGTTCCCCTGCTTTAAAAAGGAGCTTCTTAGTTCCTTCGTCAAAAATATGCTGTGCAAAAGCTTTATTGATCAACTCACTTTCTGAGACGGGTATATAATCCAACCCATCTTCTTCGAGTTGTTTTAATGCCCGTTTTGTAAAAATTCTTCCTTTTTTTACAAGAACCTCGCCGGTTTTTGGAGATGCGATATCAAAACTGGCTCTCTGTCGTTTTAAGTTTTCCAGGGAAAACTCTTTAAAAAACGATCCATCTTTTTTAACAATATGTTCTTTGTTATAAAAGAAATCCAAGATATCTTCACTGGTATATCCAAAGGCCTTAAAAAGGATGGAAACGGCAAATTTTCGTCTCCTGTCGATTCTGATATAAACAATGTCCTTTGCATCAATTTCCATATCGATCCAGGACCCTCTGACAGGAATTACCCTTGCGTTGTAAATAATCTTACCTGTGGAGTAATTCTTTCCTTTGTCATGATCAAAGAAAACTCCTGATGATCGGTGAAGCTGGCTTACAACTGCTCTTTCAGTACCGTTAATGATAAAAGTTCCCTGCCGTGTCATCAATGGAATAGTACCGAAATATATCTCCTGCTCCTTGATGTCACGTATCGTTGAATGGTCAGTCTCCTTATCAAAGTCATAAACGACTAGTCGAACTTTAATATTCACCGGAATGTCATAGGTCATTCCTCTTGAAATGCATTCTTTTATCGAATGTTTTGCTTCACCAAAGGAATATGAAACATATTCCAGTGACGATGTATCTGAAAAGTCCTTAATGGGAAAAACAGATTTAAAAACAGCATGCAGCCCTTTTTCTTCCCTTTCTTCAGGCATGACATCTTTTTGAAGGAAGCTCTCATATGAATTTCTTTGCATCCCGATGAGATCAGGAATATCAATTATTTTTCTTATGCTGCCAAACTCTTTTCTAATACGCTTATTTGTCAAAAGACTTCCAGTCATGACATCTCCAAATATGAGTTTTTCCAACCGTAAAAGCGGAGGCATGGCACTACTGCCTTGCCCCCGCACTATTTTTATGCACTTTAGAACCAGAAAGCCGAACTATTTTACAGAAACCTGTGCACCAGCGCCTTCTAATTGTTCTTTAATCTTGAGTGCTTCTGCTTTGGGAATACTTTCTTTTACAGGTTTCGGTGCTTCTTCAACAAGTGCTTTCGCCTCTTTCAACCCAAGACCTGTAATTGCTCTGACTTCTTTTATGACATTGATCTTCTTATCACCGGCGGCTTCAAGAACAACTGTGAATTCCGTTTGTTCTTCCTGGGCAGCTCCGGCATCGCCAGTCGGCGCAGGACCTGCTGCGAAAGCCACAGGTGCTGCAGCAGTAACACCAAATTTAGTTTCAAGTTCTTTTACCAGCTCGGAAAGTTCAAGAACGCTCATGTTTGATATGAATTCGATAACATCAGCCTTTGTGATATCAGCCATTTTAATTCTCCTAAATAAAACTATAATAATATTTTTCTATAAATAATAATTGTCTATGCCGCTTCTTTTTGATCTTTAATCGCATTGAGAACATTAACAAAAGCACGGGGAACACCGGAAAGAACATTAACAAATGATGTCGGAACCGCATTCAGCGTATATACCAGTTTGCCAAGAAGTTCTTCTTTTGATGGTAATTTAGCCAGTTGTTTAATTTCTTCCGGATTGAGAAGCTTACCTGATAAAGCACCTGCTTTAATTTCGAGTTTATCATTGTCCTTTGCAAAATTGATCAGAATTTTTGCAGGAGCAACCGGATCTTTTTTTGATAGAACAAGGGCATTGGGGCCTTTGAAAAAATCCTTCATCAGGGCTGCGTCCGTGCCTTCAGATGCCAGTGCCATCAATGAATTTTTCACTACTTCAATCTGGATGCCTTCTTTTCTGAGCTGTGCTCGCAGTTCCGTCATTTTCAATACATTAAGACCTTTATAATCTACAAGTATCGAAATTTCAGATTCCTTGAACGCCTTAGCAAGTCTTTCAACGACTTCTTTTTTCTGAGAATTATTCAGCAATTTTTTACACCTCCTTTCATTAATTGAATTTCTTCCGAAGGTGCCAACTAAACCAAAACAAAATCATATTATCTTCCATCTCGGCAGGCCGGCAGATCCGATTATGTGCCTCATTAAAAAAGCACACCTACTGTCTATGACAGGTTTATTTTTTTATTTTATCAACAATGGATCTACTTTTATTCCAGGGCCCATTGTTGAAGAGATACTGATGGTTTTTAGGTAAGTCCCTTTGCTCCCGGCTGGTTTTAATGAGACAAGCCTTTCCAAAAAGGCCTTTACATTTTCCGACAATTTTTGTGCTCCGAAAGATATTTTTCCAACGGGAACATGAACAATACCGGCTTTCTCAACTCTGAAATCAATTTTACCGGCCTTTAATTCATTGATTGCTTTGGCCAGTTCAAAAGTAACTGTTCCAGTTTTTGCATTGGGCATTAACCCCCTGGGGCCAAGAACTCTTCCCAGCTTCCCGACGGCACCCATCATATCCGGAGTTGCAATGGCTTTATCAAATCCAAACCACCCGTCTTGAATTTTCTTGATGGTCTCTTCATCAGCAATAAAGTCTGCGCCTGCATCTAAGGCTTCTTTTTCTTTCTCGCCTTTTGCAAAAACCAATACTTTTACATCTTTACCAAGCCCATTGGGCAATACAACGGTACCTCGGACCATTTGATCGGCATGCCGCGGGTCAACGCCTAATCTTACAGCAACATCAACCGTTTCATCAAATTTTACATAGCTTGAAGATACGGCCAGTTCCAAGGCATTCAGTGGATCATATTGAACCGTTCTATCGACCTTTTTAAGTGCTTCTGTATATTTTTTACTCCGCTTTGGCATTTTTCATCACTCTTTTTACTTAAAGTTAAACTACTTCTATCCCCATACTTCTAGCAGTACCAGCGATAATTCTCGCAGCTGCATCAATATCTGAGGCATTTAAATCTTCTTTTTTTGTTTTGGCAATTTCAATGATCTGGTTCTTGGTGACCGTTCCGACCTTTTCTTTATTGGGTACGCCAGAACCTTTCGCAATTTTAGCGGCAGCCAGTAATAATCGAGATGCTGGCGGTGTTTTTGTAATAAAGCTGAAAGATCTATCCATATATACAGTGATCACTACAGGGATGATAGATCCTACATCATTAGCGGTTCTCGCATTAAAAGCCTTGCAGAAGTCCATGATATTCACACCACGCTGACCCAGTGCAGGACCAATAGGAGGAGATGGATTTGCCTTTCCGGCTGGTATCTGAAGTTTTATTTGTGCCATTACTTTTTTTGCCATTTTTTACTCCTGAAACTCACAATTTAACCATTATTATATTTTGGATACCTGTATGAAATATAATTCAACCGGGGTAGCACGCCCAAAAATACTCACAAGAACTTTTATCTTTTCCTTATCTGGAGAAACATCTTCCACAGTACCTGTAAAATTTGTGAATGGTCCGTCAATAACCTTGACTTCATCTCCCGGTTCAAAGAAATATTTTGGTTGAGGCTTGTTCCTGCCCTGCTGCATCTTATCAATTATATTCTTAGCTTCTTTATCACTTATCGGGGCTGGTTTGTTTTTTCCACCGAGAAAACCTGTAACTTTTGCAGTAGAACTAACAATGTGCCATGTATCATTATCGAGATGCATCCTGACCATGATATAGCCTGGATAAAATTTTCTGGAAGATTCTCTTTTTTTGCCATCTACAAGTTCAACAATATTTTCAGTCGGTATGAGAATCTCTCCAAACTTCTCGGGTTGCTTGGATGCCTGAATTTTTTCTTCCAATGCAATTTTGACTTTCTGCTCATGGCCAGAATAGACATGTACGATATACCATTTTAGAGACATGTTACAACCCTTGTTTTATGTCAGAATGACTTGAACAAGCTTTGCTAGACCGAAATCAAATAGTCCAAGGAAAGCTGCAACAACAAAAATAAAGATTATTACAACGATTGTTGTTCCGGTTATCTGTTTTCGTGTCGGCCAAGTCACTTTTTTTAATTCAACCTTTACTTCTCTTAAGAAATCGATGGCTTTTTGAATAAAGTTGGGCTCGCCGATTTTAATATCTGCCAGGTTTTTTTCCTGTTTCAATTTCATAGGACTTGCAACCGTCGCTGATTTAGCAATAGGAACGATAGTAGAGTTTACTTCTGAGTCTGTAAGACTTTCCGAATCTGCTCTTTTCTTTTTCTTCTCGCTATCCGGCTTCTTCTTTAATAATCGTGACATACAACCCCTAAGTTTTTTTACAACCCGATTTAATTTTTCAATTTTTTTAAAAAAGTGGCAGGTCAGGAGGGAGTCGAACCCCCAACTCCCGGATTTGGAGTCCGGAGCTCTGCCAATTGGAGCTACTGACCTGCATTCTTTTTTTCTATTTTATCTTTGTTTCTCTATGCAATAAATGCTTATTACAGAATTTACAGTATTTTTTAAACTCTATTTTATCAGGAGTTTTTCGCTTATTCTTTGTCGTTGTATAGTTCCTTCTCTTGCACTCTGTGCAGGCAAGAGCAATATTTACTCTATCCACTCGTTAACTCCTTTGGAATTTATTCAACAATTTCACCGATAACACCGGCGCCAACGGTACGTCCGCCTTCTCTGATAGCAAACCGGAGCTCTTTTTCCATGGCAATGGGTTATTCAACAATTTCACCGATAACACCGGCGCCAACGGTACGTCCGCCTTCTCTGATAGCAAACCGGAGCTCTTTTTCCATGGCAATGGGGTTAATCAGTTCTACATTGATGGTTGCATTATCTCCGGGCATGATCATCTCAACGCCTTCTTCCAATGTCAAAATCCCTGTTATATCTGTTGTTCTGAAAAAAAACTGGGGTCTGTAACCAGTGAAAAACGGAGTATGACGGCCACCTTCTTCTTTGCTCAGTGCATACATCTCTGCTTTGAATTTTGTATGCGGGGTGATGCTTCCGGGCTTGGAAACAACCTGGCCTCTCTCTACCTGTTCACGCTTGGTGCCACGAAGAAGAAGACCAACATTATCTCCTGCCCGACCCTCATCAAGAAGTTTTCTGAACATCTCAACGCCGGTACATATTGTCCTTGCAGTTTCTCTGATTCCTACAATCTCGATTTCTTCACCCGTCTTAATAATACCACGTTCGATTCTTCCAGTTACAACTGTTCCACGACCGGATATGCTGAACACATCTTCAACCGGCATCAGGAAGGGTTTTTCCGTATCTCTTATCGGTACCGGTACATAAGAATCAAGCGTTTCCAGAAGCTGAAATATACATTTGGCATCTTCACTGTTCACATCATCGCTTTCAAGGGCTTTAAGTGCACTTCCCCTGATGATCGGTGTAGTATCTCCCGGAAATTCATAGGTATCCAGAAGTTCCTGAAGTTCCATCTCTACCAGCTCTATCAATTCCTCATCATCCACCATATCGCATTTGTTCAGGAACACAACAATTGTGGGCACTCCAACCTGGCGTGCAAGAAGAATATGTTCTCTTGTCTGCGGCATAGGACCGTCATCGGCACTGACCACCAGTATTGCTCCGTCCATCTGGGCCGCGCCTGTGATCATATTCTTTATATAGTCTGCATGGCCCGGGCAGTCCACATGCGCGTAGTGACGGTTGGGGGTCTCATACTCTACATGCGCTGTGGCGATGGTGATACCACGCTCTCTTTCTTCAGGCGCTTTGTCTATCTGATCAAACGGAACATATGACCCAAATCCCTTCATCGCTGAGTGTTTGGTGATTGCTGCCGTAAGCGTTGTCTTCCCATGATCAATGTGACCAATTGTGCCTATGTTCACATGCGGCTTTGTCCGCGCAAATTTCTCCTTAGCCATCTTCTTAATTCCTCCTG
>JAIFMF010000077.1 GCA_020048635.1 Desulfobacula sp. | reverse complement strand
GAATTTCTCGTTTACCAGGGTCATGAACCGGTAAATATTGGTGCTTTTAATCCGTTCTTCCGACGGTTGCCACAATAATTTTGCCATGGGTCGTTTCTCCCTATTCGTACAGGACCGCCAGTATGGTTGCTTTTTCAGTTTGGGCGGTTATAAAATGGGACGTGGTGGACAGATAATAGGCGCTGTCACCGGGTTCAAGATCATAAGATTCTTTGCCTATGATCAGATGAACAATCCCTTCCAGAACAAAAATGAATTCTTCCCCGTTATGGATGGAGATTTCCTTGTCCGGCGCTTTTTCCAATTGAACGATCAGAGCTTCCATGTGCCGTCCCTGGACTTCCGGGGCAAGGCTCATATAGGAATAGACATTCTGTTTTCCGGTTTTGGAGCTGGATCGGGAAACCGGTTTTCTTTCATCTTTCCGTGTAATGGAATAGAGTCTGGTCCCCATGCCGGATACGAGGCGTCCCACAGCAGCATCCAGGGCCTTGGAGAGTTTCATGACCGTGCCGAGCTGGGGTTTTTCAACACCGTTTTCAATATCGTTCAGCCTTGCAATATCAAATCCCGTCAGATGAGAGAGGTCTTCAATGGAAATGCCTCTTTCCTCCCTGAGCAACTTGATGCGTTTTCCCACATCGTCCACATCGCCTTTTTCACCCTTTTTGATATTGCCTGTCAGATCTTCAAAATAATCCACGTTGATATGAGGGATCGTGTCCTTTTTTTCCATAACTTACTCCTTTACGTCATTAATCGGGAAAACGCTGCCCTGGTTTTTCGCCCATTTTTTCTTTCATCTTTGCAAGACCGGGTCTGGCATAATGCATATGGCCTTCCTTCAGGGTTCTGCCGTTGATCACGGCCTCGCTTCTGAGTCTTGTGCCCACGGTTTTTTCAAGCTGTTTGCCGAGCCACAGGATTCTATCCACATCATATCCGTGTTCTATACCCATTTCATCGATTTGTACAAGGGTATCTTCAAGGCAGACAAGCCCCACATAGCGGGGGTCATCATAATAATAATCGCCCGTACCTTTGATGGGCCGGTCATCCAGGAAATTGGCAGGCTGACCGCCCAGACCGCCCAGGGTGGCTTCAAAATGACAGATGCCTGCCTGGAGAGCCGCAAGGACGGAAGCGGAGGCAACCCGTTTGGTTTCATGGAAATGGGCGATGTGAAGCTTTGTATCCGGGATGGCATCCAGGATCATGGAAAAATACCGGTAGACCTGGGCAGCGGAAGCAGATCCGTCGTGATCGGCATGTTCAATGTCACTGGCACCGATGGACAGCCAGTATTGGGTGAATTTAACTGCGTCAGCCAAATCCGTGGCCCCGCCAATGGGGCTTCCCCAGATGGTACTGACGGTGCCGCACATCTTGATACCCGCATCCGAGCATTTTTTAATACAGCGTTCGGCTTCCTTGAAATAATTGGGCAGGGTGGTACCGGAATTGGCAAAATGGTGCTGCTCTTCCGTGGACACCATCATCAGCACCCGGTCGGGTCCCACGCCTCGTTTTTTAAGCTCTATGGCCCGGTCAACGGCAGGCTCCCGTATGGTGATGGCCGTCAGGACCACATCTTCCATGCTGATGCCGCGTTTGGCGGCCCGGCTCACAAAATCGTTGCTCCGAAGGTGGGCCAGAAGCTCTTCCGCATCACTGAACTGGGGCATGCTTTTAGGGTTGCCGAGATTGGTGACTTCAATGTTCCGGCAGCCTGCAAAGATCAGTTCTTCCAGGTAGGTGATCTTGGCTTCCGTTGAAATAAATTTTTCCAGGTGCTGAAATCCATCCCGCACCGTGATATCCCCAATGGTGACTTTTTTTGGCATTCTTGGAAAAATTTTCCAGTAATCATATTCCGTCATATAGGTTCTCCTTTAAATTCATATGATATCTTAAAATCTGAAATTTCCGAATGTGGGTTCTCCAACCGGCTTGATATGGCTGACTTCAAAGGCCATGGCCAGCCAGTCCCGGAGTTCCGAGAATTTCAGCAGTCCGTCGTTTAATAATCTTGACGAGCAGAAAAAGGGATGTAATTCCCCTTCATATTTATCAATCAGTTTTTGCTGGAATTCACTGGTTTCCTCCGGCGTCATGGATTTGCCCAGAGCCTTTCGTTTGGCCTGTTCAATGCTGAGCAATACACCACCCGCGCTCTTGCCGCTCATGACGCCGGTCCTGGCTCTCATGGTGGAGAAAAGGAAATTGGGCCGGTAGCCCCTGCCGCACATCCCGTAATTGGCGGCCCCGTTGTCCGGTCCGATAACAAGCTGAATCCTCGGCACCTGGGCGCAGGACACGGCCCGAACCATGTCAGCCCCGAATTTTCCGATGCCGGCGTGTTCGGATTCCGACCCGATCATATACCCGGGAGAGCTTTGGATAAAGAGAAGGGGGATTTTTTCATAGGAACACCGAACCACCCATTCAGCAACCTTTTTAGCGCATTCATGAAAAATGATGCCCGATGCATTGGAGGCCACAACGCCAATGGGCCATCCTTTGATACGAATTTTTCCCACCAGGATATTGGAACCCCGGCCCGGAGAAAAATCCTTTTTATGCTCGATAAATTCCGATTCATCGGCAAGGGCTTTTAAAATTTTTCTACCGTCAATGCCCACATAGGGGGAAACCGGCAGAACATTATAGAGAGATTCGGAAGAAGGATCAGGCTCCTTTGCTTCATACCGGTGAAGATGGATGGTCTGGGGCTTTGTGAGAGATAAAAGTTGTCTGGCCCTTTTTACGGCATCGGCCTGGTCTTTGCACAGATGATCGGCACCGCCGGAAACCTGGGTATGGACTTTGGCGCCGCCGAGATCTTCTGCTGATATCTCTTCGCCCGTGGCCATTTTCACCAGGGGAGGGCCGCCTAAGAAAGAAAAGGACTGCTGGTCAATCATGATGGATTCGCAGGCCATGAAAACAATATAGGCGCCACCCGCGGTATTTCCGCCCGTGCTGATGGTGACCTGGCGAAGGCCCTTGGCCGACATCCGGGCCATGTTATAGAAGATGGACCCAAAATGCTGGTCATCCGGGAATACATCAGCCTGCATGGGCAGGAATACCCCGCCGGAGTCTGCAATATAGACACAGTTGAGGCCGTTCTGTTCGGCAATGGCCTGGGCCCTCATGTGTTTTTTCAGGGTTATGGGAAAATAGGACCCGGCTTTGACCCGGCTGTCGCTGGCCATGATCATGGTCCAGTTGCCGTGAATTTTTCCGATCCCGGTGACAATCCCGGCGCAGTGAACATCTTCCACATCCGGGTAACCCATGCCGAATCCGGCTATGGTGGAGAGTTCAAAAAATTCTGTACCGGGGTCGGTGAGATCCTTGATCAACTCCCGGGCCGGACGTTTGCCTCTTTTGGCAAGGGTGTCCACAGCCTTTTGGCCGCCGGGCCAGATGGCTTCCTGCCGTCTTTCTTCCAGTTTTATTTCTTCTGCTTCCCAGAAGGTTCGTTTATCGGTCATAAGGATTATTTCCCTTTATATTGCGGTTTTCGTTTTTCCCTGAAGGCGGTTAAGCCTTCAATCCGGTCTTCGGTGGGGATGGTGACCCTGTAGGCATTGGATTCAATGGCAAGGCCCGTGGCAAGGTCTGTTTCAATGCCTTTGTCAATGGCATATTTGGCCATTTCAACGGCAATGGGCCCGGTTTCTGCAATCATGCCAGCTATTTTCAGGCATTCGGTGAGAAGCGTTTCCGGGGATGTGACTTTATTCACAAGGCCTATTTCCAGGGCTTCTTTGGCATCCACCCGACGGCCGGTGAAAATCAATTCCTTGGCCTTGGCCACACCGATAATCCGGGGAAGCCGCTGGGTGCCACCGCCGCCGGGGATGATGGCCAGCCGCGTTTCGGTCAGCCCCATGGAAGCGGTTTCCGATGCAATGCGGAGGTCCGAAGCCAGCGCCACTTCCGTACCTCCACCCAGGGCCACTCCGTTTACCGCGGAGATCACCGGCATGGGAAGGTTCTGGATGGAGGTCAGAAGGTTTCTGATGGTCAGGATGAATTTTTTCACCATGTCCGGGGGCAGGGTGGCCCTTTCTTTTAAGTCGGCACCGGCGCAAAAGGATTTATCCCCCTTGCCCGTGATGATGACGGTCCGGATATCGGTCCGGTACTGGAGGGAATCAATGGTGTCCCGCATGGCGTATAAAAGGTCGAAATTGAGGCAGTTCATTACCTCGGGCCGGTTCATGGTCAGGATCACGGCCTGGCTTTTTTCTTCAATCAGAAGAAGGTCCTTGTTTTCTGTCATGGGCATCTCCTAAAAAATAAGCTAACAGCCGATATAGCGTGAAATAACAATGCGCTGAACTTCTGATGTGCCTTCACCTATTTCAAGGAGTTTTTGATCCCGGTAGAACCGTTCCACGTTATATTCCTTCATGAGACCGTAACCGCCGTGGATCTGGACCGCATGGTCCACCACCCGTGACATGACTTCGGAACAATAGAGTTTGCCCATGGCCGCTTCTTTTTCAAAAGGCCGTTTTTTGCTTCTGAGCCAGCAGGCTTTGTAGAGAAGGTTTCGGGCGCATTCGATTTCCATGGCACAGTCGGCAAGTTTAAACGCAATGGCCTGGAATTTGGAGATGGGCTGGCCAAACTGCTCTCTTTCCTTTGCATATTTCAATGCCAGATCATAGGCTCCCTGGGCGCCGCCAAGTCCCATGGCACCGATGGAGAGCCTTCCTCCGTCCAGGGTGGACAGCATTTGGTGAAATCCGTCGCCTTTTTTGCCCAGGATATTGTCTTTCGGGACCCTGACATCATCAAAATAAAGTTCAGCTGTGTTGGAGGCCCGCCACATGAATTTCTTTTTCATGGGTACGGCTTTAAAGCCCTTGGTTCCTGCTTCCACAAGGATGCAGGAGTATTCCGGTTTACCATTGGCTCTTGTACCGGTGATGGCCTGGACCGTCACCCCCATCGTCATGTCACAGGCTGCATTGGTGATGAATATTTTTGAGCCGTTGATGACCCATTCATTCCCATCCAGAACCGCTGTGGTTTTGCTGCCCCCAGCGTCGGACCCGGCCGTGGGTTCGGTAAGGCCGAATCCCCAGAGCCCTTCTCCGGAACAGAGTTTGGGCAGGTATTTTTGTTTTTGTTCTTCAGTTCCAAAATAATAAATCGGGCCGATACCAAGGCTGTTGCCTGCCGCAACGGTTGCAGCCTGGGAGCCGTCGATCCGTGCAACCTCTTCAACGCCAATAATATAGGATATATAGTCCATGGCTTGACCGTTATATTTTTCAGACACAAACATGCCGAAAAGACCGATTTCTCCCATTTTCCGGGTAAGCTCAGCAGAAAATTCCTCTTTTTCGTCCAGCTCGCCTGCAATGGGGGCGATCTCTTTCTGGGCAAACTTTCTGACTTCCTTACGGATCATTTCCTGCTCTTTTGTAAGGTCAAAATCCACCCTGCGCCTCCTTTATTTTATTGGTTAACTGTTTGTTTTGTTATAGTTTTTTCATCAAAAATCACAGCTCGACAACTCAAAAAACTGATCGAGCGCTCAGTCTATATTCCGATAGTACAGGGAAAGAAATATTTTTGTCAAATGTTTTTTAAAAGGTTTTTTAACGACCGTTAATGAAATAATGGTAAAAATTCAAGTAAGTTCCTTTGATAATGTCTTGACAAGCAATGGAATAAATGTAAAAAATTTCTATGACTGAGCGCTCGTTCAAGCTCCACCCCTTATGATGACCATCTGTGAGAAAGGAGTGACTGTTTGGGGAAAATTAAAAAAATACAACCTTTGGTTGCTGAGATAGAGGTTCCGACCCAGATTAAAAACCCGGAACTTGTTCGGGAAAGAAGACGAAAAATCATTGATTCAACCGTCAAGCTCTTTGTTGAACACGGATACCACAAAGCCACGACACGGATGATCGCCAGGGCTTCCAATTTTTCCATTGGGTCTTTGTATGAATATGTCAGCTCCAAAGAAGATCTCTTGTACCTTGTCTGCAAAACCATCCATGAAGAAGTCCAGGATGCTGTTGAAAAAGCCCTGGCTGGAACGGATAAGGGAAAAGAAAGGCTTGCCCGGGTCATCCGCCAGTATTTTTATGTGTGCAACAACATGGCCGACCATATTCTCCTCATGTACCAGGTGACCCAGTTTCTGCCGGGAAAATGGAAGCAGCAGGTTCTTGAAAACGAATTGAATATCACCAATATTTTTATCAATGCGCTCACTTCCCTTTCAGGTAAAAACGGATTTCCCGTGCTTGACGGTAAAGAGTTGAACCTTGCGGGTCATGATATTTCCGTGTTGGGGCAGATGTGGGCGTTTCGGCGCTGGCATATACAAAAAAATTTTACCATTGAGGAATACATCAAAATCCAGACGGATTTTATCCTGGGCCGGATATTTTAAAAAAGGAGAAAGGATGAATATGGAAACTCAAATCTATAAATCGACGCATTCCATCAAGGTCGTTACCGCAACATCGCTTTTTGACGGTCATGATGCATCCATTAATATCATGAGACGGATTCTGCAGGATTCGGGAGCGGAAGTCATTCATATCGGCCACAACCGCTCGGCCAAAGAGGTGGTGGATGCTGCCATTGAAGAAGATGCCCAGGGGATCGCCGTATCCAGCTACCAGGGCGGCCATGTGGAGTATTTTAAATACATGGTGGATTTGTTGAAAGAAAGAGGTGCCTCTCATATCAAAATTTTCGGTGGCGGCGGAGGGGTCATCATTCCCTCTGAAATGGACGAGCTTCATACCTATGGGGTCACCCGGATCTATTCGCCCGAAGATGGTTCAAACATGGGGCTTCAGGGCATGATCAACGATATGATGCGATCTATGGACGCGCCTTCTGTGGATTATGAACGCTTGGACCTCGCAGGCCTCAATATCGACAATAAATTTGTGACCGCCAATTTCATCTCAGCGGTCCAGGAAGCCAAAGCCCATGACCGGGCTGCCTTTGACAGAATCATGGCCGGCATCCGCAAAAAGGCACAGACAAGGGATGTACCGGTCATCGGTCTTACCGGAACCGGGGGGGCGGGCAAATCCTCTCTGACTGATGAACTGGTTCTGCGTATCCTGAATGATCTGAAAGATGTCCACATTGCCATCATTTCCTGTGACCCCTCCCGGCGGAAAACCGGCGGAGCCCTTTTGGGCGACCGGATCAGAATGAATTCCATTGAAAGCGGAAGGGTCTATATGCGCTCCCTTGCCACCCGGCGCTCCCAGACTGAATTGCCCGAAGTACTGCCCGATGCCATCACCGTAGTAAAGGCGGCTGGTTATGATATGATCCTTGTTGAAACCGCCGGGATCGGTCAGGGGGATTCAAGAGTCGTGGATATGGTGGACATGTCCGTCTATGTGATGACGGCGGAATTTGGTGCCCCTTCCCAGCTTGAAAAGATTGATATGCTGGATTATGCCGACATAGTGGTAGTGAATAAATACGAAAAAAAGGGTAGCGAAGATGCCCTCCGGGATGTCCGAAAACAGGTTCAGCGCAACCGCAAGGCCTTTGACAAAGCCCCTACGGAAATGCCGGTCTACGGCACCATTGCGTCCAAATTCAATGATGACGGCATCACAGCCTTTTATCATGGCCTTCTGGACGTGATTGCAGAAAAAAAACAGATTCGGTATGAATCGAATCTCCCCAGATCCGGTCGGAAAGAATCCTCATCCAAGACCATTATCATTCCGGGCGAAAGGACCCGGTACCTGGCCGAGATTGCCGATACGGTAAGGGATTACCATAAAACCACAGGTCTCCAGGCCAGGGCGGTCAGGGATTACTGGCATGTCCTGGAAACCGCCAAGATACTGGAAGGGAAGGATTATGAACCCAATCCGGATGTCTTTTTGCAGCTTAAAATGGCTGTGGAAGAGGCAAGGGTTCTTGTTTTTGAGGAAACCGAGAAAAATATCCAGGAGTTCATTCAATCCAGGGATCTGTATGAAAAAGACGAACTGGTGTACCATGTCCGGGATAAAGAATTAAGGGTTCCCCTATTCACGAAATCTTTGTCCCATTCAAAGATTCCTAAGATTTCCCTTCCCCGGTTCCAGGACCCGGGAGAGCAATATACATGGGCGAGAAAAGAAAATTTTGCCGGAAATTTTCCCTATACAGCCGGGGTATTCCCCTTAAAACGGGCCGATGAAGACCCGACCCGGATGTTTGCCGGAGAAGGCGGACCTGAAGATACCAACCGGCGATTCAGGCTCTTGTCCGGCGCTTATCCTGCCAAACGGCTGTCCACGGCCTTTGATTCGGTCACCCTCTACGGGTTTGACCCGGACACCCGGCCGGATATTTACGGGAAAATCGGCACCTCCGGGGTTTCCATCTGCACCCTGGACGATGTTAAGGTCCTCTATGGCGGATTTGACCTGTGCGCCCCCAATACCTCAGTGTCCATGACCATTAACGGCCCGGCGCCCATGATGCTGGCCATGTTCATGAACACGGCCATTGCCCAGCAACTGGACAAATTCAGGCAGGAAAAAGGCCGGGAGCCCTTGGAAGAAGAGGCGACATCCATTCGGCAGTTTGCCCTGTCCAATGTCAGGGGAACGGTCCAGGCCGATATCCTGAAAGAAGACCAGGGACAGAACACGTGTATCTTTTCCATTGAATTTGCATTGAAAATGATGGGCGATATCCAGCAGTATTTTATTGATCACAAGGTGTTTAATTTTTATTCGGTTTCCATATCCGGATACCATATCGCCGAAGCCGGTGCAAACCCCATTACCCAGCTTGCCCTGACCCTGGCAAACGGGTTTACCTATGTGGAATATTACCTGTCCCGGGGCATGGACATTAACAGCTTTGCGCCTTCTCTTTCCTTTTTCTTTTCCAACGGCATGGACCCTGAATATACAGTCATCGGCAGGGTGGCAAGGCGAATCTGGGCCGTGGCCATGAAATACAAATACAAGGCCGATGAAAAATCCCAGA
This sequence comes from Desulfobacula sp., assembly GCA_020048635.1. Taxonomy (GTDB): domain Bacteria; phylum Desulfobacterota; class Desulfobacteria; order Desulfobacterales; family Desulfobacteraceae; genus Desulfobacula. The sequence goes on along the minus strand of JAIFMF010000077.1, from coordinate 4,452 downwards.
AACTCAAATACCATATCCAGACTTCAGGCCGGTCCCTTCACAGCCAGGACATCCAGTTCAACGATATCCGGACAACGCTTCAAGGACTTTGCGCCATTTATGACAATTGCAACAGCCTTCATACCAATGCCTTTGACGAAGCCATTACCACGCCGTCGACAGAATCGGTCAGGAGAGCCCTGGCCATCCAGCTCATTGTCAACCGGGAATGGGGACTGGCCAAAAATGAAAATCCCTTGCAGGGCAGCTTCATCGTGGATGAGTTGACCGATCTCGTGGAAGAAGCTGTCCTCATTGAATTTGAACGCATCACGGAACGGGGAGGGGTCTTAGGGGCCATGGAGACCGGTTACCAGCGCGGTAAAATCCAGGAAGAGTCCATGCTGTATGAACATTTAAAACATTCCGGCGGCCTTCCCATTGTCGGGGTCAACACTTTCCAGGACCCGGATGCCGACTATGCTGAAATGGCCAATCACCTGGAGCTTTCAAGGTCCACAGAAGAGCAGAAAAATGCCCAGCTTGCAAGGCTGAACGCCTTTAAGGAGCGGCATGGAGACAAAACCGGGAAAGCGGTTGAAGAACTTAAACAAACAGCTCTCAGCAACGGCAATATGTTTGAAAGATTGATGGAGACCGTTCAGGTGTGCAGCCTTGGCACCATCACCAAGGCCCTTTACGAAGTGGGTGGAAAATATAGAAGAAATATGTAATGAAGGAATACAACATAAACCAAATACAAGGAGACATTTAAATATGAATAAAGCGGTTATTGTCAGTGCGGTCCGGACCCCGCTGGGAAGTTTCGGCGGAACCCTCAGCACCATTGGGGCAACAGACCTCGGCGCTCATGTGGTAAGAGAAGCCGTTAAGAGAGCAGGGATTGAGGATAAAGAAGTCAATGAATGCATCATGGGCATGGTTCTGCCCTGCGGATACGGCCAGAATCCGGGCAAGCTGGCTGCCGTCAAGGCAGGCCTTCCCTGGGATGTGGAGTCCATCACCGTGAACAAAGTCTGCGGGTCCTCCCTGAAAGCCGTGATGCTGGCGGCCCAGGCCATCCAGTGCGGGGATGCCGAAGTCGTGATTGCCGGCGGCATGGAAAATATGAGCATGGCCCCTTACTATATGGATAAGGCAAGGTTCGGGTTTCGCATGGGGCCCGGCAAAATCGAAGACCACATGGTCCATGATGGGCTCTGGGATGTGATCAATGATTTTCACATGGGCATGTCCAATGAACTTTGCTGTGAAAAATGGAATGTATCCAGACTTGAACAGGATCAGTTTGCGGCGGAATCCTACAAACGAGCCCTGGCAGCCATTGCCTCGGGCCGGTTCAAAGATGAAATCGTTGCGGTGAAAGTGCCCCAGAGAAAGGGTGATCCTCTGATCTTTGATACGGATGAATGCCCCCAGGAAACCAGCTTTGAAGCCCTTTCAAAGATGAAACCTGCATTTAAAAAAGACGGGGTAGGGACAGCCGGAAATGCCTCCATTATCAGCGACGGCGCATCAGCCCTGGTCATCATGAGCGAAAAAAAGGCAAAGGAACTGGGATGTAGCATCCTGGCGACCATCGGCTCCCAGGCCTCCTATGGCATAGATATGAAATATGTGCTTATGGCTCCCATCTATACCATACCGAAAGTTTTGAAAAAACAAGGCCTTTCTATTTCTGATATTGATCTTTTTGAAATCAACGAAGCCTTTTCCGGTAGTTCCGCAGGCATCAACAAAGTCCTGGAACTGGACCCTGCCAAGGTAAACGTCAACGGCGGCAGCGTGGCCCTGGGCCATCCCATCGGCGCCAGCGGGGCCAGGGTTCTGACCACCCTGATCCATGAAATGATCAAGCGGGATGTAAAAAAAGGTCTTGCCTCTCTTTGCCTTGGGGGTGGAGAAGCTGTTGCACTTGTGATCAACAGGTGATATGACGGATAACTGCCGAAAAGGGCATATTGAATTTAAACGATTTAATTAAGTAGAGCATCGATAAGGAGAAAAACATGGAAGTTAAACGATTCGGAGTGATCGGGTCCGGCCAGATGGGCAACGGCATTGCCCAGGTTGCAGCCGCTGCCGGCCTTGAAGTATTAATGAGTGATATCAAACAGGAATTCTGCGACAAGGGGGTTGCCACTATATCAAACAACCTTGGCCGGATGGTGAAAAAAGAAAAAATTTCTGAAGCCGATATGAAGGGTATTCTTGGCCGGATCAAAACCACCACGGATTTAAAGGACATGGCATCTGTGGATTTTCTGGTTGAGGCGGCTGTGGAAAGAGAAGACTTAAAATTTAAAATTTTTGAAGACCTGGATAAAATCTGTCCGTCCCATGTGATTTTGTCCACCAATACTTCTTCCATCCCCATCGGAAGAATTGCCGCCAGAACCTCCCGGCCGGACAAGGTCATCGGCATGCATTTCATGAATCCAGTGCCCGTGATGAAGCTGGTTGAAGTCATCAAGGGCCTTGCCACATCCAAAGAAACCTTTGATCTGACCTGGAAGCTCAGTGAAAAATTCGGAAAAACCCCGGCTGAAGCCAATGATTTCCCTGGCTTTATCGCCAACCGAATCCTCATGCCCATGATCAACGAAGCCATATTCTGCCTCTATCAGAGTGTAGGAAAGAAAGAAGATATTGATACGGTCATGCAGCTTGGCGCCAACCATCCCATGGGCCCCCTGGCTCTGGCAGACCTCATTGGCCTTGACACCTGTCTGGCCATTATGGATACTCTCTACAATGGATTTAAGGATTCCAAATACAGACCCTGCCCGCTCCTTAGAAAGTATGTGGAAGCCGGCTGGCTGGGAAGAAAAACCGGAAAAGGGTTTTACGATTATAAATAGAAAGTGACCGTTCCCGGGATGGAATGCCGGATTTATTATAACCATGAAGGACATGAAGACAGCAAACTTCATGGTCTTCATGAGCTTCATGGTTAAAAAAAAAGTGAATGATTCCAGATGACCCGATTCAACCGAACCACGCCTGAGCCAGAACAGCAGACAAGGATTGCCGCATTTCAGAAAAGACTTGAAAACAGTCATATGGATGGGGCCTTGATTCTGCAGAAAGCCGACATGTTCTATTATTCCGGCACAGCTCAGCAGGGCTGGCTTTACGTCCCCGTTCAAGGCAAACCCTTGCTCATGATCTTCAAGGATTTTGAGCGGGCAAAGGTGGAGTCCGGTCTTGAACAGGTGATATCTCTTGTCAGCCCAAAAGACATCCCGTCTACTCTGGTCGAATTCGGGTACAGGGTTCCAAAAACCCTGGGTCTTGAACTGGATGTCCTTTCCGCCAACCAGTATTTTTTATTTCAGAAAATTTTTTCCGGTTCAAAACCCATGGATATCTCCCCGGAAATCCGCCTTCAGCGCGCCGTCAAATCCGACTATGAAATCAGTCTCATGCGGGAAAGTTCCCGGATGGCCGATAAGGTAGCCGCAAAAGTGCCGGATCTGATCAAGGAGGGATTAACTGAAATCGAATTTGCAGGAATGCTGGAGGCCTATGCCAGAAGCCTGGGGCACCAGGGTCTCATCCGGATGCGGATGTGGGACAATGATCTTTTCTACGGCCATATCATGGCAGGACCGGGAGCCGCGGTTCCAAGCTCCTTTGCCTCCCCCACGGGCGGCATGGGAATTAACCCCAGCATTGCCCAGGGACCGGGATTTAATATCATCAAACGCAACGAACCCGTTCTCGTGGATTATGTGTTCGTCCTCAACGGCTATACCAGTGACCATACCCGGATATTTTCTCTCGGCAGCCTTTCGGATGATCTCTTAAAGGCCCATGAGGCCATGCTGGAAATCCAGGAAAGGGTCAGGCAGAAAGCCATCCCCGGAGTCAGTGCAGGGGAAATTTATGACATGATGATCTCTGATGCAGAAGCCAAAGGATATAAAGATTATTTCATGGGCGCCAGTGAAAGACGAATCCGGTTTACCGGCCACGGCATCGGCCTTGAACTGGATGAATTCCCGTTTATTGCTCAAGGTCAGGCCCTTGCCCTTGCAAAAGGCATGATCATAGCGTTGGAACCCAAACTGGTGATACCGGGAAAAGGGGTGGTGGGCATTGAAAATACATTGCTCGTAACAGACAAGGGCCTTGAATCTCTGACCACTTATAATGATGCGATTACGATATTATAAATCAGGTTTTTTTGAATCCGTTGGCTGTAGCGCGCAGCATTTTTTATATTTTTTACCACTGCCGCAGGGGCATTTTTCATTCCGTCCGATTTTTTTCATCTGTTTTTCAACCAATGTGTACTCAGACGGCAATAAAGGGGGGGTGCGGCTGCCGGTCTGCTCCAGCAGATCGGAATGAAAGGAGACATAACTCTCCATGATCTCTTCTGCCGTGAGTTGAATGTCCTTACAGATCAACGGGCGTTTCAGATAGGGACGACCCTTTTCCAGCCAT